>RFGB01000023.1 GCA_003697125.1 Alphaproteobacteria bacterium
CCCTGCGCCCCGCCCGCGCTGATCATGGGTTGCACCTCCCTTCCCGGCATCCCGTCCCGCCCCGACCGGCCGACCGCCGCCGGGCGCGAACCCGCTAGACCGAGGTCGAAAGGCCGCCGTCGACGAAGATCATCTGTCCTGATACGAAGTCTGAGGCCTTCGAGGCAAGGAAGACCGCGGCCCCGACCAGATCCTCGGGATCACCCCACCGCCCCGCCGGCGTGCGCCGCCGCAGCCACGAATCGAAGGCGGCATCGGCGACCAGCGCCGCATTCATCTCGGTGGCGAAATATCCGGGCGCGATCGCGTTCACCTGGATGTTGCTGCCTGCCAGCTCGGCGGACAGGGCGCGGGTCAGCATGCGCACCCCGCCCTTGGCGGCGGCGTAGGGGACGATGGTCGGCCGGCCCAGTTCCGACAGCACCGAACCGATATTGATGATCTTGCCCCCGCCCGCCGCGATCATCTTCGGCACGACCGCGCGGGCCACCAGGAAGGGTCCGGTCAGATTGGTGTCGATCACCCTGTGCCATGCGTCCAGCGGCATCTCCTCGAACCGGGCGCGGTGCTGGATGCCGGCATTGTTCACCAGGATGTCGATGCGGTCGACGGGGCCGATCGCCCCGGCCACCGCGGCCTCGTCGGTCACGTCGAACACCGCGGCGCGTGCCCGCAGCCCCTCGCCGCGAAGCGCCTCGACCACCGCTCGGGCCGCGTCGGCCGACCGTCCGTTGATGATCACCTCGGCGCCGGATCTGGCCAGGCCCCGGGCCAGCACGCGGCCGAGGCCGCGCGTGGCGCCGGTGACCAGCGCGATCCGCCCCGACAGGTCGAACAGATCCGATGCCATCGGCTTCCTCCCCCGGTTCATGCGCCACGCAGCCGGTCGGCATTCAGGGCGTGGGAACGGTCGCCATCGACCAGAACCCGCCGGACCGCAAGCGCCGCCCCGGTCTTCAGCTGCTCCAGCGCCTCGACCGAGTAGAATCCCGCATGCGGGGTGATGACCGCCGTCGGACAGTCGCGTATCGGATGGTCGGGGGGGATGGGCTCGGGGTCGAACACGTCCAGCCCCGCGCCCGACAGATGCCCCGACTGCAGCGCCGCCGCCAGCGCGCGGCCATCGACCAGCCCCCCCCGCGCCGTGTTCACCAGCACCGCGCCCGGCTTCATCATCGCCAGCCGCCCGGCGTCGATCAGATGGCGCGTCCGGGCGTCGAGACCAAGATGGAGCGAGACGACATCGCTCTGTTCCAGCAGCGCCTCGAGGCTCACCGGCTGCAGCCAGTCCGGCCAGCTGTCCCGATAGGGGTCGTGGCCCAGCACGGTCATGCCCAGGGCGCGCGCCCGCCGGGCCAGGGCCTCGCCGATCCGGCCGCAGCCGATGATGCCGGGCCGCGACCCCCGGATGCGCCGTATCGGCCCCCCCAGCCGGAAATCCCACCTGCCCGCTCGCAGGTGACGGTCATGGAGCACGATCCGGCGCAGCACCGCCAGCATCAGCGCCAGCGCGTGGTCGGCCACCTCGTCCTCGCAATAGCCGGGCACATTGCACACCGCGACGTTGCGCCGGCTGGCCGCCTCCAGATCAATGGTGTCCGTGCCGACACCGTAACGCGCGATCACCCGCAGCCCGGGACAGGCCGCCAGCACGCGATCGCCGATCGCCGCATACTGGACGATCATGCCTTCCGCATCGCGGGCCGCGGCGATGACCTCCTCCTCGGTGGCCGCCCGGGCCAGTTCCACCCGCAGCCCGGCTGCCTCCAGGACCGCCCGCTCGGGATCGACATGCCCGTGATCGCAATCGGTTATCACCACCTTCCGCACAGCCATCGGCCTAGACCGGAACCCAGACGCCCCGGGTCATCGAGGCGATCGCCGCATCCATCGTCCGCATCGCCGGCAGCACCTCGTCGATGCCGGCAAGCGGGGTGCGCCCGTCGAGCAGCGCCGACGAGAATTCCTGCATCTGCTGAAGATAGGGAAAGCACTCCCGATCCTCGAAGACGCCCGCGCCGTTCTCCTCCAGCCGGAACGACCAGGTGAACGGCCTGCCGACCGGCGACTCGACCAGCCTCAGCACCCCCCTTTCCCCGACCACCAGCGCCTCGTGCACCGCGGGCGCGGTGCTGAGCGACAGATGCACCGTCGCCACGCCCTCGTCGGGAAGGCGGCAGATGATGTCGGCCTCGTCCTCGCCTTCCCAGGCCTGATTGCGCCGCGCCCCGGTGGCCAGCACCGCCCTGGGGGTCTGGCCGGTCCACCACAGGATGCTGTCCAGCGAATGGCTGCCCTGCAGCGGAACCACCAGGCCCCGCGCCCGCCTGGCCGATATCCACCACTCGGTCGGGGGGGCGGGGAAGGAGACGAGGAAATGGATGTGTATGCGGAAGATGGCGCCGATCCGCGGCAGCCGGCGCACCAGCTCGGCGACCGCGGGGGGAAAGCGGCGGCTCTGGGCGACCATCACCGTCACCCCCGCCGCCCGCGCGGCCTGTGCGAGCTGTTCGGCGCCGGCGGCATCCAGGGTGACCGGCTTCTCGACCAGCATGTGCTTGCCCGCCGCCACCGCGTCCAGGGCGATCGGCAGATGCGTGTCGGTCGGCGTCGCGATCACCACGGCGTCGATGTCGCTGCGCTCCAGCAGCTCGCGATAGTCGCTGGTGACGAGCCGGGCGCCGACCTCGGCGCCGAGCCGGTCGGGACGGACCGGGTCGGCAAGCGCCACCAGTCTGCAGCGGCCGTCCTCCAGCGCCGCCTGCGCATGGGCGCGGCCGATGCGCCCGCAGCCGATGATGCCAAGCGATATGCAGTCGCCTCTTTGCATGTTCCTCTACCGGGTTGTCTGGGGATGGACTTGCCGTGGTTCACGGGCCGGCATGGCTGCCCAGCAGGCGGGGCAGCATGAGGCTGAGATCCGGAACCAGCATCAGAAGCAGCAGGATGGCCAGGAGCGCGCCCAGATAGGGCAGGATCTGCCGGGCCACCGCCAGCAGCGACACCTGCGCGACCGCCGCCGAGACGAACAGGTTGACCCCCACGGGCGGGGTGGCCAGGCCGATGCTGAGATTGACCACCATGATGATGCCGAAATGCAGCGGGTCGATGCCCGCCGCGGTCACGATCGGCAGCAGCACCGGCGTGAGGACGATGATCGCCGCGAGGGTCTCGATGATGCATCCCACGAGCAGCAGCAGCAGGTTAATGACGATCAGGAGCAGGATCGGGCGCGCGTCCATCTCCGCGAACAGCGCCGCCGCCTGCTGGGGGATGCGCTCCGCGGCCAGGATCCACGAGAACAGGCTTGCGGTCGCCACGATCAGCATCACGCCGCCGGCCATGACGGCGGTTTCCTTCAGGATCCGCCACAGCATGCCCAGCGTGAGGGTGCGATACAGCCCGAAGCCCACGATCAGCGCATAGGCGACCGAGACGCCGGCCGCCTCGGTGGCGTGAAGATGCCCGCCAGCATGCCGCCGAGCACGATGACCGGCATCGCCAGCCCCGGCAGCGCGCCGGCAAAGATCCGCAGCACCTCCCGCGCGCCGGGCCCCTCGCCCGGCTCGGGACGCGACTCCATGCGCGCCTTGAAGCGCACCACCAGCGCCAGCGCCAGGCCGAACAGCAGCCCCGGGATGATCCCGCCCACGAACAGCGCCGCGATCGAGACATTGGCGATGGCGCCGTAGACGATCATCGCGATGGATGGCGGGATGATCGGCCCGATGGTCGCCCCGGCGGCCACCAGGCTGGCGGCCTGCTCGGCGGAATGGCCGGCGCGCTTCATCGCCGGGATCAGCGTCGCACCCACCGCCGAGGCTGCCGCCGCCCCGGCGCCGACCACCGCCGAGAACAGGATGATCGCCACCAGGGCCACATATGCCAGCCCGCCGCGGAACCGCCCGACGACCAGATTGGCGAAGGCGACGATCCGGTCCGTCGCCCCCATGGCGTTCATGATGTTCCCGGTCAGGATGAACAGCGGCACGCCGAGGATCAGGAACGAGTTGAGCCCGACGAACAGGCGCTGGGGCACCAGCAGGGTGGGCAGGCCCGAGTCCCACACATACCACAGGCCCATGATCCCCAGCACGAAGACGATCGGCACGCCGATCAGGAGCGGGAGCGAGAATCCCAGCACCGCGGACATGGCCGGGCTACTCCCCGCCCGCCCGGGCGCGGATGGCGGCAAGCTGCGCCGCGATCTCGGCCGCGAGAAGGTTGAGGGCGAACAGGGCCATCAGGGCAAAGCCCAGCGGCAGCGGCAGATAGACGACATGCATCGGAATCTCCAGCGCCGGGCTGATCGCCCCCCGGCTCCAGGCATGGCTCCACAGCTGAAGGGATGTCGCGCAGGCCAGGCCGCAGAAGCCGGCGATCAGCAGGTGCGAGGCCATCGACAGCAGGCGCCGGACCGGGTCGGGCAGCGCCTCGCGCAGCTCGGCGATGCCCATCAGCTGCCCGCGCGACAGGGCGACGCTGCTGCCGAAGAAGACGGAATACACGAACAGGTATGTCGCCGCCTCATTCGCCCAGAAGAACGAGACGCCGAGGAGGAACCGCGCGGATACCTCGACGATGATGATGGCGGTGAACCCGGCCAGGGCCACGGCCGCCAGCACGGCCGTGACCCTTTCCAGCCTGCCGACCAGAGGCTGAAGGAGACGCATCCGTCACTTCCGCTGCGAGGCGAGGATCTCCTGCACCAGGGCGCGGTGTTCGTCCGAGAAGCCCGCCATGTACTTCTCGTAGACCGGCCGCGTCGCCTCGACGAAGGCCGACACGTCGCGCACATGCGTCACCTCGATGCCCGCCTTGGCCATCGCCTCGAAGGCGGCGGCCTCCTGGGCCAGCCCGTCCCGGTTCATGACCTCGGTCCAGACCCTGGCCGCATCGTGGACCGCCCGGCGCTGATCCTCGCTCAGCCGGTCATAGGTGACCGCGCTCATCACCAGGGCGCCGCTGTTGGAGACCACCGGAAGTTCCGTGACGTATTTCTGGACCTCGTGGAAGCGGTTCATGTAGAGCGCGGACGCGCCGTTCTCGTTGCCGTCCACCACACCGGTCTGCAGCGCGGTATAGACCTCGCCGAAGGGCAGGGGGACCGGCGTGGCGCCCAGCGCGTCATAGGTGTCGCGGTGCAGCGGCACCTCCATCGTGCGGAACTTCAGGCCGCGGAAATCGTCCACGCTGTCGATGGGGCGGACATTGTTCATCGGGTGGCGGAACATCGGCCCGGCGATGGCGAGGACCTTGATGCCCTTGGCATCGCCTTCCTCCTGCGCCATGCGCAGGATCTTGCGGCCGATCTCGCCGGTCGTGACCTCGATGAAATGTTCGGCGCTGGCGAAGATGAACGGCAGGTTCAGGACATTGACCGCCATGATCTCGTTTCCCAGCACGCCCAGCGACAGGGCCTGGAAGTCGACGGTTCCCAACTGGATTCCTTCCAGGATGTCGCGCTCCCCGCCCAGCTGCCCCTGCGGGAACAGCTCCACGGTGATCTCCCCGCCGGTCTCCTCGGCAATGCGCTCGGCAAAGGCCAGGCCCGCGGTGTGATAGGGATAGCTGGTGGTGTTGGCATGGGCATAGCGCAGGGTCATCTCCTCCGCGCGAACAGCCGCGACCGAGGCCGCCGCCAGGGCGGCGCCGGCCATGGTTGCCAGGATCCGGTTTCCGTTTCGCATAGGATTCCTCCCTTCATCTGCACGCTTCGGCAGCCACTCTCCGTTGGCCGAGCTGACCCGCGCGGCTTCCACCGCCTGCTCCAGCTCGGCGATGCTCTGCTCGGGCGCCGCCCACCCCAGCTCGCGCGAGATGGACATGGCGTTCATCTGCACCAGCGGCCCGTATTCGGCCTCGATCAGTTCGATCGACATCCGCTGGGACGGGCCGGACAGGACCAGGGCGGATTCGGCGGCGCCTGAATGGTTCCGGATGACCGCGGCGACGCTGGTCATCCCGATCTCGAACTCGTCTTGTTCGACGGCATAGCCCTGCCGGCGTGCGCGGCGCAGCTGTTCGCGCAGCAGCCCGGCGCGGGGATCGCCGGGATCCGCGCCGCCCGGCCACCCGGCCTCCTCCAGATAGCGTCGCAGCATCCGCTCGCCCCCTTCGGCCAGCAGCGCCCTGCCCGCGGCGGTGACATGCGCCGGGATGCGCCTGCCCACGAGATTGGCCGGGCGCAGCACGCCGGGTCCGTCGAATCCGTCGACGATGACGATGTCGGTTCCGTCCAGGATGGCCAGACTGGCGCTTTCCCGGGTGCGGATCACCAGATCGGCAAGGCCGCGGCGCGCCCTGTGGCGCAGGTCGAGGCTGGAATAGGCGAGGCGGCCCAGCTGGACCAGGCGCAGGCCGAGCTCGTAGCGGGCCAGACGCCGGTTGCGCCTGAGGAAGCCGTGATCGACCAGGGCGCCGAGCAGCCGGTGGATGGTCGGCCGCGTCAGGTCCAGCCGCTCGGCCAGGGCCTGCGCCGTCAGGCCCTGCGGCGATTCCGCGATCGCATCGATGATCTGGATCGCCCTTTCGAGAACCTGCACGCCAGCCCGGCCTTCGCTCACATCAAATCTCACTATATGGACATGTTGTCTACATGGTGATTCAATACCACCCCCACGCCGCGGGGTCAACGACCGCCGGGCGCGGTGTCGCGCCCGCTGCGGGGGCGGGTGATGCGGCATTGCGGGAAGGCCGGCGGTGATGCCGCCGGTGCGCGGGGGGGGCGGGCAGGGACGCCCGGCGCCGGAGGGGATCAG
>RFGB01000174.1 GCA_003697125.1 Alphaproteobacteria bacterium
GCCCCAGCCGCCCGGCCCCGCCCGCCATCGCGCCCCTCCGCCCTTGCGTCCGCACGCATGGGCTGCACTATGCGCCCGGGATCTCCGCCGCGAAAGGACCAGTGATGACCGACGCCGATTCCCCCGCCTTCCCGCGCACGCCCATCGCGCCGGGCCTGGCCGTCGATCCGGTGATCACCGGGCTGTGGCAGGTGGCCGATCTGGAGAAGGACGGCCGCACGCTGGACCCCGACCTGGCGGGGGCCGAGCTGGCCGACTATGCCCGCGACGGCTTCGCCACCTTCGACATGGCCGATCACTATGGCAGCGCGGAGATCATCGCCGGCCGGGCGCGGCGCATCCTGCTGGCCGAGGGGCGCCCCGCCCCGGTGATCTGCACCAAGTGGTGTCCGGCGCCCGCCGAGATGGACGAGGCCACCGTGCGCGCGGGGGTCGAGACGGCGCTGCGCCGGCTGGATGTCGGGCGCATCGACCTGATGCAGTTCCACTGGTGGCGCTATGAGGATCCGCGCTATCTGGACGCGCTGCGCTGGCTGGCGCGGATGGTCGAGGAAGGGCTGATCGGCGCCCTGGGCGTGACCAATTTCGACGCGGCGCATCTGCATCTGGTCTGCGCCGAGGGGATCCCGGTGGCGACCAACCAGGTCAGCTTCTCGCTGCTCGACCGCCGCGCGGCGGGGGCGCTGTCGCAGGTCTGCGACCGCCACGGGGTCCGGCTTCTGGCCTATGGCACCCTGTGCGGCGGCTTCCTGTCGGAACGCTGGCTGGACCGGCCCGAACCCGAGGCGGTCGCGGACTGGTCGAAGATGAAGTATCGCCGCTTCATCGATGCCGCCGGCGGCTGGCCGGTGTTCCAGGGCATCCTGCGCGCCGCGGCCGGCGTGGCGCGGCGCCACGGCGTCTCGATCGCCAATGTCGCCACGCGCTGGGTGCTGGACCATCCGGCGGTGGCGGCGGTGATCGTGGGCGCGCGGCTGGGCGAATCCGAACACCGCGCCGACAACCGGCGGATCCTGTCGCTTACCCTCGACCAGGACGACCGAGCCGCCCTCGATGCGGCCCTCGCCGCGGCCCGCCCGATCCCCGGCGATTGCGGCGACGAATACCGCCGCCCGCCCTTCCTGACCGCCTCGGGCGACCTGTCGCACCACCTCGATTCCCTGCCCCCCGTCTATCCCGCCTCGGCCATGCCGGCCCGGCCCGCGCGCATGCGCACCGAGACCGGATCGGTCTGGGAGGCCGCCGCCGGCTTCAGCCGCGCCGTGCGGGTGGGCGACCGGATCCTGGTCAGCGGCACCACCGCCACCGACCATCACGGCAATCCGGTCTGTCCGGACGATGTCGAGGGTCAGGCGACCTTCATCCTCGACAAGATCGCCGCCGCGATCGAGGCGGTGGGCGGCAGGATCGAGGATGTCGTGCGCACCCGGATCTATCTGACCGACATCGCCCGGTGGGAGGAGGCGAGCCGCGCCCATGCCCGGGTCTTCGCCAATGTCCGCCCGGCCAACACGCTGGTCGCGATCGGCGGGCTGGTCGGCCCCTACGGGATCGAGATCGAGGCCGAGGCGGTGGCCGACCAGAGCTAGGGGCCGCGCGGGGGGGGGCGCCGGGCCGCGAGGCGGTCCCCGGCCGGGGCGCCCCCTCAGGCGGTCGCCACCGCCCACAGGACGATGGCGGCGACGCCCCCCAGGACGAGACCCGAGAGGAGGGCCGGAATCCGGGCGGCAATGCGGTCGCGCCCCGTGGCGCGCCGCCCGGCCAGCCAGGCGGCGAGGGCGAGCAGCGCGGCGGCCCCCTGCCAGCCCAGGAACAGCATCACCCGGTTCAGTCCGCGGGTGAAGCCGTCGCCGGTCGCGGGGGTGGACAGAAAGACGACGAAGGCGCCCAGCCAGACCGCGGCCCAGGCGCCGAAGAGGATCCGCGGGACGGCCCGCCGCCGGTCAGTCATCGGGCCGGTCGAGGGCGAACAGCTCCCGCACCAGGGTATAGTCGCGATAGCCCAGCCGCGCCAGCGGCCGATAGCGCGTCACGTCCAGGATCCCGTCGCGCAGGTGACGATCGTCGATGTGAATCCCCGTCACCTCGCCGATCGTCACGGCATTCGCCGCCCCGGGCAGCTCGATGATCCGCCACAGGCGGCATTCCAGGCTGGCCGGCGCCCCCGCGACCCGCGCGCAGTCGATCGTCTCGCAGGGCAGCGCCTGCAGGCCCGCCCGGGCGAACTCGTCCTCGCCGGCGGGCAGATGGGCGCTCGAGGCATTCATCGCCTCGATCTGCGCCTCGCTGACGATGTTGACACAGAACACGCCGGTCTCGCGGATGTTGGTCAGGCTGTCCTTGGGGCTGCCATCGGGCTTGGGGCCGGTGGTGGCGAACATCACCATCGGCGGGTCATCGGCGATGGCATTGAAGAAGCTGTAGGGGGCGAGATTGTTCCGCCCGTCGCGATCGCGCGTGGCGATCCAGCCGATCGGACGGGGTGCGACGATCGCCTTGAAGGGATTGTGGCGCAGCGCCTCGGGGCGCCCGCCGTCGGTTCGATAGAACATCCTCGCTCGCTGCCGGTCGTGGTTCCCATGCCTGTTGCGGCGCCCGCGGCCCCGTGCTAGGCGCGCCCAAGCTGGCGGGAGGGCGCGGGAATGGCAAGGGCATTGCGACGAGGGGGCTGAGCGTCGCCACACCGCAGCCCGGCTGCCCCCATCCATCCGGATCCCGCCCATGTTCCGCATCCTGCCCGAGACGCCCGAGGATGTGCCCGAGGTCGAGGCGCTCTACGACACCTGTTTCGCCCCGGGGCGCACCGCCCTTTCCTCCTACCGCCTGCGCGACGGCGTGGCGCCGATCGCCGCGCTGTGCCGGCTGGCCCGCGACGAATACGATGCCGTGGTGGGCGCGATCCGCTACTGGCCGGTCAGGGTGGGAGAGCGGGGCACGCCCGCGCTCCTGCTGGGGCCGGTGGCGGTGCATCCCACCCGGCAGGGCGAGGGGCTGGCCGGCATGCTGATCCGCACCACGCTGGACCGGGCGCGGGAACTGGGCTGGTCGCGGGTGCTGCTGGTCGGGGACGAACCCTATTACCGGCGCTTCGGCTTTGCCCGCTGCGGCAGCGTGACCTTTCCGCCGCCGACCAATCCGGACCGGGTGCTGGCGCGCGAACTGGAACCGGGCGCGCTGGCCGATCTGTCGGGTGCGGTGCGCCGCTGGGAGGGATGAGCCGGCGCCGGCGCGGCTAGAGGGGCGCGCCGGTCTCGCGCAGCCAGGCCGTCAGCGGATGGCGCACCGAATCGGCGCCGCGCCGCCGCGCCTCGGCGATCACCGCGCGCGCATCGGCCAGCGAGACCGAACGGATGAGCAGCTTCACCGGCCCGATCGAGGCCGGCCGCATCGACAGCGCCCTGAGCCCGATCGCCGCCAGCGCCAGCGCCTCGACCGGGCGGCCGGCATCCTCGCCGCAGAAGGACAGCGGCGTGCCGTGTTCGGCGCAGCGCGCCACGATCTGCTCGATGAAGGTCAGATAGCTGACGCTGAGCGAATCGTAGCGGCGGCGCACGCGTTCGTTCTCGCGATCCGCGGCGAAGAAGAACTGCTTGAGGTCGTTGCCCCCGATCGAGATGAAATCGGTCATCCGGAAGAAGCGGTCCGGGGCGAAGGCGAGGCTGGGCGTCTCCAGCATCGCGCCGATCTCCAGCCGCTCGGGCACCGCATGCCCCAGCGCGCGTTCGGCGGCGACCTCGCGCTCGACCAGCTCGCGGGCCCGCTCGAACTCGTCGATCTGGGCGATGAAGGGGAACATGATCGACAGCGGGCGCCCCGCCGCGCCGCGCAGCAGCGCCTGCACCTGCATGCGCATCACCCCGCGGCGGTCGAGCCCCAGGCGGATGGCGCGCCAGCCCATCGCCGGATTCGGCTCGTCCTGGCGCTTCATGTTCGGCAGCACCTTGTCCGACCCGATGTCGAGGGTGCGGAACACCACCTTCTTGCCGCGGGCGGCGTCCAGCACCCGCGAATAGAATCGCGCCTGGTCGCCGCGGCGCGGCACGCGGCTGCGCACCAGGAACTGCAGCTCGGTGCGGTAGAGCCCGACCCCCTCGGCGCCGCAGCTGGGCAGGCTGGGCAGGTCGGCCAAGAGCCCCGCATTCATCATCAGGCTGACGCGGACCCCGTCGCGCGTCTCGGCCGGCAGGTCGCGCAGCGCGGCATAGGCCTCCTGCGCCTGCTCGCGCATCGCCAGCTTCTCGGCAAAGGCCTGGGCCACGCTCTCCTCGGGGCGCAGATGCACCTGCCCGGTGTCGCCATCGACCAGGATGCGGTCGCCGTTCTGGGCCTCGCGGGTGATGCGGGGCGCCTGGATCACCAGCGGGATGGCCAGCGCCCGGGCGACCACCGCGGCATGGCTGCCGACCGAGCCCTCCTCCAGCACCACCCCCTTCAGCGCCCGGCCATAGTCCAGAAGCTCGGCCGGGCCGATGTTGCGCGCGACCAGGATCGCGTCGGGCGGCAGGTCGCGGCTGGTGCCGTCCTCGCCGGCGAGATGGCGCAGCAGCCGGTTGGCGAGATCGTCGAGGTCGTGCAGCTTTTCGCGCAGATAGGGATCCTGGATCCGCTCCATCCGGGCGCGGGTCTCGGACTGCTCCTTCTCGACGGCGAGGATCGCGGACAGGCCGCGGTCGATGTTCGCCTCCATCCGCCTGAGCCAGCCCTTGTCATGGGCGAACAGCCGGTAGGTCTCCAGCACCTCGCGATGCTCGCCCTTGCCCTGGACCAGATCGTCCTCCAGCATCAGGTCGATCTCGCGGCGCATCGCCTCGATGGCACGGTGAAGCCGCGCGCGCTCGGCCTCGGGATCCTCGGCCACCGGCGCATGGGCGACAATGGCCGGCTCGTGGCGGACCACCGTGCCCATCGCCACCCCTTCCTGGCCGGACACGCCGCGGACATGGAAGGGGCGGCGGTGCAGCGCGGCCATCTCCAGCGCGCCCGAATCGACGAAGGCGCCAAGCTCGGTCATCTCGGCCAGCACCATGGCCACGACCTCCAGCCCGTGCACCTCGTCCTCGGTGAACAGGCGCGGATCGCGGGTCTGGACCACCAGAACGCCGATCACCTCGCCAAGCCGCTGGATCGGCACGCCGAGGAAGCTGGAATAGACCTCCTCGCCCGTCTCCTTCAGATAGCGAAAGCCCTTCTCGCGCGGGGCGTCGGCGGTGTTGATCGGCTGCACCTCCTCGGCGATGCGGCCGACCAGCCCCTGCCCGATCCGCAGGCGGCTGACATGCACCGCATCGGCGCGCAGGCCCTGGGTCGCGCACAGTTCCAGCGTCTTCTCGTCGCGGCGCAGATAGATGGAGCAGACCTCGGTCTCCATCGAAGCGGCGATCATGCTGACGATTCGGTCGAGCCGTTCCTGGCCCGTTCCCGGCTCGGCCATCACCTGGGCGAGGCGCTTGAGCAGGACGCGGCTGTCGACGCCCCTGCGGGCCGGCGCGGGCGGATCGCCCCAGCCGGTCATCCCCCTGCCCGCTCCAGCTCGAAGGCGTCATGCAGCGCCTGGACCGCCAGTTCCATGTATTTGCGATCGATCAGCACCGAGACCTTGATCTCGGAGGTGGTGATGACCTTGATGTTGATCCCCTCGCGCGCCAGGGTCGCGAACATCTTGGCCGCCACCCCGGAATGGGAGCGCATGCCGATGCCGACGATCGAGACCTTGGCCACCTCGGTGTCGGTCACCAGTTCGCGCCAGTCGATGGCGCCGAGATCGCGGGCGGTGCGCAGCGCGCGTTCGGCGCGGGGCACGTCATCGACCGCGCAGGAGAAGGTCATGTCGGTGGCGCCGCCCTCGGAGATGTTCTGCACGATCATGTCGACATTGATCCCGGCCTCGGCCAGCGGGCCGAAGATCGCCGCGGCCACGCCGGGGCGGTCGGCGACGCCGATCAGGGTCACCTTCGCCTCGTCGCGCTGGAATGCGACACCGCTGACCGCTCTCGACTCCATGATCTCCTCCTCGTCGCAGACCAGCGTCCCCGGACCGTCCTCGAAGCTCGACAGCACCCGCAGCCGCACCTTGTAGCGCATCGCCAGCTCGACCGAACGGGTCTGCAGCACCTTTGCGCCGAGGCTGGCCAGCTCCAGCATCTCCTCATAGGCGATGCGTTCCAGCCGGCGGGCCTTCTTGGTGATCCGCGGATCGGTGGTGTAGACGCCATCGACATCGGTATAGATGTCGCAGCGTTCCGCGCCCAGCGCGGCGGCGAAGGCCACGGCCGAGGTGTCGGACCCCCCGCGGCCCAGGGTGGTGATCCTGCCCTCGGGGCTCACCCCCTGAAACCCCGCGATGACGGCATGCAGGCCCTGGCGGAACTTCTGTTCCAGAAGGGTGGTGTCGATCGCCTCGATTCGGGCCGCGCCATGGGCGGCATTGGTGCGCAGCGGCACCTGCCAGCCCTGCCAGCTGCGCGCGGGCACGCCCAGCTCCTGCAGGGTGAGCGCCATCAGCCCGGCGGTGACGTTCTCGCCCGAGGAGACCACCGCGTCATATTCCCGCGCGTCATAGAACGGCGAGACCTCGCGCACCCATGCCACCAGCTCGTTGGTCTTGCCCGCCATCGCCGAGACGATCACCGCCACCTCGTGCCCGCGATCGACCTCGGCCTTCACCTTCAGCGCGGCGTTGCGGATTCGGCCAAGATCGGCGACCGAGGTGCCGCCGAACTTCATCACGAGCCTGGACATGGCCGCGCCTTCCCCCTCGCTGGGCAATTGCGGCGCCCTCTTACCCGCTGGGCCGGTCGCCCGCAAGCGCGGGGCCGCGCTCAGCCGTCGACGCGCGACCGCCAGGGCAGGGGCAGCACGGGGATCTCGTCCTCGATCAGCGCGCGGGCCTCGGCCAGCGTCGCCTCGCCGCGGATCGGGCGCTGCGGCGCCTCGCCGGCATGGATGGCGCGCGCCTCGGCGGCGAAGCGGCGGCCGACATCCTCGGTCCCCGCCTCGATGCGGCGCCTAAGCTCGGCCAGGAACTGTTCGGCCGCCGATGCGGGCGCGGAGAGCGGCCGTTCCGGTTCGGCGCCCCCCGAGGCGATCGCGGGGGTCATCATCGCCTTGTCCACATCGGACCCGCCGCAGACGGCACAGGTCAGCCGTCCGGCGGCCTTCAGCTCGTCATAAGCGGCACTGGAGGCGAACCAGCTGTCGAACTCGTGCCCCCGGGCGCATCTGAGGCTGTAGCGGATCATCGGTCCCTTCCCTCGGTGCCATGGGTGGCACGCCTTCACCCCTCTGCTAGATAACCATGCGGGCGGCTTGTTCCAGCCCCCGATCATGCCGTCTGGCGGTGAAGGAGCCGTTGCCGATGTCCAAGCCTGGCCCGAGGAGCCGGATCGCGCGCCTTGCATCCCCCGCGGGGGCGGCGCTGCCGGTGATCGCCGCATCCGGCGCGGCGCTGGTCGCGGGGCTGGCCGGGGCGGGACCGCTGGCCGTGGCGGGGACCACGGCGCTGGCCGGCGGGGCGGCGCTGGCGCTGCTGCGCGGGCGGGGCCGCGGCCGGCCCGTGGCGGGCGCGGCGCAGGATGGCGCCCGCACCCCGGCCGAGGCGGCGCAGGCCCTGGCGCGGCTGCCGCTGCCGCTGATCGCGATCGGCCCGGGGGATCTCGTGGCCATGGCGAACGAGGCCGCGCGGGACATGTTCCCCCGCCTCGCCCCCGGCGACCATGTCGCCGCGGCGCTGCGCGCGCCCGCCTTCCTGGACGCGCTGGCCGAGGCGCGCGCGACGGGGGCGCCGGTGCGCGCCGCCTTCACCCTGTCGCGCCAGGGCCGGGAACATCACCTCGATGCCCGCCTCCTCCCCGACGGCACCGGCCGTTCCGCCCGCCTGCTGGTGCTGATCGAGGACCGCACCAGCGAGCGGCGCCTCGACCAGATGCGGGCCGACTTCGTGGCCAATGCCAGCCACGAGCTGCGCACGCCGCTGGCGGCGATCCTGGGCTATATCGAGACCCTGCAGGGCCCCGCGCGCGACGACCCGGCGGCCCGCGACCGCTTCCTGGCCACCATGGCGCGGCAGGCGCAGCGGATGCAGCGGCTTGTCGAGGATCTGATGTCGCTGAGCCGCATCGAGATGTCCGAGCATCTTCCCCCCCGCGATCGCTGCGCGCTGGCCGAGGTGGTGCGCGAGGCGCTGGCCGCGGTCCGGCCCGAGGCCGAGGCCGCCGGGGCGCCCGTTCACCTGCGGCTGACCGGGGCGCCGGTCGTGCCCGGAGATCGCGACCAGCTGGTGCAGGTCTTCATCAACCTGATCGACAATGCCCTGCGCCACAGCCCGCCGGGAACCGAGGTGACGGTCGCCTCCGCCCCCCCCTCGCCCAGCTTTCCCGGCATGGTGGGGATCAGCGTGCGCGACCGCGGCCCCGGCATTGCGCGCGAACATATCCCGCGGCTGACCGAACGCTTCTACCGGGTCTCGACCCGCTCCAGCCGGGCGCGCGGCGGCACCGGCCTGGGCCTGGCCATCGTCAAGCATGTGCTGAACCGCCATCGCGGTCAGCTGCAGATCGACAGCAGCCCGGGCGAGGGCAGCACCTTCACCGTCTGGCTGCCGGCCGAGCCCCCGCCCCCCGAGGCGGGCGCGCGGCATTGACATCGCGCGGCCGCGGCCGCTGAATCGCTTGGCGGCGCGGCCGGAAGCGGGGGCTGGCGGGAATGGATCGGGCAGAGGCGGGCCGCGGGCCCCGGGCGGGCGCATGATCGAGAGATTCGGGACCATCGACGGCGCCCCGGTCTCGCGCGTCACCATCGCCGGCGGCGGGCTGGTGGCGCGCATCATCGACTGGGGCGCGGCGGTCCAGGATCTGCGCATGGAGGGCCATCCCCATCCGCTGGTGCTGGGCTTCGACGAGGCGGCCCACTATCCGCGCCATTCGCCCCATTTCGGCGCCATCGCCGGGCGGTTCGCCAACCGCATCGCCGGCGGCAGGCTCGAACTCGACGGGCGGCTGCACCAGCTCGACCGCAACGACCACGGCCGGCACTGCCTGCATGGCGGCAGCGCGGGCACCGGCCGGCGCCGCTGGCGCTTCGCGGCGACCACCCCCGACAGCGCCACGCTGCAACTGGTCTGCCCCGACGGTGAGATGGGCTTTCCCGGCCGGCTGGACATATCCTGCACCTACGGCCTTGCCGAAGGGGCACTGCGCGTCACCCTCACGGCAACCGCGGATGCCCCCACCCTGTGCAATCTGGCCCATCACGGCTATTTCAACCTGACCGATGGCGGGCGCGGCACGGTTCGCGACCACCTGCTGACCGTTCATGCCGCCGCCTTCACCGAGACCGATGCCGAGCTGATCCCCACCGGCGCGGTGCGTCCGCTGGCCGGAACGCCGTTCGACTTCCGCCGCCCCGCAGCGATCGGCGACGCGGCGCGGCCCGTCGATCTCAACTTCTGCCTCGCCCCGGCGCGCCGCGCGCCACGCCACGCCGCGACGCTGGTCTCGACCACGACCGGCATCGCGCTGGATGTCTGGACCACCGAGCCCGGCCTGCAGGTCTATGACGGCGCCGGAATCCCCACCCGGCCGCCGGGGCTGGACGGCATCGGCTACCGCCCGTTCTCGGGCGTCGCGCTGGAGCCGCAGCTGTGGCCCGACTCTCCGCGCTGGCCGCATTTCCCCCAGGCGGTGCTGCGCCCGGGCGAGATCTACAGCCAGCACAGCGAATTCCGCTTTCGCCGCGGCTGAGGTCGATCGGCCCTTGCCAGCGGCGGCCGGGGCGCGTATGCACCCCCTCAGGGCGCCGTGACGGCGCCGCCGCACCGCCGGTGCGGCGCGACAGCGCAAGGGCGGGACATACCCGCCGGGTCGCCTTTTCCCCGTCTTCGCCAGATGCGCCTGGTGCCGGCACAGCATGCCGCATCCGCGCGCCCGCGCGGCCGCGCCATGCCGAAAGGACATGACGTGACGACTTCCGACTTCTCCGCCTTCGGGCTTTCCGCGCCGCTGACCGCAGGGCTGGCGCGTGCCGGCTTCGAGGCGCCCACCCCGATCCAGGCCCAGGCGATTCCGCCGCAGATGGCCGGCCGCGACCTTCTGGGCATCGCCCAGACCGGCACCGGCAAGACCGCGGCCTTCGGCCTGCCCATGCTGCAGGCGCTGCTGGCGATGAAGGGCCGCCCCGCCCCGCACAGCGCCAGGGCGCTGGTGCTGGCCCCGACCCGCGAACTTGCGGTCCAGATCGCCGAGACGCTGGGCGTGCTGTCGGGCGGCGCCCGGCTGGCGATCCAGCTGGTGCTGGGCGGCATGCCGCGCGGCGCCCAGATCCGCGGCATCGCCCGCGGCGTGGACATCCTGATCGCCACCCCGGGCCGGCTGACCGACCTGATCGAGGCGGGGCATCTGCGGCTGGACGAGACCTGCATCTTCGTGCTGGACGAGGCGGACCGGATGCTGGATCTGGGCTTCATCCGCCCGGTGCAGGCCATTGCCCGAAGGCTGCATCCGCGCCGGCGCACGGCGCTGTTCTCGGCCACCATGCCCGACGCGGTGGCCGGGCTGGCCGCGGGGCTTCTGCGCGACCCGGTCCGGGTCGAGGCGAGCCGCCCGGGTCAGGTCGTGCAGAAGATCACCCAGTCGGTCGAGCTGATGCCCGCGGCGCACAAGCGCGCCCGGCTGGCCCAGATCGTCACCGATCCCGAGGTGACGCTGGCGCTGGTCTTCGCCCGCACCAAGCGCGGCGCCGACCGCGTGGTGCAGAACCTGTCGCGCGACGGAATCGACGCGGCGGCGATCCACGGCAACAAGGCCCAGAACGCCCGGCAGCGCGCGCTGAAGGACTTCTCGGCCGGCCGGATCCGCGTGCTGGTGGCCACCGACATCGCCGCGCGCGGCATCGATGTGCGCGACATCAGCCATGTCGTGCAGTACGACCTGCCCGACGAGCCCGAGACCTATGTCCACCGCATCGGGCGGACCGGCCGCAACGGTGCCGAGGGCCGCGCGATCGCCTTCTGCGCGCCCGAGGAGATGGACCGCCTGCGCGGGGTGGAGCGGGTGACGCGCCAGCGCCTCGCCCCGGCCGACGCCCCGCGCCCGGCGACCGCGGCACGGCATGGCGCCGGCGGCCCCGGCCGGTCGCGCCGCCGCCCCGCGCGCAGGGCCGCGGCCTGACATGGGCGATCTCTATCTGGATGCCGATGCCTGCCCGGTGCGCGCCGAAGCGCTGCGGGTCGCCCGGCGGCTGGGGCGCAGGGTGCATGTGGTCTCGAATGGCGGCATCCGGCCCGATCCCGACCCGCTGGTGCGCACCGTCATCGTCGCCGCCGGTCCCGACGCCGCCGATGACTGGATCGCGGCGCGCATCGGGCGCGGCGATGTCTGCGTCACCGCCGACATCCCGCTGGCCGATGCCTGCCTGAAGGCGGGCGCGCGGGCATTGCGCCCCGACGGCACCGCCTTCACCCCCGACAATATCGGCCACCAGCTGGCGCTGCGGGCGCTGGGCGCGGGCCTGCGCGAGGCCAGCCCGCTGGCCGCGGCCGGCGGCGGGCGTCCCTTCGGCCGCGCGGACCGGTCGCGCTTCCTCGATGCGCTGGACCGCACCCTGCGCGCCGCCGCGCGCGACTGAATGCGGCTTGATCCCCGGCGCGCCGGGGTTATCTTTCTCATGTTAAAAAAGTCGCGGCAGTGACAGGGGCCGGCATGGATTGCGAGGTGCTGATCGTCGGCGGCGGGCCGGTGGGCCTCGTCCTGGGCATGGAGCTTGCGCGGCGCGGCGTGGGCGCCGTCATCTGCGACATGCGCCGGCGGGGCGAGAACGAGACCGTGCGCTGCAACCATGTCTCGGCGCGCAGCATGGAGACCTTCCGCATGCTGGGCTTCGCCGACCGGGTGCGCGCGGCCGGGCTCGCGCCGGGCCACCCGCACGACGTCGCCTTCCGCACCAGCTTCACCGGGCGGGAATTCGCCCGCATCCCCATTCCCGGTCGCGAGGGCCGCGCGGCGGGCGAGGTGGGGGTGGACAGCTGGTGGCCGACCCCCGAACCGCCCCACCGGATCAACCAGCTCTATCTGGAACCGGTGATGCTGGAGGCCGCCCACGCCACGCCCGGCCTGACGATCATGCATCGCGCGAAGGTCGAATCCTTCACCCAGGATGCCGCTGGGGTCAGCGCGGTGGTGCGCGATCTCGACGGCGGCGGCGAGCGGCGGTTGCGCGCCGCCTTCCTCGCCGGCTGCGATGGCGGGCGGTCCTCGGTGCGCCGGGCGATCGGCGCGCGGCTGGAGGGCGATGCGGTGATCCAGCGCGTCCAGTCCAGCTTCATCCGCGCGCCGGGGCTGATGGCGCGCCTTGCGGCGCGCCCGGCCTGGGCGACGATCTGCTTCAACCCCCGCCGCAACGGCACGGTCTATGCGATCGACGGGCGCGAGCTGTTTCTCGTCCACAATTACCTGGAGCCGGCCGAGCCGGATTTCGAATCGGTGGACCGCGACTGGGCGATCCGCATGATCCTGGGCGTGGGCGAGGATTTCGCCTGGGAGATGATCCACAAGGAGGACTGGTTCGGCCGCAGGCTGGTGGCCGACAAGCTGCGCGAGGGGCGCGTCTTCCTGGCCGGGGACGCCGCGCATATCTGGGTGCCCTATGCCGGCTATGGCATGAACGCCGGCATCGCCGATGCGGTGGATCTGGCCTGGCTTCTGGCCGCATGGCTGAAGGGCTGGGGAGGGCCGGGGATGCTCGACGCCTATCAGGCCGAACGGCTGCCGATCACCGAGCAGGTGTCGCGCTTCGCGATGGCGCATGCCGAGAAGATGATCCGCAACCGCGGTGCGGTGCCCGCGGCCATCGAGGATGACGGCCCCGAGGGCGAGGCGGCGCGGGCCGCCTTCGGCCGGATCAATGTCGAGGTCAACCTGCAGCAATACGCATGTGCCGGGCTGAACTTCGGCTATTACTACGAGAATTCGCCGATCATCGCCCATGACGGCACGCCGCCGCCCTACACCATGGGCGACTTCACGCCATCGACGGTGCCGGGGGCGCGGATGCCGCATCGCTGGCTGCCCGACGGCCGCTCGCTGTGGGATGCGCTGGGGACCGGCTACACCCTGCTGCGGGTGGGCGACGCGCCGGATGCCGGGGCGCTGGTCGCCGAGGCGCGCCGGCGCGGCATACCGCTGGAGGCGGTGGATCTGCCCGCCGACCCGGACCTGCCCGAACCGCTGCTCATCCTGCGCCCCGACACCCACATCGCCTGGCGCGGCACCACCGCCCCGGCCGATCCCGCGGCGCTGTGGGATCGGCTGACCGGGCACTAGGATGCGGGCGGAAGGCGCGGCCTTCCCCCATCGAGGGGGAGCGGCCGCGCGCCGGGGGCCCTGCCCCGGCGGGCCCGGCCCCGGCGGGGCGCCACGGGTTCAGACGCCGGCGAAGCCCGCCCGGGCGAGGACGTCGCGCGCCGTGCCTCCCAGCACGGCATCGGCATCGGCCAGCTCGGCGGCGGCCACCGCCCGCAGCGAATCCTCGAGGCGGAAGATCGGCTCGTCGCTGCCCAGCACCACCGCCCGCGGCCCCAGCATCGCGGCGGCCAGCGCGATCGCGCGCGGGCCCAGCGAGGCGCAATCGGCGATCAGCCGCGGCTGGCGGCGCCGGGCCGCGATGGCGCGGCCGGCGACGACCCGGTCGATGCGTTCCTCGACCATCGGCAGGCAGCCGGCCAGATTCGCCAGCTGCACGGTCAGATCCGCGAAGCGGTCGAGCAGATCGGTATAGAGGAGCGTGATCGCCGCCTGGGCGATCTGGGTCTGGATCGCCACCTGGCGCCGCGCCCATGGCAGGTCGGGTGGTGGCGGCGGCGGCGCCACGCCGGGGCATGGCCCGGGATGGATGAAGGCGATCGCCCGCGCGGCATCAAGCCGGGCGAGCAGCGGCAGCAGCGCATCGGCCCGGGCGCGCGCGACAAGGCAGCCCGCCGGCAGGATCGCGCCCAGCGCCCCGGCGGCGAGGCTGTCCCCGAGGCTGCGCAGCGCGGCGTCCGGATCGGCGATCGGCAGCGCGGCCAGCCAGGCGAAGCGACCCGGCCAGCGCGCGCAGATCTCGGCGATCCCCTCGTTGAAGGCCTGCGTCAGCGGCAGGGCCTCCTCGGCAGGCAGGCTGTCGATCCCGAACAGCGGCGGCAGCGAAAGGAGCTGGACCCCGACCCCCAGCCGGTCGAGCCTTTCCAGGCGCAGCGCCGGATCGGTATAGCCGGCATGCAGGGCGAGGCTTTCGCCGGGGAAGATGACCCGCCCGTCACGGATGCAGGGCGGGGCGGCGCGCGCCCGCAGGCGGGCCACCAGCCCCGCGGGCAGGAGATGCGCGTGCAGATCGGCGATCATCCCAGCACCGCCCCCGGATTGAGGATGCCCGCCGGGTCGAGCGCCGCCTTGATCGCCCGCATCGCGGCCAGCGCCCCGGGATCCTTGCGCCGTGCCAGAAGATGCGGCTTCGCCCGGCCGATGCCGTGTTCCGCGGCGAAGCTTCCGCCATGGGCGGCGACCAGATCGAGCACCACCGCCTCGATCCGCGCGGTCAGCGCCGCATCCCAGCCCACCGGATCCGGCATGACCGAGTAGTGCAGGTTGCCGTCGCCCAGATGACCGAGATGGTTGGTGCGGATGCCCGGCCATTGGCGCCGCAGCGCCGCCTCGACCTGTTCGAGGAAGGCCGGGACGGCGACGCGCGGCAGGGCGATGTCGAAGCGGATCCAGCGTCCCTCGCGGGTCGTGGCCTCCAGCGAGGCCTCGCGCAGCCGCCACAGCGCCAGACGCTGCGCCTCGGACTGCGGCAGGGCCGCATCGCTGACCGCGCCGCTGGCCAGCGCCTCGGCCAGCAGCGATTCGAGCAGGCCCGCCAGCGCCGGCCGGCCGTCGGGCCCCGGCGCCGCGTCGCGCCCGGCCGCCGAGGCGAGTTCCACCAGCACCCCCCAGTCGGCCGGCCGGGCCAGCGGCGCGGGCAGCTCAGGAAAATGGCGGCGGATCAGCGCGACCGCCCGGGCGGGCAGAAGCTCGAAGGCCTCGATCAGGCCGCCGGTCTCGGCCTCGGCCCGGGCGAGGAAGTCCAGCGCCGCCTGCCCGTCGCGGAAGGCGGCGAAGGCGGTGGCCCGCACCCGCGGGGCCGGGACCAGCCGCAGCACCGCATCGGTGATCACCGCCAGCGTCCCTTCCGATCCGATCAGCAGGTCGCGCAGGTCATAGCCGGTGTTGTCCTTGGCCAGCGCCGTCATCAGGTCGACCACCTGCCCGCCCGCCAGAACTGCCCGGAGGCCGAGGCACAGCGCCCGTGCGTTGCCGTGGCGCAGCACGTTGAACCCCCCGGCATTGGTCGCCAGCACCCCGCCGATGGTGGCGCTGCCGCGCGCCCCGATCTCGACCGGGAAGGCAAGCCCATGGGCCGCGGCCGCCTCCTGCAGCGCCTGCAGCGTCACCCCGGCCCCCGCCCGGGCGGTGCGCGCCCGCGGATCGATGTCGAGCCCGGCCAGCCTGTCGAGGCTCAGGACAGCCATCCCCGCCCCGGGCAGCGCCCCGGCACAGACGCCGGTATTGCCGCCCTGGGGCACCACGGCAAGCCCCGCCCCGGCGGCGATGCGCAGCGCGGCCGACACCCCCGCCACGTCGCGCGGGCGCAGCACCATCGCCGGCATGGCGCGGCGGTTGCCCGCCCAGTCGCGGGCATAGCGTTCGCAGTCAGCACCGGTCAGCACGCCGTCCGCGCCCAGCGCCTCGACCAGGGCGGCAAGGGTCATGCGCCGCCCCCCTTTGACCCCCGTGGCCACCCGGCGCAGTATGCCCGGGCCGGACCGAGCCCCATGAGCAGGAGACGCGCATGCCCCGTCTTGCCAGCCGCCCCGACATCCGCCGCCTGATCGATCTCTACGCCGCCTTCCCCGATCCCTTCCTGAAGGTCACCCCCCTCGGGCAGGCGGTCATGCGCAGCCCGGAAAGCCCGCTTTCCCCGGCCGAGCGGGAGCTGATCGCGGCCCATGTCTCGGCGCTGAACGGCTGCCGCTACTGCCTCGGCATCCATGGCGAGATCGCCCGGGCCTTCGGCGTGGACGAGGCGCTGCTCTCGGCGCTGTCCGAGGATCCCGAATCGGCCCCGGTGCCCGAGCGGATGCGCCCGATCCTGGCGCTGGCCACGGCGCTGACCCGCGAGCCCGCCAGCGTGCGCGATCACCATGCCGAGGCGATCCGCGCCGCGGGCTGGGATGACCGCGCGGTGGTCTTCACCGTGGCGGTCACCGCCTATTTCAACATGATGAACCGCCTGGCCGAGGGTTTCGGCCTGACCGTCGGCCCCGAGGAGGCCCGCGCCGCCGGGGCGATGATGGCCGAGGGCGGCTACACGGCGGTGCGCGATGCCGCCGCGGCGCGGGCGGGGATACGGCCCGGGGACTGAGGGCATCAGCGCTCGAAGGCGCGGGCGGCGACCTCGCCGCTCGCCTCGGCAAGACCCTCGGTGCGCAGGAAGGCCTTCTTCTCGCCGCCCACGCTCTCGCTGCGCGGCACCCCCACCGGGCGATCGCCCTTGATGGTGACCCGCTCCATCCGCCGGCGCTGCGGCCAGTAGTCATGCACCGCATAATGCTGGGTCGAGCGGTTGTCCCAGAACACGATCTGGTCGGGCTCCCAGCGCACGCGCAGCTGGTATTCGGGGATCTGCGCCTGGGCGAACAGGAATTCCAGCAGCATGCGGCTTTCGGATTCCTTCATCCCGACGATGCGCACCGTGAAGTTGGGATTGACGTTCAGGATGCGCCGCCCCGAGACCGGGTGCACCCGCACCACCGGATGGACGGGGTTGGGGAACTTGTCCTCCATCTCGCGCAGCTTGGGCGAGCCGGCCGGAAACAGCGTGCGGAAGGGCCTGAAGTCATGCACCGCCTCCAGACCGTCGATGTGGCGCTGCATGCGGTCCGAAAGCCCCTCATAGGCGCAGGTCATCGAGGCGAACAGCGTGTCGCCGCCGATCTCGGGCGTGATCCGGCAGCGCAGGATCGTGCCCATGGGCGGCTCCTCGCGGAAGGTCTCGTCGGAATGCCACACATCGGTCAGCTGCGGGGGATTGTCCTTGTGATTGTCCAGCACGATCACCTCGGGGTGGTCGGCCATGTTGGGCGAGAAGGGGTGAACCGTCAGCTCGCCGAAATAGCGGCCGAAGCGGATCTGGTCCTCGACCTCGATCGGCTGTTTGCGCAGCACGATCACCTCGTGGTCGATCAGCGCTTTCTCGATGGTGGCCACCTCCTCGGGCGAAAGCGGCGCGCGCAGATCCACCCCGAGGATCTCGGCGCCGATATTGGGATTGATGCGCCGTACCGTGACGGTCATGGTCGATCTCCCTTGATTCGGAACGAAAGGCGCTGATGCCCGCCCAGGGCATAGACCGCGGTGGCCGCGGCGGGAATCAGCGCGAGGGGCGAGTCCGGGCCGAGGACCAGCGTCGCGGTCCCGGTGATCACGGCGGCGGCCACCAGCAGCACACGCTCGGCAGCGCCCGATGGCGCGGGGCTGAGCGCGCGGGCCAGAAGATAGCTGCCCGCGACCACGGTCACGATCGCCAGCGCGACCTGCCAAGGGGTGCCGTGACCGACCAGCGCGGGATTCTCGGCGAACAGGAAGGGCAGCAGGAACGCCCCCGCGCCCAGCCGCATGCCGGCCAGCCCGGTCTGCCACAGGCTGGCCCCGGCCAGCGCCCCGGCGGTGTAGGACGCGACCGCCACCGGCGGGGTCAGCATCGACAGCAGCCCGAAATAGAAGATGAACAGATGGGCGGCCATCTCCTCGATCCCCATCCGCACCAGCGCGGGCGCCAGGATGATCGACAGCACGATGTAGACCGCCGCGGTCGGCATCCCCATGCCCAGCACGATCGCGATCAGCGCGGTGACCAGAAGCATCGGCAGCTGGCCGAAGGCCTGGCCGATCCCGGCCAGCGTGTTGGTCAAGAGGAAGCCGACACCGGTCAGGTTCAGCGCCCCGACCACGATTCCCGCCGCCCCGCAGATCAGGATCAGCACGGTCAGCGGCCGGCCCGCATCGGGCAGCAGCATCAGGAACGGCCTGAGCCCGAGGCTGCGCCCGCGCGCGGCCAGCCCGGCCGCCGCCATCGCCGCCGCGGTGTAGAGCGCGGATTTCCCCGGCTCGAAACCCTTCCAGAACAACAGCCAGATCAGCAGGCCGATCGGCACGAGGAACAGCCACCCCGCCCGCAGCACCGCCCCGGCCCGCGGCAGTTCGGCGCGCGGCAGGCCGTGCAGCCCCTCGGCCTGCGCGATCAGATCCACCTGCATGAACAGAACCAGATAGTAGATCGCCGCCGGTATCACCGCCGCAAGCACCACCTGCACATAGGGCACCTGCAGGAATTCCGCGATCAGAAAGGCGGTGGCGCCCATCACCGGCGGCGCCAGCTGGCCGCCATTCGACGCCACCGCCTCGATCGCCGCGGCGACATGGGGCTTGAAGCCCGTGCGCTTCATCAGCGGAATGGTGACCACGCCCGTGGTCATCACATTGCCCACCGTCGAGCCGGATATGGTGCCGAACAGCGTCGAGGCGACCACGGCGACCTTGGCCGGACCGCCGCGGCGCGCCCCCATCGCCGCCAGCGCCAGATCGGTGAAGAAGGCCGAGGCGCCCACCGCGCCCATCACCGCGCCCATGATGATGAAGCCCAGCACCACCGTCGCCGCCACACCCAGGATCATGCCGGGCACGCCGTTGGTGTCGGCATAGAAATACATCACCACCCGCGCGGGCGGGGTATAGGGCGCCTCGAAATCGCCGCCCAGATGATGGCCCAGAAAGGCATAGGCGCCCAGCACCACCACCACCGCGGTCACGGCATTGCCGCAGGCGCGGCGCATCGCCTCGATCATCAGCCCCAGCGCCACCACCCCGGGGATCCACTGCTCGGGGCCGCGCGGCCCGAAGCTGACCAGCCAGTCCTCGTGGTGGACCCCGCCCCAGATCCAGGCGGCGAGCCCCGCGGCGCCGAGCGCGAGCTCGACCCAGCCGGCCCGCCGTCCGAAGGGATGCAGCAGATAGCCGGCGGCGGTGGCGATCCCGATCATCAGCGACAGATAGGTCGCGGTGACCACCGACATGCCGATGCGGAAGGGCAGGTCGAACAGCCACAGGATTCCGATCAGCGGCAGCGCGGCCAGCAGGGCGGTCCGGACCCAGGCCGCCAGCGCCGCGCCCGCCCCGCTCCAGGCAGACGCAGCGGGCATCGCGTCACTCGCCCCGCATCAGGGCGGCGTCGCGGGCTTCGTTCTCCGCGCTCCACAGCCCCACCTCGCGGAAGAAGCGCACCGCGCCGGGATGGAAGGGGGCGGTGTTGGTGGGACGCGCCAGCAGGTCGCGCGGGCTGGAACGCAGCACCGCGTAATCGGCCTGCATCTGTTCGTAATTCTCGTAGAGCGTCCGGATCAGCGTGTAGGCGTCATCCTCGTCCATGTCGGCGCTGACCAGATAGAACACGTCGAAGCCGGCGACGTTCTTCGGCTCGTCCACGCCGGGATTGTTGTCGCCCGGCTTCGTCGGCAGGATGTAGAGCCCCGGCACCTGCGCGTTCAGGAATTCGGTGGTCGCGTTGGGCCCGTCCAGCGCCAGCATGATGATCCCGCCGGGCAGGGTGCTGTGGGCCTGAAGCGCCAGCGGGATTCCCAGCGCGGTGGGGGCCGCGGCGATCACCCCCTCGGTCACCAGCTTGTAGCCCTCGGGAATGCCGGTGATGGTCACCGCCTCGACATCGCGATCGGGATCCAGCCCCGCCGCGGCCAGGATCGCGCGGTTGGCCGCGGCCAGCGCGGCATTGGCGCGGAATTCCACCGCCACCTTGTGCCCGCGCAGATCCGAAACGCGCTTCAGGCCGCTGTCGCCGCGGGCGACGAAGGCATAGGGCAGCGCCCAAGCACGGCCGAGGCTGCGCAGCTTGGTCAGTCCGCCGGTGCCGTCATAGGGCGGCTTGCCGCGGAAGGCGAGGCTGGTGTCGAGCGAGGACGACAGGCCCATCGTCACCTCGCCCGAATGGATCAGCGGCAGATAGACCGACGATCCGGCATAGGGCTGGGCGGTCGCGGTGACGCCGAGCTTGTCGGAGAACAGCTTGGCAAGCCCGCCGCCCAGCACGTAATAGGTCGTGCCCTGCGGATTGGTGCCGATGGTGATGCGGCCGAGCTTCGCCTCGGCCGCGGGCGCGATGGCGAGAAGCGCTGCGGTGACACCGGCTGCAAGCCGGCCGAAGAAGGCGGTCATGGTCATCCTCCCGTGAACATCGGTGGCCGGGTCGGGGGTGCAGGCCGCACACCCTCCCTGCTTCTGCGTCGAAATCTCACATGTTAGCGAACTCGGGTCAAGAGGTCGCCGCCGCGCCCCGCCCCACCGCGAAGGGGGCTTGCGCCCCCTCCGGCCGGCGCCGGGCTTCAGGCCGCGCCGTCACCCGGGCTGCAGACGAAGTGATGCTGGATCACGCCCGGGATCGGCCGCCCGTAACGCTCGATCCGCCAGCCCGCGCGCGCCACGATCCCTTCCAGGAAATCCTTGCGATAGAACGCCCGCAGCAGCGGCCTGCCGGGCTCGCTGTCGACCCGGTCGGCCGCCTGATCGGGGTCGATGAAGGCGCTGAACACCAGCCGGGACTGATCGGCAGCGTGGCGCCTGAGGATCGAGAAGACCGCGAAGGCGTCCTCGGGGGTCATGTGCGTGACCACCGAGAACATGGTCAGGAGGTCATATCCCCCGCCGGGCACGGGCAGTTCGCTGTCCGGCCGCATCGGTTCGCCCCGGGGATTGTACATCGCATTGCGGAACGGCACGACCGCGAAGCCGAAGCGCGGATCGCCGGCAAGGAGGCGCTGCAATTCGGCGATCATTTCGGCATGGACATCAGGCCCGAAACAGAACGCCCGGGGGCAATCCCGTTCGTACAGCGCCTGGGCAGGCTTCACCCCGCAGCCGAAATCCGGGATCCGGGCGCCGGCGATGGGCGGATCCGCTCCAGCAGATCGAGGAGCGCGAGGCCCGAGGCGACGGAGGCCGCCTCGTCGCCACGCAGTGACCCCCTGCGAAACCGCTCCGGCACCGAAAGCTTCACCATGCCATGCTCCCTTCACGACCCCGCCGGGCCTGACGGCGCCCGCTCACTCCGCCGCGGCGCCGTAGCTCTCCATTCCCGGGCAGGTGCAGATCAGATGCCGGTCGCCCCAGGCATTGTCGACCCGGTTCACCGGGGCCCAGTACTTGTCGATGCGGAAGGCGCCGGGCGGGAAGCAGGCCTGTTCGCGGCTGTAGGGGCGATCCCATTCGCCCACGAGATCCTCCATGGTGTGGGGGGCGTTCTTCAGCGGGTTGTTGGCCCGGTCCATCCGGCCCTCGGCAATGGCGCGCGCCTCCTCGGCGATCGCCAGCATCGCGTCGCAGAAGCGGTCCAGCTCGGCCTTGGGCTCGCTCTCGGTCGGCTCGACCATCACCGTGCCCGGCACCGGCCATGACATGGTCGGCGCGTGGAAGCCGCAGTCGATCAGCCGCTTGGCGACATCCTCGACGGTGACCCCGGCCGATTCGGCCAGCGGGCGCAGGTCGAGGATGCATTCATGGGCGACGCGCCCGCGTTCGGATGCGTAGAGCACCCGGTAGGCTCCCTTCAGCCGAGCGGCGATGTAATTGGCGTTCAGGATCGCCACCCGGGTGGCCTGGGTCAGCCCCGCCCCGCCCATCAGCAGGCAGTAGGCCCAGGATATGGTGAGGATCAGCGCCGAGCCCCAGGGCGCGGCGGAGACCGCCCCCTGGGTGGAACCGGGCAGGTGCGGATGGCCGGGCAGGAAGGGGACGAGGTGGGATTTCACCCCGATCGGCCCCATCCCCGGCCCGCCGCCGCCATGGGGGATGGCAAAGGTCTTGTGCAGGTTAAGATGACCGACATCGGCGCCGAAATCGCCCGGCCGGGCCAGGCCGACCAGCGCGTTCAGGTTGGCGCCGTCCATGTAGACCTGCCCGCCATGTTCATGGGTGATGTCGCAGACGCGGCGGACCGTCTCCTCGAACACGCCATGGGTCGAGGGATAGGTGATCATGCAGGCGGCCAGGCGGTCGGCATGGGCCTTCGCCTTGGCCTCGAAATCGGCCAGGTCGATGTCGCCGTTCCGCGCGGTCTTCACCGGCACCACCCGCATGCCGGCCATCTGGGCCGAGGCGGGATTGGTGCCATGCGCCGACATCGGGATCAGGCAGACATCGCGCCGCCCCTCGCCGCGGGCGCGATGCCAGGCCCGGATGGTCAGAAGCCCGGCATATTCGCCCTGTGCCCCGGAATTGGGCTGCATCGAGATGGCGTCATATCCGGTGATCTGCGCCAGCTTGTCGGACAGATCGTCGATCAGCGCGCGATAGCCCTGCACCTGGTCCAGCGGGGCGAAGGGATGCACGTCGGCGAATTCGGGCCAGCTGATCGGCATCATCTCGGCGGTGGCGTTCAGCTTCATGGTGCATGATCCCAGCGGGATCATCGCCCGGTCGAGCGCCAGATCGCGGTCGGCCAGCCGGCGCATGTAGCGGGTCATCTCCGCCTCGGCCCGGTTCATGTGGAACACGGGATGGGTCAGGAAGTCGCTCTCCCGTTCCAGCCCGGCGGGCAGGCGGTAGCCGGCCTCGGGCAGCGGAACCTGCCCGCCGAAGGCGGCGAGCACCGCCTCGAGCGTCTCCTCGCGCGTGGCCTCGTCCACCGCGATGCCCACCCGGCTGCGGCCGACGCGGCGCAGGTTCACCCCGCGCTGGCGGGCCGATTCCAGCACCACGCCCTGCAGCGCGCCCACCTCGACGGTGATGGTGTCGAAGAAGCTGTCCGGCTCCACGCTCAGCCCCAGCGCGCCAAGCGCCTGCGCCAGCCGCGCGGCCTTCAGATGCACCCGCTGGGCGATGGCCTTGATGCCCCTGGGCCCGTGGAACACGGCATACATCGAGGCGATGACCGCCAGCAGCGCCTGCGCGGTGCAGACATTCGAGGTGGCCTTCTCGCGCCGGATATGCTGTTCGCGCGCCTGCAGCGCCAGCCGGTAGGCGCGGTTGCCGCGGCTGTCGATGCTGACGCCCACGATTCGGCCGGGCATGGCGCGCTTGTATTCGTCGCGGGTGGCGAAATAGGCGGCATGCGGTCCGCCGAAGCCCATCGGCACGCCGAAGCGCTGGGTGGTGCCCACGGCGATGTCGGCGCCCATCTCTCCGGGCGGGCGGATCAGTGCCAGCGACAGGATGTCGGCCGCGACCACCGCCAGCGCGCCGGCCTCGTGCAGTGCCGCGATCGGGGCCGAGAGATCGCGCAGATGCCCGAACGTGCCGGGGTTCTGGAACAGCGCGCCGAACACGCGGCCGGGCTCCAGCGCCGTGATGGGGCCGACGATGACCTCGATGCCCACCGGCTCGGCGCGGGTGCGCACCACGTCGATCGTCTGGGGGTGGCAGTCCTCGGCCACGAAGAAGGCGCCGGCCTTCGCCTTGGACACCCGCCGCGCCATGGCCATCGCCTCGGCCGCCGCGGTCGCCTCGTCGAGCAGCGAGGCGTTGGCCACCGGCAGCGCGGTCAGGTCGGCGACCATGGTCTGGAAGTTCAGGAGCGCCTCGAGCCGGCCCTGGGCGATCTCGGGCTGATAGGGGGTATAGGCGGTGTACCAGGCCGGGTTTTCCAGGATGTTGCGCTGGATCGCCGGGGGCGTGATGGTGCCGTGATAGCCCTGTCCGATCAGGCTGACCATGCGGGCGTTCCGGCGGCCGACCTCGCGCAGGCGGTGCAGCACCTCGGCCTCGGACAGCGCCGGCCCCCAGTCGAGCGGGCGTTCGCTGCGGATCGCGCGCGGCACCGTCTGGTCGATCAGCTCGTCGAGGCTTGCGGCCCCCACCACCGCCAGCATCTCGCGCATCTCCTCGGGCGAGGGGCCGATATGCCGGCGGTTGGCGAAGTCGTAGGGATCATAGTCGGTGGGGGCGAAGGGCATGGCTACTCCGTCAGCTCCCGATAGGCATCCTCGTCGAGGAACTCCTCCAGCAGCGCGGGATCCTCGATCTTCATGCGGAAGAACCACCCCTCGCCGGTGGGATCCTCGTTCACCAGGGCCGGATTCTCGACGATGGTCTCGTTGATCTCGACGATCTCGCCATCGAGGGGCGCGAGGATGTCCGACGCCGCCTTAACCGATTCGATCGTGGCGACCTGATCGCCCTTCTTAACCTCGGCCCCGACGGCGGGCAGCTCGATGAAGACGATGTCGCCCAGCTGCTCGGCCGCATGGGCGGTGATCCCGACGGTCACGATGCCGTCTTCCTCCTCGAGCCATTCATGATCTTCGGTATAGCGTGTCATGGTCCCTCGGCTTCTCAGGCGCGTTTGTATCCAGGCTTCACGAAGGGCAGCGGCGCAACGGTGACCCGAACCCGGCGGCCGCGCAGCTCGGCGCCGAGCGCGGTGCCCGGCCGGGCCAGCGCGGCAGGCACATAGCCCATGGCGCAGGGCGCGTCGAGGCTGGGCCCGAACGTGCCCGAGGTGACCCGCCCGACCTCGGCGCCACCCTCGGGGGCATCGAACAGCGCCGCGCCGGCGCGCACCGGGGCGCGCCCCTCGGGGCGCAGGCCCGCACGCAGCCGCGCCGGGCCCGATTCCAGCTCGGCCAGGATCCGTTCCGCCCCCGGGAAGCCGCCGGCGCGGGGGCCGCCGCGGCGGCGCGCCCTGCCGATCGACCAGGCGAGCCCGGCCTCGACCGGGCTGGTGGTGGTGTCGATGTCCGCGCCATACAGGCACAGCCCCGCCTCGATGCGCAGCGAGTCGCGCGCGCCCAGCCCGGCGGGCATCACCCCGGGCGCCGCCAGCAGGCGGCGCGCCACCGCCTCGGCCTCGGCCGCGGGCAGCGAGATCTCGAAGCCGTCCTCTCCGGTATAGCCCGAACGCGCGACGATCGCCGGCACGCCGGCCAGATCCATGCGCCGGATGTCCATGAAGCGCATCTGCGCCACCGGCGCGCCCAGCCCCGCCAGCGCCGCCTCGGCGGCAGGACCCTGCAGCGCCAGAAGCGCGCGGTCGTCGAGCGGGCGCACCCCGGCCAGATGCGCGGCCAGATGCGCCAGGTCATCGGCCCGCCGCGCGGCATTGACCACCAGGAACCAGCCATCGCCCAGATTGGCCGCCATCAGGTCATCGAGGATGCCGCCCTGCGCATCGGTGAAGACGCCATAGCGCTGTCGCCCCGCCGCCAGCCCGATCAGGTCGGCCGGGATCAGCGCCTCCAGCCCCTCGGCCGCGTCGGCAGGCAGCATCACCTGCCCCATGTGGCTGACGTCGAACAGCGCCGCGGCAGCGCGACAGTGCAGATGTTCCTTCAGCACCCCCGCCCGGTAGTGCAGCGGCAGCTCATGCCCAGCAAAGGGCACCATGCGCGCGCCCAGCTCCAGATGCAGGTCGTGAAGCGGCGTGCGGCTGAGCGCCCCTGCCCCCGGCCCGGTTGCGGACATCCTGACCCCCCTGCGCCCCGCTTCGCCCCTGCGCCCACAGGCTACGCAGTTTCCCCCGCCGCCGCAATCCCGCCC
>RFGB01000175.1 GCA_003697125.1 Alphaproteobacteria bacterium
CTGCGGTCGTCATCGGCCAGAAGCACGGTGCCGTCCATCACGCCCCCCCTTCCGGCGCGGCCTCGGCGGCATTCCTGATCAGGTTGACGATCGCCTGATGCAGCTGGTCGGCATCGCCTGCCGCGGGCGGAAGCGAGGGGTCGAAATCCTCGACAAAGCGCACATGGCGGGCGAAGCCGGCCGCCGCGGCCAGCCGCGCGCGGCCCAGCACGTCATGGATGTTGACCGGCCTGCGCACCACCGGCCCGATGTCGCCGAAACGCTCCACCCGCTCGACCAGCTTGCGGATGCGGTCGGTCTCCTCGCAGATCAGCTCGGTCAGCTCGCGGTCGGGCTCGGCGAGATTCATCCCCAGAAGCTGCGCCGCGCCCGAAATCCCGGCCAGCGGGTTGCGGATCTCGTGGGCCAGCATCGCGGCCATTCCCGCCACCGAGCGCGCGGCCGAACGGAAGCTCAGGCTGTGGTCCATCTTCTCGGCCATCGCGCGGGGATGGATCACCAGCATCACCTCGCCCGCCCGCTCCAGCAGCAGCGCGGCGTGCAGGTCCACCGGCCGCGCCGGCCGGTCGGGCCAGGTCAGCTCGACATTGTATTGCGAAAGGCTGGAATGTCCGGCACGCGCCTGGGCGACAAGCGCCATCACCGGGCTGGCGGCGCCGGCATGGGCCTCCAGCGGCCGCCCGACAAGCTGGCTTGCGCCGGTGGACAGGAATTCCTGCGCCGCGGTGTTCACATGGCGGATGCGGTCCGCGCCATCCAGCACCAGCACCGGCAGCGGCAGGGCGCCCCACAGCGGGGCGAGTTCCTCCGCCCCGATCGGGGTCATGCCGCCGCCTCCAGTTCCGAAAATCCCCGGCGCAGCCCGGCCAGCACCCGGGCGGGATCCTCGAGCCGGACCAGCTCCGCCCGCAGCGCCTCCATGCCGAGCGGCGCCAGATACCATCCCAGATGCTTGCGGGCGACGCGCAGGCCGATCTCGGTGCCGTAGAATCTCAGCATTTCCTCGTAATGCTCTGAAATCAGGTCGCAAAGCGCATCGCCAGAAGGCGCTGCCGGAACCGTGCCGCCGGCGAGGCCGGCCGCGATCCTGGCAAGGATCCATGGCGCGCCCCGCGCCGCCCGGCCGACCATCACCGCCGCCGCGGCCGATGCCGACAGCGCCGCCCGCGCCGACGCCGCATCGGTGATGTCGCCATTGGCGACCACCGGGATGGTCACCGCCCGCACCACCTCGGCGATGGCGGCCCAGTCCGCCCGGCCGGAATAGAACTGGCAGCGGGTGCGGCCATGGATGGTGACCATGGCGACCCCGGCCGCCTCGGCCCGCCGCGCGATCAAGGCGGCATTGCGGCTGGTGTCATCCCAGCCCAGCCGCATCTTCACCGTCACCGGCACCGGCACCGCGGCCACCACCGCCTCGATCAGCCGCAGCGCATGGTCGGGATCGCGCATCAAGGCCGAACCCGACAGGCCGCCGGTGACCTTGCGCGCGGGGCAGCCCATGTTGATGTCGATCAGCTCGGCGCCCTGATCCACGCACAGCCGCGCGGCCTCGGCCATCACCGCGGCCTCGCGCCCCACGATCTGCACCGCCGCGGGGCGCGCGCCCCCGGCCAGCTCCGCCCGCGCGCGCGCCGCGGCCGCCGCACCCAGAAGCTCGCGCGAGGCGACCATCTCCGAGGTCACCAGCCCGGCGCCGAAGCGGGCGACCAGCCTGCGGAAGGGCAGGTCGGTGATCCCTGCCATCGGCGCCAGCAGCACCGGCTGCCGCGCGACCAGTTCCGCCAGAGAAATCGCCATCTGCCCATCCCTTCGGCAACGGCCGCAGCGATACCGCCCGGGCTTGAGTCCCGCAAGTGCGGACCGTAGGTTGCGCGCGACATGGGCGGCAGGGGCGGATCGAGGTGGAAACGGCCTTCGCGGCGGTGATCGTGGCGGCGGGTCGCGGCCTGCGCGCCGGCGGGGGAGAGCCGAAGCAGTATCGCCCCCTTGCCGGCCGGCCGGTGCTGCGCCACGCGCTGGACCGCATGCTGGCGCGCCGGGATCTGTGCGCGCTGGTGGTGGTGATCCATCCCGAGGATGCCGGCCGGTGCGCCGCCGCGCTGGGCGGCATCGACGATCCGCGGCTGCGTCCGCCGGTGGCGGGCGGCGCCACCCGCGCCGAGTCGGTGCGCGCGGGGCTGGCGGCGCTGGCCGATCTCGATCCGGCGACGGCGGTGCTGATCCATGACGCCGCCCGCCCCTTCGTGCCCGACGCGGTGATCGACGGGGTGCTGCGGGGGCTCGAATCCGCCGATGGTGCGCTGCCGGTCCTGCCGGTGGTCGATGCGCTGTGGCGCGGCGACAGCCTTGCCGACCAGCCGCTCAGCCGCGACGGGCTGTGGCGCGCCCAGACGCCGCAGGGCTTCCGCCTGGGCGCGATCCGCGCCGCCCATGCGGCCCATGCCGGCCCGGCCGACGACGATGCCGTCGTGGCCCGCACTGCGGGATTGCGGGTTGCGCTGACCCCCGGGGCCGAGGAGAATTTCAAGATCACCGCGCCCGGCGATTTCGCGCGCGCGGCCCGGATCGTGGAGGCGGCGTTGGAGACGCGCACCGGCCAGGGCTTCGATGTGCACCGCTTCGGCCCCGGCGATCACGTGATGCTGGGGGGCATCGCCGTGCCCCATGACCGGGGCGTGGTCGCCCATTCGGATGGCGACGTGGTGCTGCACGCGCTGACCGATGCGGTGCTGGGGGCGCTGGCCGAAGGCGATATCGGGCGCTGGTTTCCCCCCTCCGATCCCCGCTGGCGGGGCGCCGCATCCGACCGGTTCCTCGCCCATGCCGTCCGGCGCGTGGCCGAACGGGGCGGGCGGATCCTGCATGCCGACCTGACCGTGCTGTGCGAGCGGCCCCGCATCGGCCCCCATGCCGCGGCGATGCGCGCGCGCATCGCCGACATCCTGGGGGTGGATGCCCGGCGGGTCTCGGTGAAGGCGACCACGACCGAGGGGCTGGGCTTCACCGGTCGCGGCGAGGGCATCGCGGCGATTGCCACCGCCACCGTCGCCCTGCCGGCGGACCGATGACCCCGGCGCGGCTGATCGCCACCGGCTTCGGGCTGGGGCTCCTGCCCCGCGCACCCGGCACGTGGGGGGCGCTGGGCGCGCTGCCCGCGGGCTGGATCCTGCACGGGCTGGGGGGCTTTCCGCTGCTGGCCGGCGCGACGGTGGCGGCGTTCCTCGCCGGGCTCTGGGCGGTGGCGCGCGAGACCCGGCCCGGCGGCGCGTCGGACCCGCCGGAATTCGTCATCGACGAGATCGCCGGCCAGTGGGTGGCGCTGTGGCCGCTCTCGGGCGGGCTGTGGTGGATGGGCGCCGATCCCTGGCTGTTCCCCTGGCCGGGCTGGCTGGGGGCCTTCGCGCTGTTCCGCCTGTTCGACATCCTGAAGCCGCCGCCGGTGGGCTGGGCCGACCGGCTGGGAACGCCGCTTGGCGTGATGCTGGACGACCTGATCGCCGGGATCATGGCGGCGGGGATCGTCATCCTCGGCGCGGCGGTCGCCCATGGATGGCTGGCATGACGCTGGCCGAACAGGTGCTGCAGGCCGCCCGGGCGCGGGGCGTGATGCTGGCCACCGCCGAGAGCTGCACCGGCGGGCTGGTCTGTGCCGCGCTGACCGAGATCCCCGGCGCCTCGGACGTGATCGACCGCGGCTTCGTGACCTATTCCTATGCCGCGAAGACCGAGCTTCTGGGCGTGCCGGAGGCGATGCTGCGCGCCCATGGCGCGGTCAGCGCCCCGGTGGCCCGCGCCATGGCGGAAGGGGCGCTGGCGCGTTCGCGCGCCCGGGTGGCGGTGGCGGTCACCGGGGTGGCGGGTCCGGGCGCCTCGGAGGCCAAGCCCGAGGGCCTTGTGCATTTCGCCGCCGCCAGCGCCCGGGGCACGCTGCATCTGCGGCGCGAATTCGGCCCGCTCGGACGCGCGCGGGTCCGCGCCGCCAGCGTCGATCAGGCGCTGCGCCTGATCCTTCAGGCGCTGGAGGAACTGCGCGGGCCGTAGAGCGCCTCGGCGCGGCGCTCGAAGGCGCGCACGATGCGCTGCATCGCCTCGTTGAACACCATCCCGATCAGGGCCTGCAGCACGCTGGAGCGGAACTCGAAATCGACGAAGAAATCCACCTCGCACCGCCCGTCCGGAAGCGGGCGGAAATGCCAGTGATTGTTCAGGTGGCGGAAGGGTCCGTCCAGATAGCTGACGTCGATCCGGTGCTCGTCGGGGCGCAGCACTACGCGGCTGCCGAAGCGTTCGCGGAACACCTTGAACGAGATGACGAGATCGGCCTCGACGATCTCCTGCGCGCCCTCCCTGCGGCGCGAGCGGATCCGCGCCGCCGAGCACCAGGGCAGGAATTCCGGATAGCGGTCGATCCCGGCGATCAGGTCGAACATCTCTTCGGCGGTATAGGGCACGATCCGTCTTTCGGCATGCGTCGGCATGGGCCTTCCATCTGGGCGGTTGCAGGGGGCGGTCGGGCGGTGCAATCTCGCGTCTGGTCGGGCTGAAACCCGCCGCGCGACAGGCGGCGGACGCGCCGCCGCGCGGCGGGCGGGCGGCGGGCAGGCGCAGAACCGGCGGGGGGAATCGTGGCGGCGCGCACGGATTACGACATTGTGGAGCTGATCTCGGCCAAGGCGATCGCGGCACGGGTGGAGACGCTCGCGCGCGAGATCGACGCCTTCTTCGCCCCGACCGAAAAGCTGGTGGTGGTGGGGCTGCTGCGCGGCAGCTTCATCTTCATCGCCGATCTGGTGCGCGAGCTGGAAAGCCCGGTCGAGGTGGACTTCCTCGAGGCATCTTCCTATGGCGATTCCACCGTCTCCAGCCGCGAGGTGCGCATCCTGAAGGACCTGTCGGGCAAGATCGAGGGTTGCGACGTGCTGGTGGTCGAGGACATCGTCGACACCGGCCACACCCTTGCCCATGTGCTGAAGCTCCTTGCCGCGCGCAGGCCGCGCCGGCTCGAGGCCTGTGCGCTGCTCGACAAGCCCAGCCGCCGCGAGGTCGAGATCAGCGCCCGCTTCACGGGATTCGAGATCCCCGACGCCTTCGTGGTGGGTTACGGCATCGACTATGCCCAGCGCAACCGCAACCTGCCCCATATCGGCGTGGTGCGTTTCCGGGGGGAGGGATGAGCGGGCTCGACCCCGACAGCCAGGCGCGCCTGTTCTATCTGGCGGTGCTGATCATCGCGCTGATCGGCGGGGTGGTGTTCCAGTATCGCGGCCGGCTGGGCCAGGCGCTGCAGAACATCGCCATCTGGGGGCTGATCTTCTGCGGGCTGGTGCTGGTCTATGGCTTCCGCGAGGAGCTGGCGATGCAGCTCTCGATCGGCCGGCCGCAGGAGGTCTCGCCCGGAGAGATCCGCCTGCGCCGCGGGGCCGACGGGCATTTCCACGCCCGGGTCGAGGTCGAGGGGGTCATGGTGGACTTCATGATCGACACCGGCGCCACCGACATCGTGCTTTCGCCCGAGGATGCCCGCCGCGTCGGCTTCGACATCGACGCGCTGGCCTATACCCGCCGCGCCGCGACCGCGAACGGCACCGTGATGGGCGCGCCGGTCATCCTGCGCGTGATGCGGCTCGGCCCCTTCGTCGATCACGAGGTCCCCGCCGTGGTCAACAGCGCCCCCCTGCCCCGCTCGCTCCTCGGCATGCGCTATCTGGAACGCTTCGCCCTGCTGCGCATCGAGGGCGGCCGGCTGACCCTTGCCCGCTAGCCGGTCGCCCCGGCCGCCGCCGCGCGCGCGGCGCGCAGCCGGGCGAAATCCTCGCCCGCGTGATAGCTGGACCGGGTCAGCGGGCTTGCCGAGACCATCAGGAAGCCCTTGCCGCGGGCGGCCTTCTCATAGGCCGCGAATTCCTCGGGCGTCACGAACCGGTCGACGCGGTGATGCTTGGGGGTGGGCTGCAGATACTGCCCGATGGTCAGGAAATCGACATCAGCCGAACGCAGATCGTCCATCACCTGCAGCACCTGGTTGCGGGTCTCGCCCAGCCCGACCATGATCCCCGACTTGGTGAAGATCCCGGGGTCAAGTTCCTTGACCCGCTGCAGCAGCCGCAGGCTGTGGAAATAGCGCGCGCCGGGCCGCACCTCGGGATAGAGCCCCGGAACCGTCTCCAGATTGTGGTTGAACACGTCGGGCCGCGCGGCGACCACCGTGGCCAGCGCCTCGGGCCCGCATTTGAGGAAATCGGGGGTCAGCACCTCGATGGTCGTCGCCGGGCAGCGGTGGCGCACGGCGCGGATGGTGCGGGCGAAATGCTCGGCGCCGCCATCGGCCAGATCATCGCGATCGACGCTGGTGATGACGACATGGGCAAGGCCCAGCTTGGCCACGGCATCGGCGACGCGGGCGGGTTCGAAGGGATCCAGCGCCTCGGGCCGCCCGGTCGCCACGTTGCAGAAGGTGCAGCCGCGGGTGCAGATCTCGCCCATGATCATCATCGTGGCGTGGCCCTGGCTCCAGCACTCGCCGACATTGGGGCAGCCCGCCTCCTCGCACACCGTCACCAGGCGATGCTCGCGCATGATGCGCCGCGTTTCGGCATAGCCCGGCCCCGAGGGTGCCCTGACCCGGATCCAGGCGGGCTTGCGCGGCTGCGCATTGTCGGGGCGGTGGGCCTTCTCGGGATGGCGCAGGCGCGGTGGGGCGGTCTCGGTCATCTCGGTCTCCGTCATCGGCCCTCAGATAGCGCATCGCGGGCGTCCTGTCGCCCCTGGCCGTTCCCCTGCGGCCCCGCATCGGCCAGCGCCGCGCGTGCGGCCTGGGCCAGGAGCGCGGCCAGCGCCGCGAACCAGCCATCATCGACCGACCTGGCGCGCCGCACCAGCCCGATGGTGCGGAAGGGCGCGGGATCGGCGAAGGGCAGCACCGCCAGCTCCGGGGCGGCGGCCCGCTCGACCCCCAGCGCCAGACGCGGCACCAGGGTCATGCCATACCCGTTCTCGACCAGCCGCAGCAGCGTGGGCAGCGACGCCGCGCGCAGGTCGGTGCGCCCCTCGCGCGCCAGCCCGCAGATCTCCAGCGTCTGGTCGGTCAGGCAATGCCCGTCATCGAGCAGCAGGAGCTGGGCGGGATCGACA
>RFGB01000176.1 GCA_003697125.1 Alphaproteobacteria bacterium
GCGAAGCTCCGCGCCGCGCGGCTGCTCTGGCACCGGATCATGGAGGGGTTCGGGGCGAAGCAGGAACGCTCGAAGATGCTGCGCACCCATTGCCAGACATCGGGCGTCAGCCTGCAGGAGCAGGATCCCTACAACAACATCGTGCGCACCGCCTATGAGGCGATGAGCGCGGTGCTGGGCGGCACCCAGTCTCTGCACACCAACTCCTTCGACGAGGCGATTGCGCTGCCGACCGATTTCTCCGCCCGCATCGCCCGCAACACCCAGCTGATCCTTCAGCACGAGACCGGGATCACCCATGTCGTCGATCCGCTGGCGGGGTCCTACTATGTCGAGAGGCTGACCGCCGATCTGGCCGATGCGGCCTGGAAGCTGATCGAGGAGGTCGACGCCATGGGCGGCATGACCCGGGCGGTGGCCTCGGGCATGCCCAAGCTCAGGATCGAGGAGGCCGCCGCGCGCCGCCAGGCCGCCATCGACCGCGGCGAGGAGGTGATCGTCGGCGTCAACCGCTACCGGCCCGAGAGCGAGCCCGAGGTCGAGGTGCGCGAGATCGACAACACCGCGGTGCGCGAGGCGCAGATCGCCCGCCTGGCTCGCATCCGCGCCACCCGCGACGCGGCCGCAGTCGAGCGCACCCTGGCGGCGCTGGAGGAGGCGGCGCGCTCGGGGCAGGGCAATCTTCTGGAGATCGCCGTGGAGGCCGCCCGCGCGCGCGCCACGGTGGGCGAGATCAGCGCGGCGATGGAACGCGTCTGGGGCCGGCACGAGGCCGAGGTGCGCACGCTGACCGGCATCTATGGCGCGGCCTATGCGGGCGACGCGGATTTTGCCGCGATCCGGCGCGAGGTCGAGGCCTTCGCCGAGGAGGAGGGCCGCCGCCCGCGCATGCTGGTGGTCAAGCTGGGCCAGGACGGCCACGACCGCGGCGCCAAGGTGATCGCCACCGCCTTCGCCGATATCGGCTTCGACGTCGATGTGGGCCCGCTGTTCCAGACCCCCGAGGAGGCCGCGCAGGACGCCATCGACAATGACGTGCATGTGGTCGGGGTCTCGAGCCAGGCCGCGGGGCACAAGACGCTGGCGCCCCGGCTGGTCGAGGCGCTGCGCGCGCGGGGGGCCGAGGACATCATCGTCATCTGCGGCGGCGTGATCCCGCCGCGCGACCACGACTTCCTGAAGGCCCGCGGCATCCGCGCCGTGTTCGGCCCGGGCACCAACATCCCGCGCGCGGCGCGCGAGGTTCTGGCGCTGATCCGCCAGGCGCGCCGGGCGACCGCGGCCCAGTAGCGCCATGACCCGCACCCAGGCAGGGGTCGCGCTGGGCATGGCGGCCGGGCTCGCCTGGACCGCGCTGCTGTTCTGGTTCGGGCCGGCCATCTTCCGCCCCCGCGGCGACCCGCTGGCGGTGGCGGCGGCCACGCTGATCCTGCCGGCGCTGGCGGTCATCCTGCCGGTGGCCCGGGTCGCAGCCGCGCGGTTCTTCGACCCCGTCATCATCGACGGCGCCGACCCGCCGCCGGGCTCGGCCGCCGATGCCGCCAACCGCGTGCTGCGCAACAGCGCCGAACAGGCGCTGCTGGCCGCGCTGGTCTGGCCGGCGCTGGCGGTGATGCTGCCGCCGGGCAGCCTGGGGCTTGTCCCCGCGCTGGGCTGCGGATTCCTGTTCGCGCGGCTCGTCTTCTGGGCGGGATACCGGCGCGGGGCGGTGGCGCGGTCCTTCGGCTTCGCGGCCAGCTTCTATCCCAATGTCGCCGCGGCGGCGTGGGCGCTCTGGCTTTTCGCACGCGGCCTGCACTAGACAGGACGAGGGACGACAGAAACCCGGCGAGGAAGCGATGTCCGACGAACGACGCGACGAGGCGCGCGACGCGCGCGAGGCAGCCCGGCAGGCGGCGCTCGACTATCACGAATTCCCCCAGCCCGGAAAGCTGGAGATCCGGGCGACCAAGCCGCTCGCGACCCAGCGCGATCTCGCGCGCGCCTATTCGCCGGGCGTGGCCGAGGCCTGCCTGGAGATCGTGCGCGACCCGGTCAACGCCACCCGCTTCACCGCCCGGGCAAATCTGGTGGCGGTGGTCTCGAACGGCACGGCCGTGCTGGGGCTCGGCGATATCGGCGCGCTGGCCGCCAAGCCGGTGATGGAGGGCAAGGCGGTCCTGTTCAAGAAGTTCGCCGGCATCGACTGTTTCGACATCGAGGTCAACGAGACCGACCCGGTGAAGCTGGCCGAGATCGTGGCCGCGCTCGAGCCGACCTTCGGGGCGGTGAATCTCGAGGACATCCGCGCGCCCGACTGCTTCCTGGTCGAGCAGCTGTGCCGCGAGAAGATGAACATCCCGGTCTTCCACGACGACCAGCACGGCACCGCGATCGTCGTGGCGGCCGCGGCGCTGAACGCCTTCGAGATCACCGGACGGCGCCCGGAGGATGTGCGCATCGTCTCGCTGGGCGGGGGGGCGGCGGGAATCGCCTGTCTGAACATGCTGCTGGCGCTGGGCTGCCGGCGCGAGAATGTCTGGCTCTATGACCGCGACGGGCTGGTGCATGAGGGGCGCGAGTTGGGCATGAGCCCGCAGAAGGCCGAATACGCCCGCCCCGGCGGCCAGGTGCCGCTGATCGAGGCGATGAAGGGCTGCGACCTGTTCCTGGGCCTGGCCGGGCCGAACCTGATCGGGCCCGAACATGTCCGCGCGATGGCGGCCAAGCCGATCATCTTCGCCCTCGCCAATCCGGTGCCCGAGATCCTGCCCGAGACGGTGCGCGAGGTGGCGCCCGACGCGATCATCGCCACGGGGCGGTCGGACTATCCCAACCAGGTCAATAATGTCCTGTGCTTCCCCTTCATCTTCCGCGGCGCGCTGGATGTGGGGGCGACCGAGATCAACGAGGCGATGAAGGTGGCCGCCAGCCAGGCCATCGCCCGGCTGGCGCGCGCCGCATCGACCGCCGAGGCCGCCGCCGTCTATCAGGGCGAACGGATGGTCTTCGGCCCGGACTATCTGATCCCCAAGCCCTTCGACCGCCGGCTGCTGCCCGAAGTGTCGGGGGCGGTGGCCCAGGCGGCGATGGACAGCGGCGTCGCCACCCGCCCGGTGGACATCCGCGCCTATCGCGAAAGGCTGAACGCCTCGGTGTTCCGCAGCTCGATGGTGATGCGCTCGGTGTTCGAGGCCGCGCGCAGCGCCACGCGCCGGGTGATCTTCGCCGAGGGCGAGGACGAGCGGGTGCTGCGCTGCGCCCAGGCGATGCTGGAGGAGCGCATCGACACCCCGATCCTGATCGGCCGGCCCGAGGTGATCGCGATGCGCTGCGAGCGGGCCGGCCTGCCGATCCGCCCCGGCACCGATTTCGAGATCGTCAACCCCCAGGACGATCCGCGCTATCGCGATTACTGGGAGACCTATCACCGCCTGATGGAGCGGCGCGGCGTCACCCCCGACCTGGCGCGGGCGATCATGCGCACCAACACCACCGCCATCGCGGCGGTGGCGGTGCACCGGGGCGACGCCGACAGCCTGATCTGCGGCACCTTCGGCCAGTATCTGTGGCATCTGAAATATGTCGAGGCGGTGCTGGCCCGGGACGGGCTGCACCCGGTGGGGGCGCTGTCGCTGCTGCTGCTGGAAAAGGGCGTGCTGTTCATCGCCGACACCCATGTCCACCCCGACCCCACCGCCGAGCAGGTGGCCGAGACGGTGATCGCCTGCGCGCGCCATGTGCGCCGCTTCGGCATCGAGCCGAAGATCGCGCTGTGCAGCCATTCGCAGTTCGGCAATCTCGATACCGGAACCGGGCCGAAGATGCGCGCCGCGCTGGAGATCCTCGATTCCCAGCCCCGCGACTTCGTCTACGAGGGCGAGATGCATTCCGACTCCGCGCTCAATCCGGAACTTCGCGCGCGCATCTTCCCCAATTCGCGCCTGAAGGGGGCGGCCAATGTGCTGGTGTTCGGACATGCCGATGCCGCCTCGGCCTCGCGAAACGTGCTGAAGGTGATGGCCGACGGGCTGGAGGTGGGGCCGATCCTGATGGGCATGGGCAACAAGGCGCATATCGTCACCCCCTCGATCACCGCGCGGGGGCTGCTCAATGTCGCGGCGCTGGCCGGAACCCCGGTGCAGACCTATGGCTGAGGCCGACCGGCGGCCGGCCGGACAATCCGGGCGCCGCCCCGCCGGGACGGGGCGGCCGACAGCACAGGGAGGAGCAGGATGGGATACCGCGAGACCTACGCGGCCTGGAAGGCCGATCCCGAAGGGTTCTGGCTGCGCGAGGCGGCGCGCATAGACTGGACCGTGCCGCCGCGGCAGGCGCTGGACGGGACGCGCGCCCCGATCTACCACTGGTATCCCGGCGCCGAGATGAACACCTGCTGGAATGCCGTCGACCGCCATGTCGAGGCCGGTCACGGCGGGCGGATCGCGCTCATCCATGACAGCCCGGTCACCGGCAGCATCAGCCGCATCACCTATGCCGAGCTGCGCGAGCGGGTGGCGCGGCTGGCCGGCGCGCTGGCCGCCCGCGGGGTGGGGCGCGGGGACCGGGTGGTGATCTACATGCCCATGGTGCCCGAGGCGGTGGAGGCGATGCTGGCCTGCGCGCGCATCGGGGCGATCCATTCGGTGGTGTTCGGAGGCTTCGCCGCGCATGAGCTGGCGGTGCGCATCGACGATGCCCGGCCGAAATGCATCCTGGCGGGATCGTGCGGCATCGAGCCCGGGCGCATCGTCCGCTACAAGCCGCTCCTGGATGCGGCGATCGCCGAGGCCAGCCACAAGCCCGATTTCTGCGTCATCCTGCAGCGCCCGAAGGAGCCGGCCGAACTGGTCGAGGGGCGCGACCACGACTGGCGCGACTTCGTGGCCGGGGCCGAACCCGTCCCCTGCCTGCCCGTCGCCGCGACCGATCCGGTCTACATCCTCTATACCTCGGGCACCACCGGCCAGCCCAAGGGCGTGGTGCGCCCGGCCGGCGGCCATGCCGTGGCGCTGCACTGGAGCATGGAGAACATCTACGGCGTGAAGCCCGGCGAGGTGTTCTGGGCGGCCTCGGATGTCGGCTGGGTGGTGGGCCATTCCTACATCGTCTATGCGCCGCTCATCTATGGCTGCAGCACGGTGGTGTTCGAGGGCAAGCCCGTCGGCACCCCCGACGCCGGCACCTACTGGCGGGTGATCCAGGACCATCGCGTCAGCGTGCTGTTCACCGCCCCCACCGCGTTCCGCGCCATCAAGCGCGAGGATCCCGAGGGGCGGCTGATCGGGCGCCATGACATCTCGAGCCTGCGGGCACTGTTCCTGGCCGGAGAGCGCGCCGATCCCGACACCCTCGCCTGGGCCGAGGCGCGGCTCGGCGTGCCGGTGATCGATCACTGGTGGCAGACCGAGACCGGCTGGGCGATCGCCGCCAACCCGCTGGGGCTGGGCCTGGTCCCGGTGCCCCATGGCTCGCCCGGGGTGCCGATGCCCGGCTACGAGATCGCGGTGCTCGATCCGCAGGGCCGGCCGGTGCCGCCGGGGCATCTGGGCGCGATCGCGATCCGCCTGCCCCTGCCGCCCGGCGCCCTGTCGGGGCTGTGGGGGGCCGAGGAGCGGTTCCGCCGATCCTATCTGAGCAGCTTTCCCGGCCATTACGAGACGGGGGATGCCGGCTATCTGGACGAGGAGGGCCGCGTCTTCGTGATGGCGCGCACCGACGACGTGATCAATGTCGCCGGCCACCGCCTGTCCACCGGCGCGATGGAGGAGGTTCTGGCCAGTCACCCCGATGTCGCCGAATGCGCGGTGATCGGCGCGCGCGATCCGCTGAAGGGCCAGGTTCCGGTGGGCTTCCTGTGCCTGAATGCCGGCTGCAACCGGCCCGAGGCCGAGATCGTGCGCGAATGCGTGGCGCTGGTGCGCGAACGCATCGGCCCGGTCGCCGCCTTCCGCGACGCGGTGGTGGTGGCGCGCCTGCCCAAGACGCGCTCGGGCAAGGTGCTGCGCGGCACCATGGCGAAGATCGCCGATGGCGAGGCGTGGAAGATGCCGGCCACCATCGACGACCCCGCCATCCTCGACGAGATCGCCGCGGCGCTGGCCCGCATCGGCTATCCGAGGGCATGATCCCGCCTGCAGCGCTTGCCATTCTGCAAATGCGGTCAGGTTGCAGGCCGGATGCATTGCAGAACGCAAAGAAGATCCCCGTCCCCACATGCCCGGCTCGGCCCGGATCTTGCATGTTCCATCGGGAACATGCGTCGGAACCGAAGAGAAGGGCAAACATATGCAGGCAGAAGCGGGAACAACTGGATCGGGTGTGCCGCAACAGCGCGACAGGCGGCGGCTGGTCGCCGCCTGTCTGGCGGCCGTGATCGCCTTCCCGGCCAGCCTTGCCGGGGGCAGGGCCGCGGCGCAGGGCGAGATCCTGCTGACGCTGGCCAACCCGACCCTGGCGGCCGGTTCGCGGGAGATCGCGCTGACCGAGGCCGATCTCCTCGCCCTGCCGCAGGTGGGGATCCGGACATCGAACGAGTTCGTGACCGGCAGGCCGCTGTTCGAGGGGCCGCTCGCCCGCGACGTGATCGCGCTGATCGGGCGCGGCAGCGCCACCAGGGCGCTGATGATCGCCGCGAATGATTTCACGGTCGAAATTGATCTTTCAGAATTCGACCGCTATGATGTTATCTTCGCGCTGCGGCAGGATGGGCGACCGTTGTCGCGCCGCGACAAGGGGCCGATCTGGGTGATCTATCCCATGGACGACCATCCCGAGCTGCAGGATCCGAAGTTCAACAACCGCCTCGTGTGGCAGCTCATTCGGGTGGAGCTTCGTTGACAGGACTGCGCACCGCAAGCCGTGTCGTCGTCGGGGTCCTGGTGGTCAGCCTGCTGGGGCTGGCCGGGCTGGGCGTGACCGCCTTCCGGAGCGACTTCCGCGCGCTGCAGACCGCAACGCAGGAGAACATCATCTGGTCGGCCACCCAGGTCGAGTTCGAGCTGGCGCGCTTCCTCGCCGCGCTGGGCATGTTCGGCGCGGGGGTGGAGGAGGTCGATGCCGATCAGGTCCGCCTGCGCTATGACGTGCTGTGGAGCCGGCTCGCCCTGTTCGATGACAGCGCCAGCGGCCGGCGGCTGAAGGCCTATGACGCCTAGGAAGGCCGGGTCGCCAGCCTGTTCGATGCCGTGCGCGCCCATGAGGCCGAGATCGTCGGGCTGCACGACGGCGATCGCGCGGCGGCAAGGGCGTTGATCGCCGTGTTCGCGCCCCATCAGGACGCGCTGCGCCGCTTCACCCTGTCGGTGCTGCATGGCGAGGAGGCCCAGCGGGCGGCGATCCGCGACAGCATGCGCTCCAGCGCCGAACAGACGCTCTACCTGACCCTTGGCGCGCTCGCGGTGGCGCTGGCCGGTCTCGCCGCGCTGATGGTGCAGAACCGCCGGCTGACCGCGCTGGCCGAGACCAACCGGCGCCTGGCCGAGCAGGCTGAGGCGGCGAGCCGGGCGAAATCGCGCTTCCTCGCGATGATGAGCCACGAGCTGCGCACCCCGATGAACGGGGTCCTGGGCCTGCTGGCGCTGGCCAGGCAGCCGGGCCTGCCGCGCCCGCAGCTGCGGCTGATCGAGCAGGCCGAGCAGTCCGGCCGGGCGATGGTCGAGATCCTGTCCGATCTGCTCGATCTCTCGGCGATGGAGGAAGAGGCGTTCGAGTTCGACCGGCGGCCCTTCTCGGTGCACGCGCTGGCCAGCGAGCTGACCGAGCTGTGCGCCCCGCTGGCGCGGCGCAAGGGGGTCGCGATCGCCGTGCAAGTCGCGCCCGGCATGCCCGCGGCGGTGATGGGCGACCCGCGCCGGCTTCGGCAGGCGATCATGCGGCTTGCAAGCTATGTTCTGGAGACCGCCGGAACCCACGATGTCGCGCTGGAATTTGATTACCGCGACGGCATGCTGCGGGCACGGCTCTCCTTCGGCTATGGCCAGGATGGGGTGGTCTGGAACCCCGCCCTGATCCTCGGCACGCCGGAGAATGGCGGCCAGTTCGCCGCCGACGCGCTGGGCCCGGCGGTGGCGCGGATGATGCTGCAGCGCATGGGCGGGGGACTCTCGGTCGAGCTGGCCGAAGGCGGCAAGGTCCATGTGCTGGCCAGCGTCCCGGCCGCGGCGATCGCCACCGGCGCGCCGAAGGTGGTGATCGTCACCCAATCCCGGGCGCTGGGCGCGATCTGTGCCGCCGCGCTGCACGGGGTGGAGACCCGAATCGGCGCCGACGGCGTGGATGCGGATGTGTCGGCGGTGCTTCTTGAGGCGGGCGGCGAGGACGAGGCGGCGCGCGTGGCGGAGCTGCGCCGGCGCTTTCCCCATGCCGCGCTGATCGCGCTCGGCACGCCCGATGATCCCGCCGCCTTCGATGGCGTCGCGCCGCTGCCCATCGACGCGGGGGCGCTGCGCGCCATGGTCGCCCCCGATACCGACCGGCCGGCCCCCGCACAGGGCGCCGCACCCGCCAGCTAGGCGGACAGAACCATTGCGAATTGCGAAGCCCCGCCTTATCAGACCAGCAAGGGCATGATTGCGGGGCGAAGTGAGCGAGACCGCCGAGCGAGACGATCCGGGCGGCCCTGCCGCCGCCGAACGCGGCTGGGCCATGCTGGTCCACGACATGCGCAATGCGCTGTCGGGGATGCTGGGCAATCTGGCGCTGATGAGCGCCGATGCGCTGTCGCAGGCCGACCGCGCCCGGCTGCAGGCGGTGATCCATTCGGCCAGGCTTCTGGCCGGGCTGGTCGATGCGGCCGGCGGGATCGCCCAGAATGAGTTCCCCGAGCCGCGGTCGGAGTCCCAGGCGCTGCGGCCGATGTTCGAGGCGCTGGTCGCCAACTGGCGCCCCACCGCCGAACAGAAGGGCCTGTCGCTGAGACTCGACCTCTCCGACGACCTGCCCGAGACGATCGTCACCGACGCGCTGCAGATCGGCCGGGCCCTGGGCAACCTGATCGGCAATGCAGTGAAGTTCACCGACACCGGCGGGGTCACCCTGCGGGTGCGGCGCGCGGGCGGCGATTTCCTGTGCATCGAGGTGGAGGATTCGGGGCCGGGGCTGGATGCGCAGGCGATGGCACATCTGTTCGAGCCCTTCGCCCGCGGGGCGGAGGGGCCCGGCCGCGGCGAGGGTCTGGGCCTGCACATCGCCAAGACGCGGGCCGAGGCGCTGGGCGGGCAGCTCGAGGTGTCCAACATTCCCGGCGGCGGCTGCCTGGCCAGGCTGATGCTGCCGCTGGCGC
>RFGB01000177.1 GCA_003697125.1 Alphaproteobacteria bacterium
CGCGCAGATGGATCGCGCCCCTAGATCGGCCGCCCCGCCGCCGGCGTCAAGCGTCACTCGCCCGGCGCGATCGCGGCGATCAGGGCCAGCAGATGCGGCCCGAAATCCGCGACGATCCGCGCCACCCCCTCGGCATTGGGGTGGATGCCGTCGGGCTGCATCAGCTTGCGGATCGCCCCGGGATCGTCGCGCGGGCCCAGCGCGGCCAGAAAGTCGGGATAGACCGGCACCCCGTGCTTCGCGCCCAGCTCGGGAAAGATCGCGTCGAACTCCGCCTTCCATTCCGGGCCGAAATTCGCCGGCGCGGGCAGCCCCACCAGGATCGCGGCGATCCCGCGCTCGCCCAGACGGGTCAGGATCGCGTCCAGATTCGCCCGCGTCTCGGCCGGCTCGATCCCCCGCAGCATGTCGTTGCCGCCCAGCTCGACGATCACCGCGTCAACCGGCTCGGACAGCGTCCAGTCCAGCCGCGCGCGCCCCCCCGCGCTGGTGTCGCCCGACACCCCGGCATTGATCAGCCGCACCGGCACCGGGGCATGGGCGTCGAGCCAGGCCTGCAGCTGGGCGACGAAACCCTGCTCGGGCGGCAGGCCATAGCCATGGGTCAGCGAATCGCCCAGCGCGGCGACGACCACCGGTGCCCCGGCCATCGCGGGCTGGCCGCCCAGCACCAGCGCCGCCGCCAGCACGGCGCGCTTGAGGATCGCCCCGGCCGCCCCATATGAGGCCCTGCCATGTCCACGGCGGCGGAGGAAGCCGATGACCGAACCCGCGATCGTCCTGAGGGATGTGACCCTGCGGCTCGCCGGAAATGCGGGTCCGGTGGAGATCCTGCGCGGCATCGATCTCGACATCGCGCGGGGCGAGGCGGTGGGGCTGGTGGGGCCTTCGGGCAGCGGCAAGTCGTCTCTCCTCATGATCATGGGTGGGCTCGAACACGCCACGGGCGGGCAGGTGCAGGTGCTGGGGCACGACCTGTCGGCAATGGACGAGGACGCGCTGGCACGCTTCCGCTGCGCCCATATGGGGGTGGTGTTCCAGTCTTTCCACCTGATTCCGACCATGACGGCGCTTGAGAACGTCGCCACGCCGCTGGAGCTGGCCGGCCGGCGCGACGCCTTCGACCGCGCCGCCGAGGAGCTGGCGCGGGTGGGCCTGGGCGCGCGGATGCATCACTACCCCGCCCAGCTTTCCGGCGGCGAGCAGCAGCGCGTCGCGCTGGCCCGTGCCGCCGCGCCGGGGCCGGCGCTGCTTCTGGCCGACGAGCCGACCGGCAATCTCGACGGCGCGACCGGCGCGGTGATCATGGATCTTCTGTTCGATCTCCGCGCCCGCGGCGCGACGCTGGTGCTGGTCACCCACGAGCCCGAGCTGGCCCGGCGCTGCGACCGGGTGATCCGGCTGCGCGACGGGCGGCTGGAGGCCGGCGCCCCCCGGCGCGAGGCGGCGGAATGAGCGTGGCGCTGGCCATCGCCCGGCGCGAGCTGCGCGGCGGCCTGCGCGGCTTTCGCATCTTCCTCGCCTGCCTCGCCCTGGGGGTTGCCGCGATCGCCGCGGTGGGCACGGTGCGCGAGGCGATCCGCGAGGGGCTGTCGCGCGAGGGGGCGCGCATCCTGGGCGGCGATGCCGAGCTGGAATTCACCTATCGCTTCGCCACCGCGGCCGAGCGCGACTGGATGGCCGCCCATGCCGAGGCGGTGGCCGAGATCGCCGATTTCCGGTCCATGGCAGCGGTCACCCGCCCCGATGGCAGCCGCGACCGGACGCTGGTGCAGGTCAAGGCGGTGGACGGGGCCTATCCGCTCTATGGCGCGGCGGTGCTGGACCCGCCGATGCCGCTGGCCGAGGCGCTGGCCGGGCGCGAACTGCCGGGTCTGGTGGCCGAGCGGGTGCTGGTCGACCGGCTCGGCCTGGCCATCGGCGACCGCCTGCGCCTGGGCACGAAGGATTTCGAGCTGCGCGCGGTGCTGGTGGCCGAGCCCGACGCGGCGGCGGCGGGCATCGGGCTGGGCCCGCGGGTCATCCTGTCGCGCCCCGCGCTCGAGGGCAGCGGCCTGCTGGGCCCGGGCACGCTGTTCGAGACCGAATACGGGCTGCGACTGGCGCCCGGCGCCGATCTTGCCCGGCTGCGCGCCGATTTCGAGGCGGCCTTCCCCGAGGCGGGCGCCCGCTGGCGCGACCGGCGCAACGGCGCGCCCGGGGTCGAACGTTTCGTCGACCGGCTGGGGGCGTTCCTGATCCTGGTCGGGCTGGCGGCGCTGGCCGTGGGCGGGGTGGGCGTCTCCTCGGCGGTGCGGGCCTATCTCGAGGGGCGGATCGAGACCATCGCCACGCTGAAGACGCTGGGGGCGACGGGGCGGACCATCATGCGCGCCTATCTCGCCCAGATCGGGGCGCTGGCGGTGCTGGGGACCGCGCTCGGGCTGGTGCTGGGCGCGGGCCTGCCGGTGCTGTTCGGCCCGGCGATCGAGCGGGTGCTGCCGCTGCCGGCGCGCTTCGCGCTCTATCCCGGCCCGATGGCCGAGGCGGCACTCTACGGCCTTCTGGTCGCGCTGATCTTCACGCTCTGGCCGCTGGCCCGCGCGCGCGAGGTCCGCGCCGCGGCGCTGTTCCGGCACACCGGCGGCATCGGCGGCCTGCCGCGGCGGGGCTGGGTGGCGCTGACGCTGGGGCTGGCGGCCGGGCTGGTCGCGCTGGCGGGCTGGTTCGCCGGGAACTGGGCGCTGGCGCTGTGGACGGCGGCCGGGGTCGCCGCCACGCTGGGGCTGCTCGCGCTCGCCGCCCGGGGGGTGCGGGGGCTGGCGCGGAGGCTCGCGCGCGGGGGGCTCGCGCGCAACCGCCCGGCGCTGCGCCTCGCGCTGGCCGCGGTCGCCGCGCCGGGGGGCGAGACGCTGGCCGCGGTTCTCGCCCTGGGGCTGGGGCTGACGGTGCTGGCCACGGTGGGGCAGATCGACGCCAATCTGCGCGGACTGATCGCCCGCGAACTGCCCCGCGCCGCGCCGGCCTATTTCATCGTCGACATCCAGAACCATCAGCTTGACGCGTTCCTTGCACTGGCGCGCAGCCAGCCCGGGGTGGAGCGCGTCGAGACCGCGCCGATGCTGCGCGGGATCATCACCCGGCTGAACGGCGTGCCTGCGCGCGAGGCGCGGATCGACCCGCGCGCGGCCTGGGTGCTGCGCGGCGACCGCGGCGTCACCTATGCCGCCGCCCCCCCGCCCGGCACCCGCATCACCGAGGGCGCCTGGTGGCCCGCCGACTATTCCGGGCCGCCCCTGGTCAGCTTTGCCGAGGAGGAGGGCCGCGAGCTGGGCCTGCGGCTGGGCGACACCATCACCGTGAATGTCCTGGGGCGCGAGATCACCGCCACGGTCGCCAGTTTCCGTGAGGTGAACTTCCGCGACATGGGCATCAACTTCCTGATGGTCTTCGACCCCCAGGTGATGGCCGGGGCGCCACACACCCATCTGGCGACGATCCATGCCGCGCCCGGGACCGAGGGGCCGCTTCTGCGCGCGCTGGCCGACGCCTTCCCCAACATCACCGCGGTGGCGGTGCGCGACGCGCTGGCGCGGGTGGCCGCGGCGCTGGGGGATCTGGCCACCGCGACCCGCTGGGCGGCGGGCGCGGTGCTGGCCGCGGGCCTCGTGGTGCTGATCGGGGCCGCGGCGGCGGGCGAGCGCCAGCGCCGCTACGAGGCGGCGGTGCTGAAGACGCTGGGGGCCACGCGCCGGCGGATCCTGGCCAGCTTCGCCCTGCGCGCCGGTCTTCTCGGGCTGGCGGCGGGGCTGGTCGCGATACTGGCCAGCGGCGCGGCCGGCTGGGCGGTGCTGCGCTTCGTCATGGAGGCGGATTTCGTCCCCGCCCCCGGCCCGGCGCTGGCAATCCTCGCGGCCGGCACGCTGGCAAGCCTCATGGCGGGGCTCGCCTTCGCCCTGCGGCCGCTCGCCGCGCGCCCGGCCCATGTCCTGCGCGAACGGGGCTGAATCCGCCAAGGCTTGCCGATGCACCCTTGAAATGCGCGCCGGAAATGCCGAGGTTAGCGCAGGGCCTGCGCCAAGCGGGCCAGTTCGACACGAGGTTCAAAGGGGTGCCGAATATGGCTCAGTACCAAGATGTCCGGCGGCCGGCTGCCGGCATACGCACCGCAGAGATCGACGCGGGCCTGCGTGCGCACATGAACCGCGTCTACGGCCTGATGGCCGTGGCGATGGTGATCACCGGACTTGTCGCCTGGGTGGTGGGCAGCGACTTCGCCGCCGCGACCCGGGGCGAGCCGACCATGCTGCTGTCGGTCGGCCTGCTGGAAACAATGTATACCTCGCCCGTGCGCTGGGTGATCATGTTCGCGCCGCTGGTCATGGTGCTGCTGTTCTCGGCGACGCTGAACCGCATGTCCACCGCGGCGGCGCAGGCGATGTTCTGGCTGTTCGCGGCGCTGATGGGCCTGTCGATCAGCTGGATCTTCGCGGTCTTCACCGGAGAGTCGATCGCGACGACCTTCTTCGCCACCGCGATCGCCTTCGCCTCGCTCAGCATCTATGGCTACACCACCAAGCGCGACCTGTCCGCGATCGGCCGCTTCCTGTTGATGGGGCTGATCGGGCTGATCGTCGCCTCGATCATCAACATCTTCGTCGGTTCCTCGGCGCTGCAGTTCGCGGTGTCGGTGGTGGGCATCCTGATCTTCGCCGGGCTGACCGCCTATGACACCCAGTCGATCAAGAACGAGTATCTGCAGATCCGCACCCAGCCGGGTGGCGAGGCGATCGCCGAGAAGATGGCCATCCACGGCGCGTTGCGGCTCTATCTCGACTTCATCAACCTGTTCATGTTCCTGCTGCAGTTCCTCGGCAACCGGGAATGAGCCGGCCGGAGCGCTGACACGAACCGGGGCCGCCCCTCGGGGCGGCCCCTTCCCGTTCCCACCGGGTGACCGGCCGACGGCCGGGCCCGCGGACAGGGCCGGGCCAGGCGATGCGGGCCGGAGGCAAACCTCCGGCCCGTTTTCCGTTCGGCAGCGCCGAACGGAAAACGGCGGAGCCGGAGGCTCCGCCGCATCGCCCGCGCAAACTTCCCCGTCCGGTCCCGGACGGCGGGCGGCAGCTACTTGATCTTGCCTTCCTTGTACTCGACGTGCTTGCGCGCGACCGGGTCATATTTCCGCACGGTCATCTTCTCGGTCATCGTGCGGGCGTTCTTCTTGGTGACATAGAAATGCCCCGTGCCCGCGGTCGAGTTCAGGCGGATCTTGATCGTCGTGGGCTTCGCCATGATTCTTCTCCGTCTCGGCCGGCGGCGTGGATGCGCCCGGCGCTGCGGCGCCGGCGGCGCCGCGTCAGGGTGTGCTTGCCAAAGCCCCGCGACCGAGTCAAGACGCCCCGCTCACAGGGCGATGAACTCGGACCGCTCCGCGCCATGACGGAAGAAGGGCACGGGCCGGTCGGCGCGGTCATCGCGCAGGATCTCGGCCACCTCCGCCAGCACGATCTCGGTGATGAAGGGCATCTCGAGCGCCCGCGCCTCGGCCAGCGGCAGCCAGCACAGCCGGCCGAGCTCGCCCGAGGCCCGCGACAGATCGTCCGGGTCGTCGGCCAGCGCCGCGGCATCGGCCAGGAAGAAGCGCGCATCGAACCGCCGTGGCCGGCCCGGCGGAGTGATCGCGCGGAAGATGAACCGCAACCGCTCGGTTGCCGGCAGCAGCCCGCGCCCGAGGAAGCCGCGCCAGCCGGGCGGTGCCCGGTCGGGCGGCATCGCCGCCCGTCCCGGCCGGCCCAGGGCGAGCCCCGTCTCCTCCCAGGTCTCCCGGATCGCCGCAAGCGCGAGGGCATGGCCCAGCCCGGGCGGCGCCTCGCGCGACAGGCGCCGGGCGCTGTCGGGATCCAGCGGCACCTCGCCCATGGCCAGGTCGTCGACATCGACCGCGCCCCCGGGAAAGACGAATTTCGACGGCATGAAGGCCGCGCCCGCGCCCCGCTGGCCCATCAGCACCCGGGGCTCGGGGCCATCGCGCCGGATCAGGATCACCGTCGCGGCATCGCGCAGCCGCGCCTTGTCCCGAACCGCGTGATCACCCCCCATGCCTGCCGCCATGACCCGCTCCCCCACGGCCGCCGGGGGCCGGTGCCCGCCCCGCGGCCGGGGTTCCGGCGCGCCGCGGTCAGCCTTCCTGCCCGCCGAAGCCGTGCATGCGCCGCGCCCACTGGAAGGCGACGAACATGCCCTTGATGCGTGGCAGAAGATAGAGCGCCAGGCACAGGAAGGCCAGAGAGAAGCCCACCGCGACCGCCCATGGCGGCGGCGATGCGGTCAGATAGACCAGCAGCATCAGCGGCGCCATCAGATGCCCCGCAACCAGGATCGTCGCCCAGGCGGGCCCGTCATCGGCACGCTGGTGATGGAGCGCCTCGCCGCAGACCGGGCAGCTGCGCCGCACGGTCAGGTAGCCCTTGAACAGCGGGCCGCTGCCGCAGCCCGGGCAGCGCCGCTTCCAGCCGCGCAGCAGCGCGGGGCGGAGCGGCCGTTCGCCTTCCTCGGTCATCACAGGCAGGTCGATATCCTTCATGGCGACGAACATAGCCGCTGGGCCGGGCGATGTCGCCCGCTCCCGCCCCCCTTGCGGCGCCATGTCGCCCCGCCCCGGCAGCGACGGAACCGCGGCGCCCCCGCGTAGGAGGGGATGCAACCGCCCCGCGGGGGCAACAGGCAACGGAGACCACCAGATGACGAACCGACACAAGGCCGCAGGCGCGCTGATCCTCGCCGCCGGCACATTCCTGGGCAGCGCCGTCCTGGCCGGGGACATGCGTCCGCCGATGGAGCATGGCCCCGCCATGATGCCCGATTTCGCCGCCATGGATGCCGATGGCGACGGCAAGGTCACCCGCGAGGAGGCCGAGGCCTTCCGCGCCGCGCGCTTCGCCGAGGCCGACACCGACGGCAACGGCGTGCTCGACCGCGACGAGGTGGTCGCCGCCGCCCGCGCCCGGATCGAGGCCCGGATGGCAGAACGCGCCCGCATCGCCGCCGAGATGGCCGGCGCGCGGATGATGGCGCGGCTGGACCGCGACGGCAGCGGCACGCTGAGCCCCGAGGAGCAGGCCGCCGCGCCCCACGCGCAGATGTTCGAACGGCTGGACCGCGACGGTGATGGCGCGATCAGCCGAGAGGAATTCGCCGCGGCCCATGAGCGGATGATGCGCCGCCACCACATGCGCGAGCGCGACGGAAGAAAGGACGAGCGCGGCCCGGATTGGCGCCGGCATGACGACGACCGGCCGCATGCGCGTGACCGCGACCGCGACCGCGACGATCATCGCCGCGAGCGGCGCCGGATGCATGGGTTTGAGGATCGTGACGCGGACGAGTAACCTGCACGTCCGGGCGGGATCGTCCCGCCCGGACCCAGCCGGGAGTCGGGATGGTCTCGGAATCCGAGGCAGAGGAGGATGCCGCCCTGCTCGCCGCCTATGCGCGCGGCGACATCGCCGCCGCGCGGATCCTGACCGAACGCCATGCGGGGCGCTGCCTCGCGCTTGCCCGGCGCATGCTGGGCGATCCGGCCGAAGCCGAGGACGTCGCCCAGGAAGCGATGCTGCGGCTGTGGCGCATCGCGCCGCAATGGCGGGCGGGCGAGGCGCGGGTGTCCACCTGGCTGTGGCGGGTGACCGCAAACCTGTGCACCGACCGGCTGCGCCGCCGCCGGGGCCGCATGGTGGACATCGACAGCGTGCCCGAACCGGCCGATGGCCGGCCCAGCGCGCAGGCGCGGCTGGAGAGCGAGGAGCGCCGCGCGGCGGTGCTGGCCGCGATCGCCGCGCTTCCCGACCGCCAGCGACAGGCGATCGAGATGCGCCATCTGGACGGCCTGTCGAACATCGAGATCGCCGAGATCATGGATGTCTCGGTCGAGGCGGTGGAAAGCCTGCTCGGCCGCGGCCGGCGCAGGCTGGCCGTGGCCCTTGCGGATCTGCGCGAGGGCATGGGCCTGTCGTGACCGGGACGGCTTTGATGGTGAAGGACGCGTGATGCGCAAGGTTCCCGAAGACTGGAAGGTGGAGGCGGCGCTGGATGCGCTTCTGGCCGAGGCGGGCGGTCCCCCTCCGGATCCGGCCTTCATCGAACGTGTCATGGCCGATGCCCGCGCGGTTGCCGCGGCGCGCGCCCATCAGCCCGCCCGCCCAGCCGCCGGCCGACCCGAACGCCGGCGCCACCGGGGCGGCGGCTGGCAGAGGCGGCTTGCGCGTCTCGCCGTTCCGGTGGGGGGATGGCGGGCGGTGGGCGCGCTGGCCGCCTGCGCGCTGATCGGGTTCTGGCTGGGGCTGGCCGCGCCGGCGGGCATGATCATGGCCGAGGAGGACGGCGCCGAGGACGCGATCGGCCTGCCGCTGATCGGCGCCGAGGATCTGCTCGCCGGGCTCGCACCGGCCAGGGATGTCTGACCCATGCCCCGCCCCGCCTCCCCGCGCCGCCTGCGCATCGCACTCGCCGTCTCGCTGGCCGTCAACCTGCTGGTGATCGGGACGCTGGCCGGACTCCTGCTGCGGCACGGGCCGCCGCGCGGGCCCGACACCTTTCCGGTGTTCGGGCTGCGCCATGTCCTGCGCAGCCTGCCCGAGGAGGATCGCGCGCCCCTGCGCGAGGCCGCGACCGCGCTTCAGGCCGAGATCGCGCCGCTGCGCGCCCAGCTGCGCGCCGATCGCGACCGCATGGCCGAACTGATCCGGACCGAGCCCTTCGACGCCGAGGCGCTGCGCGCGCTTCTGGCGCGCCAGCAGGACCGGCTGGACAAGGCCGCCGCGATCGCCGCCGACCGGATCGTCGCCACCCTTGCCGGCCTGTCGCCCGAGGCGCGGGCGCGCTTCGCCGAGGCGATCCTCCAGCCCCGGGCGCGCCGCCGGCCCGACGGGGGCAAGCCCCCCCATCACCCGCCGCCGCCGGACTGATCCGGCGCCGGGGGTGCCGGCATCAGGCGGCCTTTTCGACCGTCACGCGATTGCGCCCGGCATTCTTCGAGGCATAGAGCGCCGCATCCGCGCGGCGGATCAGCGCCTCGCTGTCGGTCTCGCCCGGCTCGGACAGCCCCACGCCGATGCTGACCGTGACCCGCACCGATCCTTCGCCCTCGCCCAGCCGGAATTCGGGCTGCTCGACTGCCTTGCGGATCCGTTCGGCCACCGACAGCGCCACCGAGGCATCCACGTCCGGCATGACCACCAGGAATTCCTCGCCCCCCAGCCGTGCCACCAGATCCACGCCGCGGACGTTTTCCTGCAGGCGGCGGGCGAATTCGCGCAGCACCGCATCGCCGGCCAGATGGCCATGGGTGTCGTTGATTGCCTTGAAGCCGTCCAGATCCAGCATCAGCGCCGCGACCGGGCGGCCCGACTCTCCGGCGCGTGCCAGCATCGCCCGCAGATGGCGCAGCGCGTAGTGGCGGTTGAACAGCCCGGTCAGCGAATCGATGGCGGCCATCATCAGCCCTTCGCGGATGCTCTCGCGCAGGCGATCGGACAGATGCTTGCGCGCGAGCTGAGTCGAGGTCCGCGTGACCAGTTCGGCCATCTCGAAGGGTCGGATCAGCGTGTCGCTCGCCCCCAGGTCCAGCGCCTGCGCGGCCAGGTCCTGCCGCCCCTCTCCGGCGACGAACAGGATCACCGACCGGCGCGTCTCGGGCCGGGCGCGCAGGATGGAGACCAGCCGCCGGCCGTCGGTCTCGGCTCCGATCTCCTGATCGACCACCACCGCGTCGGGCAGCGACGATGTCACCGCGGCCAGGGCGTCGGCCACCCCCTGCGCGGTGGCGGTGCGGGCGGAAAGCTGCCGCGCCAGCGCCTGGGCCCATGTATCGGCGACCAGTGGGTCGGCCGCCACGGTCAGGATCCGCGTCACCCGCTTGGCCCCCTTGGCCGGCAGCTCGGCGATGTCCGGCAGGCCCAGCGCGCGGATCGTCTCGCCGCGAAGGCGCAGCTCGTCGAACATCAGCTTCATGCGCAGAAGGTTGCGGATCCGCGCCAGAAGCGACAGCTCGCTGAACGGCTTGGTCAGGAAGTCGTCCGCCCCCGCGCGAAGGCCGCGCAGCTTCTCGGCCTCGGACGCGCTGGCGGTGACCATGATGACCGGGATATGCGCCAGATGGGGATTCGCCTTCAGCCGCCGGCAGACCTCGAACCCGTCGATGTCGGGCATCTTCACGTCCAGCAGCACGATGTCGGGCTCGTTCTCCTCGGCCAGGCGCAGCGCCTCGGCCCCGCTCTCGGCGAGAATCACCGTGTAGAAGGCGGCCGCCAGCCTGGCCTTGAGCAGCACCCGGCTCGATGCGGTATCGTCCACTACGAGGATGCGTCCCGACATGGCCCCTCGGCGAAGGATGGATCGCACCCCCGCTGGTCCGGGCAGCGCGCCTCGTCATCTGACCCGAACCGGGTTAACGTAGCTTTATCCCGGGACGGATGATCGGGCGAGGCGCTGGCATGAAACGTGATCAGGCCGAGGCGGTGGCGCTGCAGGCTCTGGGCTGGCTGATCGGGCGGGACGACCGGATGGCGGCATTCCTGTCCTGGTCCGGCGCGGGGCCGGAGGCGCTGGCCGCGGGCGCCCGCGACCCGGCCTTCCTGGGCTGCGTGCTCGACTATGTCCTGCAGTCCGACGATCAGGTGATCGACTTCTGCGACGCGACCGGGCTGCCCTATGGCCTGCCGGCACAGGCACGCGCCGCCCTGCCCGGCGGCGACCTGCCGCACTGGACATGAGCCCGGAACTTGCCGCCCAGATCGACGCGGCGCCGCTCAGCCCCGGGCGGCCGCTGATCGTGGTGGACGCGGACGAGGTGCTGGTGCATTTCGCGCCGCATCTCGCGCGCTGGCTCGCGGCGCAGGGCTGGCAGCTCGCGCTGCGGGAATACCGCCTCGACGGCGCGATTCGCCATGCCGGAACCGGAGAGCCGGCGGGGGCCGAGCGCATCCGCGCCCTGCTCGATCGGTTCTTCGCCGAGGAAACCCACCGGCAGGAGGCGATCGCGGGCGCCGCGGCGGGGCTGGCGGCACTGGCCCCGCGGGCCCAGATCGTGGTGCTGACCAATGTGCCGGCCCATGCCCGCGCCGCGCGGATGCGCAACCTTGCCGGGCATGGCATGGCCTTCCCGGTGATCGCCAATACCGGCGGCAAGGGCCGCGCGCTGGCCGAGCTTGCCCGCCGCGCCGCCGCCCCCGTCGCCTTCATCGACGACAGCCCCGTGCAGATCGTCAGCGCCCGGCGCCATGCCCCCGGCGTGGTGCGGATCCACTTCACCGGGTCGGAGTATCTGCGCCCGGTGATGCCGCAGGTGGCCGAGGCCGATCACACCGCCCCGGACTGGCCGTCGCTGGTGGCGCTGCTGGAACGCGGATGGGGCTGATCGCCCGGGCCCCGGCCCTTCTCGATCACGAAGAAATCCTCCGGCGCCGGGCGCATCAGCCGCGCCGCGCCATGCCCCGCCTCGCCCAGCCACAGGCCGTAGTCCTGCAGCGCGATCACCACCGGCATGCGGTGATGCACCCCGCGCAGCGCGGCATTGGCCGGGCAGGTCACGATGGCCAGGCAGGCAAGCGGCCCGCCGGGGCCCTGCCACAGCCGCCACACCCCGGCCATGGCGAACAGCGCCTCGCCGGGGGGCGAGACCCAGTGCACCCGCTCGCGCCCCGGCTCGGGCCCGGGCCGCCATTCATAGAACCCGTTGGCCGGGACGAGGCAGCGCGTCTCGCGCACCGCCTTGCGAAAGGCGGGCTTGTCGGCGATGCCCTCGGCGCGGGCATTGATGATCAGCGGCCCGGCGGAAGGCGAATCATACCAGTGCGGCAGGAAGCCCCAGCGCATCGGCGTCAGCACCCGCCGGCCATCGCGCAGGATGACCGCGGGCACCTGCTGGGTGGGGCGGATGTCGCGCCGCGGCCCGGGATCGTCGAAGGGATCGGCCACCGCCCCGAAATGGCGGGCGACCGCCTCGATCGGGGTGGTCAGGGCATAGCGGCCGCACATCAGCCCGCCCCCGGCGCCGGGATCGCGATCGCCTCGGCCGCCCGGCGCAGCGATTCGGGCAGCGGCACCGGGCGGCGGTCGCGCGCATCGACATAGACATGGGTGAAGCGCCCCTCCGCGGCGGCCTCGGACGCGCCGGGACGGAACAGCGCCACCGCATAGGTGACCGAGCTGCGCCCCACGCGCAGCACCGCCAGCGCGGTGTCCACCGGCTCGGGCCAGCCAAGGCTCTCGTGATAGCTGCAGGCGGTCTCCACCACCAGCCCGATCACGTCGCCGCCGGGCACCGCAAGCCCGGCCACCTCGCGCAGCCACAGATTCACCGCCGTGTCGAAGAAGGCGTAATGGACCACATTGTTCATGTGGCCATAGCTGTCATTGTCCGCCCAGCGCGTATCCAGACGGCGGAAGTGGTGATAGGCATCGCGTCGGGCGCGGGGTCGGGGCACGGCCGGGGCTCCTGCGGATGACGATCGGGGCTGAGGAGGATCGCCGCCATGGGCGAGGCAATCAAGGGGCCGATCCGGGGCCTTCTGTTCGACAAGGACGGCACGCTGTTCGATTTCCAGACCAGCTGGGCGCCGCCCTTCGCCCGGCTGGTCGAGGAGCTGGCGGCGGGCGACCCCGGACTGGCCGCGCGGCTTGCCGAAGCGGCCGGTTTCGATGCCGCCCGCGGGGGCTTCGCGCCCCATTCGGTGGTCATTGCCGGGACGCTTCGCGAGGTTGCCGACGCGCTGGCCCCCCACCTGCCGGCGCAGGCGCGCGGCACGCTGCCCGCGCGGCTCGATGCCTGGGCGCAGGCGGCCCGGATGCGCCCGGTGTGCGAACTCGCCGCGCTGACC
>RFGB01000178.1 GCA_003697125.1 Alphaproteobacteria bacterium
GCAGCGCCGCGGCCTGCGCCCCGCCCAGCCCCGCCAGCATCGCCGCGGCCAGATGCGCCCCCGCCGAATGGCCCGAGATGACGATGCGCCGCGCATCGATGCCATGCGCCGGGCCCTCGCGCGCCAGGAAGGCCAGCGCGCCGGCGATCTCGGCAATGATCGCGGGCAGCCCCGCCTCGGGCGCCAGCGTGTAGCCGATCGCCGCCATCGCCCAGCCCCGCGCCGCCAGGACCCGCGCCGCGAAGCCGGAACCGGCCTTGCCGCCCTCCTGCCAGAAGCCGCCATGGACATGCGCGAGGCAGGGGAAGGCGCCCGGCCCGGCGGGGCGCAGGATGTCCAGCCGCGCGCGGGGGGCCGGCCCGTGGGCCAGGTCGCGAACCGCCACCATGCCGGGCGCGCCCATCGCCGCGGCGGTCTCGGCCTCGTGGCGCGCCAGCACCCCCCAGGGATCCTTTGCCGAGCGGCTGGGGGACAGCTGGGCGTCCAGCGCCGCGCGGCTCAGCCCGGCGAAGGAGACGCGCCGAATCACGCGCGCGGCCCGCCGCCGGCCGGCAGGGGGCCGGGGGTGGCGTCGATCACCGGATGGCGCAGCGTGCCGATCCCCTCGATGCCGGCCTCGACAACATCGCCCGGCCACAGCCATTCCTGCGGGTCGCGCCCGGCGCCGACCCCTTCGGGCGTTCCGGTGGCGATGATGTCGCCCGGCTCCAGCGTGATGCCGGTCGAGATGTCGGCGATCAGCGCATCAACGGGGAACAGCATGTGGCGGGTGTTGGACCGCTGCTTCTCGACGCCGTTGACCGACAGCCACAGCTCCAGCGCCTGCGGGTCGGCGATCTCGTCGGCGGTGACGATGCAGGGGCCGAAGGGGGCATAGCTGTCCATGCCCTTCGAGAAGATCCACTGCCCGGCGCGGCGGTTGTCGCGGGCCGAGACGTCGATCATCACCGAATAGCCGAAGACATGCTCGGCCGCCGCCGCGCGCGACACCCGCCGGGCGGTGGTGCCGATGATCACGGCCAGCTCGACCTCCCAGTCGAGCTGGCGGGTCATCGCCGAGTCATGGGCGATGGGTTCGCCCGGGCCGATCACCGCGGTCGGCGGCTTGGAGAACACCACCGGCTTTTGCGGCAGGTTGCGGCCTGTGTCGAGCGCCCGGGCGCTTTCGGCGACATGTTCGACATAGTTCAGGCCGATGCCGAAGATGTTCTTGCGCGGGCGCGGGATCGGCGCCAGCAGCGCGACATTGGCCAGCGCGGTGGCGGTGCCCACCGGCGGAACCGGGCCGGCCTCGGCCAGACAGGCGGCCAGCGCGGCCAGGCCGGGGCGCCCCGCATCGATCAGATCCAGCATCCGGCCGGGCAGGGGCCGGCCCAGCGCCGCGCCCAGCGCGGCGACATCGACCACCAGATCATCGCGGATCACGCCCAGCCGGGCCGCATCCTCGACCCCGCGGCGATAGGTCACAAGCTTCATGGAACCCCCTCAGCCGATCTTCTGGTGCCCGTCATTGTCGGCCAGCGCCTCCTCGCGCCACAGGCCGAGCGCGCGGATCACCGGCAGGTCGGACAGGCAGAACAGGCAGGCATCCTCGGTGTCCGAGGCGTTGTGATGCTCGTGCCATGCCCAGGACGGGACGCAGAAGATGTCGCGCTCGGCCCATTCCAGCCGCCTGCCATTGATGATCGAGAGCCCCGCGCCCCTGGCGACGGTATAGAGGAAGCTGCCGGTGTGGCGATGGGCGCGGGTGCGCTCTCCGGGGCGCAGCATCTGCATGCTGGCGCCCAGGGTCTGCATCACCGGGCCGTTGGTCACCGGGTTGACGTAATGCATCAGCACCCCGTCGAAGGGCGAGCCGTCGGTGCAGGCGGCGTGGCGGCACAGCGCCTCGTAGGTGGGTTCCCATTCGTATTTGAACAGCGGGCTGTAGCCCTTCTCCCAGCGGCGGTCGGCGGGGGTCAGGCCGGGATTGCCCCAGCTGAGCGTCATGTCGTCGACCGGATAGCCCACCGCCTGGGCGAGGTCGGAGTGAACCTCGTAGAAATTCGCCTCCAGCGCATTGACCAGCGGGATGTCGAGCCCGTCCTGCCAGATGCAGGTGGTGCCGTCCTCGGCCACGGCATGCTCGTGCCAGGTGCCGTTCGGGGTGAGCACGAAGTCGTTGCGCCCCAGCGTCATCTTGTGTCCGTCGACGATGGTATAGGCCCCCTCGCCTTCCAGGATGAAGCGGATGGCCGAGGCGGAATGGCGATGGGCGCTGGCGCGTTCGCCCGGGTGCATGACCTGCAGGCCGGCATAGATCCAGCCCACCGCGGCGGCGACCTCGCGCCGGCCCGGGTTTTCCAGATAGATCACCCGCCGGCCGGCCTTCTCGGGCGTCACCAGATCCACCGAGCGCAGCACATGCGGGCGCAGGTCGCGATAGCGCCACAGCACCGGCACCGAGGCCGATTGCGGCTCCCAGGGCTCGATGCGGTTCGCCACGGTCCACAGCGCGGCGGCGTGGAAGCCCCTGAGCGAGTCGTAATAGGCCAGAAGCTCGGGCGTGTCCTCGACATTGGCGCGCCCCGCGACATCCTCGCGCCAGTTCTCGTGTCCGTCCTGAAGCCGGGTCATGGGTCGATCCTCCCTTCCTGCCGGGCGCGCTCAGCGCGCGAACAGCGCGCCATGGCCGGGCGCGCGCCCGGTATCACCGACAAGCCGCGCGGCGCCCCAGGCGCCGGCGGTGGCGCTGGAGACGACGGGCAGGCCGTGGCGGGCCTCCAGCGGCCCGACCACCGGAAGCGTCCTCAGCCCGCCGCAGGAGATGAGGAGCGCATCCGCCCCGGGCGCGGCGGCGACCGCCGCGTGCCCCAGTTCCAGAAGCTCGGCCTCGCTGACCCGGAAGACGTCGCCGATGGCGCGCAGGTTCATCGCCCGCAGCCCCGCCACGGCGAAGCCCGCCCCTTCCAGGCAGGCGCACAGCGCCCGGTTCACCGGATCGGTATAGGCGGTGGCCACGGCGACGCGCTGCGCGCCCACCGCGATCAGCGCCTGCAGCACGGAATCGGTCATCGTGGTCACCGGCAGGCCGGTGGCCGCCGACATCGCCGCCAGCGCGTCGGCGTTGCCCTGCGCGCCGCGGTAGAAGCTGAGCGAGGTGCCCATCAGCGACACCGCCCGCGCCCCGCGCGCCTTCAGCCGCGCGGCCAGCTCGCCCAGCCGGGTGATGACGCTGTCATATCCCTCGGGCGTCATCTCGGGCAGGCCCAGACCCTCGGCGATGAAGTCGATGTGGGGAAACAGCGCCGGCGGCTCGGGCGGGACCTCGCCGGCGGCGGGGGGGACGATCAGGCCGACGCAGGGTCTCATGGCGCGCGCTCCGCGAGGGTCAGGATGATGGTCGATATGTCCTGATCGGCGCGACCCTGGTCGCAGGCCTCGCGCATCAGCGCCCGCGCGGCATCGGTCATCGGCAGCGCCGCGCGCCCCGCGGCATTGGCGGCGACGGTGTCGAGATCCTTCAGCATCATCGCCACCGTGCCGAGCGGGTCGTCGAACCGCCCTTCGGCCATGCGCGGGGCCAGCAGCTGGAAGGGCCGCGAATCGGCGAAGCCGCCGGCAAGCGCCTCGGGCAGGCGGGCGGGATCGATGCCCGCGGCGCGGGCGAAGTTCACCGCCTCGGCGGTCAGCGCCATCATCCCGCCGGCCAGGATCTGGTTGACCAGCTTGGTCGCCTGGCCCGATCCCACCGGCCCCATATGGGTGACGCGGGCGGCCAGCGGCGCCAGCAGCGGTTCGGCGCGGGCGAAATCGGCCGCGCTGCCGCCGGCCATGATGGTCAGCGTGCCCGCGCGCGCGGCGGGCGTCCCGCCCGAGACGGGGGCATCGACCCAGCCCATGCCGGTTGCCTCGTGCAGCCTTTCGGCCATGGCGCGCGTCGCGCCGGGGTCGATCGACGAGAAGTCGATGAACAGCCCCGGCCCGATCGCCGCGGCCACCCCGTCGGGGCCGAACAGCACCCGTTCGACCGCGGCGGCGTCGGTCAGGCAGGCCATCACCACATCGCTGTGGCGGGCCAGATCGGCGGGGTTGTCGGCCAGCCGCGCCCCGGCGGCTTCGACGGCAAGCGCCTTGTCGCGGCTGCGGTTCCACACGGTCAGGGAATGGCCGGCGGCGATCAGCCGCAGCGCCATGGGCTGTCCCATCAGCCCCATGCCCAGAAAGCCGATGCGGGTCATTCCGGGGCCTCCTCCACCGGCCAGTCCACCGCGCCGGAATGGGTGACGGCGCCCAGATAGGCGCTCTGGACCTGGGCGGCGTATTTCTCATGCGCGCCGGCCAGCCGCCGTGGCGGGCGTGCGGCCAGCGCGGCGCGGCGGCGGTCGAGCTCGGCCTCGTCGACCATCAGATCGATGCGCCGGCCCTGGGCCGCGTCGATGCGGATGATGTCGCCATCGCGCACCAGCGCCAGCGGGCCGCCCGCCGCAGCCTCGGGCGAGAGATAGCCGATGCAGATGCCCCGTGTCGCGCCCGAGAAGCGCCCGTCGGTGACCAGCGCCACCTTCTCGCCCATCCCCTGACCATAGATCACCGCGGTCGGGCCCAGCATCTCGCGCATGCCGGGGCCGCCCTTCGGCCCCTCGTTGCGGATGATCAGCACCTCGCCGGCGTGATAGGCGCGGGCGCGGATCGCGGCCATCGCCTCCTCCTCGCTGTCGAAGACGCGCGCCGGTCCCTCATGCACCCGCACCCGCAGCCCGGCGACCTTGATGAAGGCGCCTTCGGGGGCGAGGTTGCCCTTCAGCACGATCACCCCGCCCGATTCGTCGATCGGATCGGCGGGGGGGCGCACGATCCGGCCGTCGGGGTCGGGGGCGTCGGCCACCGCCTCGGCCAGGCTGCGCCCGTCCAGCGTCGGCGTGCCGCCTTCCATGTGGCCCGAGGCGATCAGCGCCCTGACGATCATCGCGACGCCGCCCGCCCGGTGCAGGTCGAGCGCGTAATACGCCCCCCCCGGCCGGAGGCTGGCGATCAGCGGCGTGCGTTCGAACACCGCGCCGACATCGTCCATGGTGAAGCGGATCCCCGCCTCGTGGGCGATGGCCGAGATGTGCATGCCCGCATTGGTCGACCCGCCGGTGGCCGCGACGATGGCGCAGGCGTTCATCAGGCTTTCGCGGGTGATCAGGTCGCGCGGCAGCGGCCCGCCGCGTTCCAGGATCCGCATCACCAGATGCCCCGCGCGACGGCCCAGCGCGGCGCGTTCGGCATGCACCGCCGGGATCAGCGCCGAGCCGATGGGCGAGATGCCCAGCACCTCGGCCACCATGCCCATGGTGTTGGCGGTGAACTGGCCGGGGCAGGCACCGGGGGTCGAGACGGCGACCTTCTCCATCCGCGCCAGCGTCTCGCGCGACAGCGTGCCGGCCATTACCGCGCCCGCCCCCTCATAGACATCGAGCACCGAGACGGTGCGCCCGTCGAGCATGCCGGGGATGGTGGATCCGCCATAGACGAAGACCGACGGACAGTTCAGGCGCACCATCGCCATGATCATGCCCGGCAGGTTCTTGTCGCAGCCGCCATAGGCGATCAGCCCGTCCCAGGCATGGCCGCGCATCACCAGTTCGATCGAATCGGCGATCAGCTCGCGCGACATCAGCGAGTTCTTCATCCCCTGATGATTCATGCTGATGCCGTCCGAGACCGAGATGGTGGTGAACTGGCGCGGCGAGCCGCCCGCCTCGCGCACCCCGTCGGCGGCATGCTGCGCCTGCTGGGCCAGATTGCCGTTGCAGGGCGAGGTGTCGCCCTGGGTCGTCACCACCCCGATCATCGGCCGCGCCAGCGCCGCCTCGTCCAGCCCCAGACCGTGCAGGAAGGCCCGGTGCGGGGCGCGGTCCAGCCCCTCGACGGTGATCCGGGAACGCAGCTTCGGCCGATTCATCGATCCTCCCCCCTCCTGCACTGGATTTCGCACGCGGCATCGGCCACAGTCGCGGCCGACAGCAAGGATGAATGCCGATGAGCGCAACCACAAGCACCGCCGAGTCGATGGCCGAGGCGCGCATGTCCGGCGCCGTGCCCGGCCTGGCCGAAACGCCCCCCGACCTTGCCGCGGCCTATGCGCTGCAGGACGCCTATGCGGCCGCGGTGGCGCGCCGGGCGGGCGGGATCGCCGGCTACAAGCTCGCGGTGAACGGCAAGGCGCAGATGGCCCATTTCGGCGTCCGCGAGCCGGTCTGTGCGCGGCTGTTCGGCGCCGAGATCCACGCGAGCGGCGCGGAACTGCCGCGCAGCCGCCTGCCGGGGCTGGCGGTCGAGGTCGAGCTGGCCGCGATCCTGGGCGAGGGCGTGCGCCGCGGCGCCCCCTTCGACCGCGCCGCCGCGCTGGCCGCGATCGACCGCTTCCACGCCGCCTTCGAGCTGATCGACATGGGCGGGCGCAACCTTGCCGCCACCCCCCTTGCCGAGGCGGTGGCGCTGAACGTCTTCAATGTCGGCGCGGTGCTGGGCGCGCAGTCCGTCCCGCCCGGGGCGCTGGACACCGGCGCGATCGGCGTCACGCTCGAGATCGACGGCCGCCAGGTGGCCGAGGCGCGGGGCGCCGCGCCCCAGGATCCGGTCGATGCCGTGGCATGGCTGCTTGGCCATCTGGCGGGGCGCGGCATCGCCGCCGAGCCGGGGATGGTCGTGCTGTGCGGAACCCATGTGCCGCTGACCCCGGTGCCCCCGGCGGCGCGGCAGCTGCGCTGCACCATGACCGGGCTGGGCGAGGTGAGGCTCTCGCTCCTGCCCTGACCCGTCAGGTGACATGGCTGGCCAGCCACAGCGAGAGCGGCGGCACCAGCACGATCAGGGTCAGGCGGAAGATGTCCGCGATCCAGAACGGCGTCACGCCGCGAAAGATCGTGCCGGTGGCGACATCGGGCAGCACCCCGCGCAGCACGAACACGTTCAGCCCCACCGGCGGGGTGATCAGGCTGATCTCGGTGACCACGACCACCACGATGCCGAACCAGATCGGGTCATAGCCCAGACCCTTGACCAGCGGGAAGAAGATCGGCACCGTCAGCAGGATCATGCTGAGGCTTTCGAACACCATGCCCAGCAGGATGTAGATCACCAGGATCGCCGCCATCACCAGCCAGGGCGTGTCGCGGAATGCCGCGGCAATGTCGGCCAGCCCCTGGGGAAAGTCGGTATAGTTGACGAAGTTCGCGAACAGCAGCGCCCCGATCAGCACGGTGAACAGCATCGCCGTGGTCGCGACGCTCTCCTCCAGCACCTCGTAGAGCACCTCCCAGCTCAGCGCCCCGCGCAGCAGCGCGAAGACGAAGGCCCCGAAGGCGCCGATGCCGGCGGCCTCGGTCGGGCTGAACACGCCGCCATAGATCCCGCCCATCACCACCGCGAACAGCACGATCACCCCCCAGACCGCGCGCAGCGCCGCGAAGCGTTCCGCCCAGCCCTTCCGCGGGCCGGCCGGTCCCATCTCGGGATGGCGCCAGGTCACCCAGCGCACCGCGGCAAGATAGAACAGCACCCCGACCAGACCGGGAAGCACGCCGGCGGCGAACAGCTTGCCGATGCTCTGCTGGGTCAGGATGCCATAGATGACCAGCACCACCGATGGCGGAATCAGGATGCCCAGCGTGCCCCCCGCCGCGATCGAGCCGGTGGCCAGCCGGTCATCATAGCCGTAGCGGCGCATCGAGGGCATCGCCACCTTCGACATCGTCGCCGCCGTGGCCAGCGACGAGCCGCAGATGGCGCTGAAGCCGCCGCAGGCGACGATCGTCGCCATGGCCAGCCCGCCGCGCCGGTGCCCCAGAAAGGCGTTCGAGGCGGCATAGAGCTCGGCCGCAAGCCCGGCGCGGGCGACGAAATTGCCCATCAGCACGAACAGCGGCACCACCGACAATTCGTAGTTGATCGCCGCATCGAAGGCGGTCTGCCCGACATTGTAGAGCGCGCCCACCGGGTTCAGCACCCAGGCCATCCCGACGAAGCCGACCAGGATCATCACGAAGGCGATCGGCACCCGCAGGAAGGCAAGGATCAGCAGGGCCGCCAGCCCGACCAGCACCTCGGTCATCGATCAACCCCGTCTGAACCATCGGGCGGCATGCCGCCCCGCCGTCGCCAGCGCCGCCAGCGCCGCCACCGCGCACAGCACCGACATGCCGGCGCTGAACGGCCACAGCGGCAGGAACAGCGCGTCGGTGATCTCGCCATATTCCGCCTGGTCGATCGAGCGCACCCACAGCCGCCAGGCCACCAGCGCCAGCGCCCCCGCGCTGATCAGGTTCACCACCACCCGCTGCAGCGTCTCCAGCCGCGGCGGGATCAGCGCGTCCAGCAGGTCGACGGTGACATGCCCCTCGCGCAGCATGGTCAGCGGCAGGGCGCAGAAGATCGTCGCCGGCATGATCAGCGAAACCAGCTCATAGGCGGCGGGCAGGGGCGCGAGGAACAGATAGCGCCCCAGCACGTCGATGAAGACGATGATCATCATCGCGAACAGCAGGATGCAGGCGACCAGCGCCAGCAGCCGCGCCGCGGGACCCAGGCCGCGGATCCTGTCCGCGGCCCGGAAGTGGCTGTGTGCGGCCATCGCCGATGTCCGCGCCGTCAGGAGCCGCCGAGGCTGGCCACCTGGGCCTTGAAGTATTCGATGATCTCGTTGCCGTCGAGCCCCAGCTCCTTGACCTGCTCGACATAGTCGGCGACGAACTTCGCGTTCAGCTCCTCCAGCGCCGCCTTCAGCTCGGGCGTGGCCTCGGCGATGGTGTTGCCGGCCTTCTTCGCGGTCTCGAGGCCGATCGCGTTGATCTCGTTCCAGCCCCGGCCGGCCAGGCGGGCATAGGCCTCGCCGGAATACTTGTCGATGATCGCCCGGTCTTCGGGCGAGAGGCGGTCATAGGTGCGCCGGTTCATGACCAGGTAATGCGAGGAGGAATACCACCCGCCCGGCATCACGGTCGAGAAGGGCACAAGATCGGTGATCCCGAAGGAGGGCAGGCTCTCGAACGGGAAGGTGATGCCGTCGGCGATGCCGGTCGACAGGATCTCGTAGGATTTCGTCGCCGGCTGCAGGATCGCCACGCCGCCCCAGGCCTCGACGATCGCCTGCGGGATCGGCCCGCCGGTGCGGAACTTCTGCCCCTCGAAATCCGCCGGGCTGGTCATCACCTTGGTGCGGTGATGCACCTGGCCGGGTCCGTGCAGGTTGACGCCGATCAGATGCACGCCGCCATAGAGGTCGAGATTGGCGAAGAACTTCTCATGCGTGCGCTGCAGCGCGACCGAGGTCGCCTCGGCATCGTCGCCCAGCAGCGGAAACTCGGCGAAGATGTAGGGCGCGAACTGCTTGCGCGAATAGCCGTGCACCGAGAAGGCGACATCCACCTGCCCGGTGCGCACCGCATCCAGATGGGCCGGCGGCGAGGCGACCGGCTTGGGCAGGCGGCGGAACTTGATGCGGCCGCCGCTGTCCTTCTCGATCGCCTCCATCCACGGGATGAAGATGTGGACATTGACCGGATGCGTCCAGGGCAGCCAGGACGAATAGGTCAGCTCGACATCGGCCGAGGCGGCGCCGGCGGCGAGCCCCGCCGCGGCGAGCCCCGCCGCAAGGGTGTTGGTCAGTCGCTTCAGCATCGGGTTCCTCCTGTCGGTTGCTGTTGTGGAGTTCGCGCCATAGTGGGACACAGTGACCCCTGCGCCAAGGGCCATTGCCCGCCCTGACCGCGATCGCGCGCCCCGGTCGGTCACAATTGCAACATTCCGATCGAGGCGCCACCGCAGACATACAGGGTCTGGCCGGTGACGAAGCCGTTCTCGGGGTCGCAGAAATACAGGAATGCGCGCGAGATGTCGCCCACCTCGCCAAGCCGGCCCACCGGGATGCGGGCGGCAAGCTCGGCCTCGCGGGCGCTGCCCTTCTCGATGATCCCCCAGAAATTGTCGGTGCGCACCGGCCCCGGCGCCACCACGTTGACGGTGATTCCGTGCGGCGCGAGTTCCAGCGCCCAGGTCCGGGCCATGCCGACGATGCCGGCCTTGGTGGCGGAATAGGCGGTGCGCGTCGGCACGCCCAGCGCCGCGCGCGAGCCGTTGAACAGGATCCGCCCGAAGCGGCGCGCCTTCATCGCCGGCAGGAAGGCCTGGGTCAGCGTCAGCGCCGCGCCCAGATGCAGCTGGGTCAGCCCGGCGAGATCCCGGGGCGAGGCCTTCTCGACCGGGTTCGGCCAGATCAGCCCGGCATTGTGGATGAAGTGGGTGACCTCGGCATCCGCGGCGATTTCGGCCGCGGCGCGCTCGGTGGCGGCGGGGTCGAGCAGGTCGGCGATGACGCTTTCCAGCCCCGCCACCGGCTCGGCCGGGTCATGGCGCGCGATCGAGATGACCCGGTAGCCCCGTTCCAGAAGGCGCCGGGCCAGATCCAGCCCGATCCCCTTCGACGCCCCGGTGATGACGGCGGTGTATGTGCTCATTGCCCCTCCTCCACCAGCGCCAGCACCCTGAGCGGGCTGCCGGTGCCGCCGCGGATCTTCAGCGGTGCGGCGATCAGCACCGCGCCGGTGGGCGGCAGGCGGTCGAGCCCCTTCAGGCATTGCAGCCCGAACCGCCCGGCGCCATGCAGCAGGTAATGGGCCGGGAAGGGCGGGTCGAAATGGGCCGCCTGCCCGGCATCGGTGCCAACCGTCTCGGTGCCGAAGCCACGGATGCCGCGGGCCAGAAGCGCCTCGATCGCCGCGGCCGAGGGGCCGGGCGAATGCGCCCCGTCCCCGGCCATGTTCAGATAGGCCGCCCCGCTGCGCCGCGACCAGTCGGTGCGCATCAGCACCCAGGATCCGGCCGGGATCGGGCCGTGGCGCGCCTCCCAGGCCTCGACATGGGCGGGCTGCAGCAGGAAATCGGGGTCGGCCGCGGCTTCGGCCGAGCAGTCGATCACGCAGGCCGGGCCGATGAAGGCGGCCGGGTCGATCTCGTCCACCGATCCGGCCGGCACATCGCGCCCCGAGATCCAGTGGCACGGCGCGTCGAAATGCGTGCCGGTATGCTCGTTCATGGTGATCTCGTGCCACTTCCAGGCGGGGCCGCGATGGTCATAGGCGCTGACCTCCTCGATGCGGAAGCGCGCGCACTGGCCGAATTCGGGGGGCAGGACGATCACCGGGAAATCGGGGTCGAGCCGGTGGGTCAGGTCCACCACCTTCACCCGGCCCGAGGCCAGTGCCGCCACAAGCCCTGCCAGCGCGCTCATCGCCCGCCTCCGGTCATCTCGCGTTCCAGAACCTTCGGGTCGCGGGCCCAGCGTTCGCGGATGTCGCGGGCGACATCGCCGCACCAGACCTCCTCGGCCCCCTCCGCCAGCCCGCGCACCAGCTCGCGCGCCAGCGCCTCGGCCGCCAGCTTGGGCGGGGGCAGCGGCTGGTGCCATTCGTCGTCGATGGGGCCGGCGAACAGGTTCATCACCCGGATGCCCGAGGCGCGGAAATCGCCGCGCAGGCTGCGCGCCACCGACAGCGCCGCCGCCTGGGCGGCCGCAAAGGCGCCGAAGGCCGGGTCGGGGATCAGCGCCCATACCGACAGGATGTTGACCCAGGCCGCGGCCGCGTTCACCCCGTCGGCGGCGCGCGCGGCCATGGCCGGCCCCAGCGCGCGGGCCAGCCGCATCAGCCCCAGCGCATGGACGTCGAAGGCCTCGCGCGTATAGATGCCGTTGCCCGCCATCACCCCGCCCGGGCGCAGATGCCGGGCATTGAAGACGACGATGTCGATGCGCCCGCCATATTCGCCGGCCAGCCGCGCCACCGAGTCGGAATCGGTGATGTCGAGCGGCACCACCGCCGCCCCCGCCTCGGCCAGCGCCGCGCGGGCCGGATTGCCGCGCCAGCCTTCGGCCTCGCCCGCCCAGACGGCCGCCGCCCCGGCCGCGCGCAGCGCCCGGGCCATCGCCGGGGCGGCCGCGTCGCGCCCGTCGACCAGCAGCACGCGGCGGTGGCGGGGATGGCAGGTCAGGGCGCGCAGCGCGGGGTCGTCCTCCATGTGGGGGGTGTCCTTCTCGGGCAGGGCGATCAGCACGCCCTGGCCGGCGCGGTCCAGCCGGGCGGCCATGCGCACCCGCGCGCCGCGGGCGACATCGCCATGCAGATGGGCGATGACCGACGGCCCGGCGTCGAGCCGCACCGTGCCGACGCGCCAGGGCAGCCTTTCGCGGAAATAGGGATCGGGCGATGCGTGGATCGCGGTCTCGGCCAGCACCTCGCCCCCGGGGGGCAGTTCGCGCCAGACCAGCTGCACCGACAGGCATCCCGCGCAGGCATCGCGCGGGGGCCAGGCCACCGCGCCGCATTCCGCGCAGACCTGAAGGGCGAAGCGCCCCTCGGCCGCGGCCGCGGTCAGCCCGAGCGCGGCGCGGCTGCGGGCCGCGGGCGGCAGGGTCGGCACGCGGGTGCGCCGCCGGGGATCCTTGCGCGGCGGCGGGGCGAGCGGTTCGGTCATGCCATGCCCTCCAGCACCGCCGCGGCCGAACAGACGCCGCGATCGTAATTCACCATGCCGAATCCGGACACCAGCGCGCGCCGGGCGCCGGGCACCTGGGTCGGCCCGGCGGCGGCGGTCAGCTGGCGGATCGCCTCGACGAGGCCCAGATGCCCCCCCGCCGCGCCGGCCTGCCCGGCCGAGAGCTGCCCGCCGCAGGTGTTGTGGGGGAAGTCGCCCGTCACCGTCAGGTCGCGTCCGCGCAGGAAGGCCGGCCCCTCGCCCTTGGCGCAGAAGCCCAGATCCTCGATCTGCATCATCGAGATGACCGGATAGTCGTCATAGGTCTGCACCAGGTCCATGTCGCCCGGGGCGCAGCCGGCCGCCTCCCACAGGCGGGGGGCGTCCACGCTCCAGCCGCCGCGCAGCTGGATCGGATCGGCGGCATGGGCGTTGTGGCGCTCGATCGTGGCCAGGATCCGCGCGGCGCGCAGGCCGCGGCGGGCGGCCTCGTCCTCGCGCATCACCAGGAAGGCCTCGGCCCCCGCACAGGGCATCACGCAGTCGAACAGGCCCAGCGGGGTGGCGATGGGACGGGCCGAGAGATAGGCCTCCATCGTCAGCGGGGTCTTCATCAGCGCATGGGGATAGCGCAGCGCGTTCTGGCGCTGGGCGATGCAGATGCGGCCGAAATCCTCGCGCGTGGCACCGTATTCGGCCATGTAGCGGTCGGTCAGCAGGGCGAACACGGCGTTGGGCCCGCCATAGCCATAGGGATAGACCGCATCCTGGGCGAAGCGCGAGAAGGAGGAGAGCAGGTTGCGGAAGCTGTCGATGTGATTGGTGTCGCCCGCGACCACCGCGACGATGTCGGCATCATGGGCCTGCACCGCCCGCGCCGCCCGGCGCAGCGCCACCACGCCCGATGCCCCACCCATGGGGATGTGGTCGAGCCATCTGGGCGAGAGCCCCAGATGCTGGGTCAGCCCCACCGCGCTGTCGGGATGCAGGGTGAAGGATGACAGGCAGAGCCCGTCGATCTGCCCCGGTGCGAGCCCGGCCGCCGCCAGCGCCCCCCTCAGCGCCCGCGCGATCCACCAATGCGCGGACTGGGTCGAATAACGGCGATATGGCACCGTTACCGGCGCGGTCAGCACGACGCCGTCATAGGGCGCGGGGCGGCGCATCAGGCGACCTGCCGCTTCTTCATCCGGGTCAGGTCGTGGGCCGCCCCCTCGGCCAGAAGCCGCTGGGCCAGCGCCTTCAGCGCGCCGCGCTGGATCTTCTGGGTGGCGGTCAGCGGCAGGGCCTCGACGAAGGCGATGTGCCCGGGCACCTTGTAATAGGCCATCTGGCCCAGCGCCCAGGCGGCGATCTCCTGCGCCAGCGCCGCCGAGGGGTTGTCGGCCACCAGGCAGGCGAACACCTCCTCGCCGCGGATCGGATCGGGCACCGCCGCGACCCCGGCCGCGCGGATCGCGGGATGGCGCATCAGCATCGATTCCACCTCGACCGCGGCGATGTTCTCGCCCGAACGGCGGATGACATTCTTCTTGCGATCCACGAAATACAGCGTGCCGTCGGGCCCGCGGCGCACGATGTCGCCGGTGTGGAACCAGCCGCCCGCCCAGGCCTCCTCGGTGGCGACGGGGTCGCGCCAGTATTCGCGGAAGAATCCGAAGCGCGGATCCGGCCCGGCGCGGCGCACCAGAAGCTCGCCTTCCTCCGCCTCGCGGCCGGCCTCATCGACGATCCTGAGCTCGAAGCCCGGGCCGGGCCGGCCCAGCGCGCCGGTGCCCACCGCGCGCGGTTCGCGGTTGGCGGCGAGGATGGCGGCGTTGCCGGTCTCGGTCATCGCCCAGGCCTCGATCAGCGGGAAGCCGAAGCGCGCCTCGAAGGGCGCATGCAGCTTGGGGTCGACCCCGGCGCCGAAGCCGAAGCGCACCGCGTGGTCGCGCTCGTGCGGATCCTCGGCCATCGACATCAGGATCGAGGGCATCACCCCCAGATAATGCAGGCAGGTGGCGCGGCTGTCGCGCACCGACTGCCACCATGTGCGGGGATGGAAACGGTCCAGCACGATCAGGCAGCCTGCGGCATGCAGCATGGCCATGAACGAGCAGGCCAGCGCGTTCATGTGGAAGACGGGCAGGGGCGTCAGCATCCGCGGCGCCGGGCCCAGTTCCATCGGCCCGCCCTGGGTGACATACCACACCCCGCACAGGCGGAAATACTCGTTGCCCAGCACGCATCCCTTGGGGCGGCCGGTGGTGCCCGAGGTGTAGAGGATCGCCGCCTCGCCCTCCGGGGTCAGGCGCGGGCGCGGGTCGAGGCGCGGCGGCGCCTCGCCCGCGGGGATGACCGGCATCCGCACCCCCGCCGCGCTGGCCGCGGCGGCAAGTTCGTCAACCCGCGGGGCGATGGCCACCGCGGCGGCCGGGCTGGCGTGACCCACCATGTATTCCAGCTCGGCCGCGCGCAGGTCGGGATTGACCGGCACGATCGACAGCCCCAGCGCATTGAGCGCGAGGAACTGCAGGAAGAATTCGGGCCGGTTCTCGAGCAGCAGCATCACCCGCTGGCCCGGCTCGGCCCCCGCCGCGCGCCAGTCCGCGATCAGCGCGTCGACCCGCCGCGCGGCCTCGGCATAGGTGATCTCGCCCGCCGCGATGCCATAGGCCGCCGCCGTCTCGGGCAGCACCGCCAGCATCGGCCGGTCGGGGGCATGGGCCACGGCGGCGCGGAAGGTCTCGTGCACCGTGGGAATGTGCCGCCCGCCCCCCGGGCCATGCACGAAAAGGCTGTCGCCGCCGGGAACGGTCATGGCAGAAGCTGGATGTTGCCGAAGGCCGCGTCGCAGTTCAGGATGTCCACCCGCTTGAGCTGGATGCGCAGCTGCCCGTCCACCAGCCGCAGCTCATGCCGTGCGGTGACCGCCAGCAGGAACTGGTCGTCGAGGCGGGTCTCGACATAATGCATGTTGGTGGTGGTCACGAAGCGGCCCGCCTCGGGGTCGAATTCGTCCACGAAGGGGCGGTTCAGCACGTGGTGGCAGCGGCTCTTGGGCTTCTGGCTGAAGGTGCGGGCGCCCTTCAGCCGCTCGATCCTGAGGCGCAGCATGAACTGATCCTCGTGCAGCAGCGAGGTGACGAGGTCGGGGTCGCTCTGCTGCCAGTCCAGCGGCATCCAGTAGATGCCTTCGGGCAGCCACAGCGAGAGCCATTCGTCATAGCGGCCCTCGTCCAGAAGCCGCGCCTCGTGATAGACGAAGTCGATCAGCGCCTCGCGGCTGATCGGGCGGGTCCCGGTGATGGTGGTCATTCCGCAGCCCTCGCGCTGGCCGCCGCCGGGGCGGGCTTCATGAACTTCACCCAGGCGGCGAACTGGTTGCGCATCTGCCTTTCGCTGGTGCCGTTCTCGACCGCCACGGCCGAGAGATCCTCCTCGGGCGAGAAGAGCCGCTGCAGGTTGACCCATTCCAGGCCGTCGGCCTGCAGCCCCTCCTGCGCGCGCTCGTACATTTCCAGATCGTCATGGCCGACGATCGAGGTGGGGGCGTTGATCAGGCGGTTGTACATGGCGGTGCGCTTCAGCAGCAGGTCGGGCGCGCCGACCAGCCGGTAGATCCAGCTTTCCACCAGGGTGCGATCGGCGGCCAGCGGGATGAAGTTGCGCAGAAGCTGGATGGGCCCCTTGATCATCAGGTTGGGGAAATAGACGGTGTTATGCCGGTTCTCGGAGAGGATGCGCTTCGCCTTCTCCTCGCCATGCGCCTTGACCATCATCTCCCAGTAGCCGGGAACCTCGGAATAGTTGGAATGGATCGAGTGATGCACGCCGGTATGGCCGTGGCCGTTGGGCCAGGTGCGCACGCCCATGTGCTCGAAGAACTCGTAGGGGCTCATGAAGGGGGCGATGATCTCCATCGCCATCGGCTTGGGCTCGGGATTGCCCATCGCCTCGTAGATCTTCACCGCGGTGCCGGCGGAACTCTCATGGGCGACCATCGGGTGGCAGGTGTCGGTCTGGTTCTCGACCAGCATCTTCCAGTTGCAGCGATGCATGTAGCGCAGCGGCGGGCCGGCGACCTCGAGCCGCCCCTCGGGCGAGCGGTCGATCATGTTGTCGAAGGAGGAGAGGCTCTCGCCGAAATACTCCTCGAAGCCGATCCCCTCCTCGGCCAGCCGGGCGAAGACGAAGCCGCGATAGTTGTGCACCGCGCCGACGGGGGCCAGGCCGCGCGCGGCCTCGGTCTTCTCGAAGCCGGTATTCTCGTAGCCCTTCTTCAGCGGGATGGCCAGAAGGCAGCCGTCGGTCTTGAAGGACCAGGCGTGATAGGGGCAGCGGAAGAACTTGCCGGTGTTGCCGCTGCGGTCGATGACGATCTTGGTCCCCTTGTGCGGGCAGCGGTTGTAGAGGACATGGACCTCGCCGTCGCTGTGGCGCACCATCAGCACCGGCTGGTCGGCGAGCTGGGTGGTGAAGTAGTCGCCGGGCTTCGGCACCTGGCTGTCATGGCCGACGAACAGCCAGGTGTTGCGGAACAGGTGCTTCATCTCCAGCCGGAACACCTCGGGGCTGGTATAGATGTCGCGATGGACCTGGTGCGGCTGCACCAGCTTCGTGACATTGTCCAGGGTATAGGTCATCGGATCCTCCCTCAGAGATCCAGCACCAGCCGCGGCGTCTTCGCCCGGCTGACGCAGATCTGCATCACCTTGCCGCCGGCGCGCTCGGATTCCGACAATACCACATCGCGATGGTCCGGCGTGCCCGCGATCACCCCGGTCTGGCAGATGCCGCAATCCCCGCGCTGGCAGTCATAGACGAGGTCGATCCCCGCCTCCTCCAGCACCTCGATGATCGTGCGCCCGGGCGGGATGGTGAACACCTGCCCGGTCGAGGCGATCTCCACCTCGAAGGGCTGGTCGCCCGCCTGCGCCGCCTCGCTGGCGAACAGTTCGAAATGCACGGCGCCATCGTCATGGCCGGCGGCGGTGAAGGCGGCGCGGGCCGCCTCGATCAGCCCCTTCGGCCCGCAGACATAGAGATGCGTCCCGCGCCCCTGGGCGGCCATCAGCGCCGGAAGGTCGATCGGGGTCTCGTCGTCGGGCCACAGATGCAGCCGCTCGCCGAACTGCTCGGCCAGCCGGTCGGCATAGGCGGCGGCGGTGCGGCTGCGCACGGCATAGTGCAGGGCGAAGGGCCGGTCCGCGGCGGCAAGCGCCGTGGCATGGCTGATGATCGGCGTGATGCCGATGCCCCCGGCCAGCAGCAGCGCCGGCCCGTCATGGTCGCGCAGGGGAAAGTCGTTGCGGGGCCCCTCGGCGGAAAGCCGCGCGCCAGGGGTCAGGGCATGCATGGCACGCGAGCCGCCGGCGCCCTCGTCCTCGCGCTGGACCGCGATGCGCAGCGTGCCGGGCGCATCATCGGGCCAGTCGATCAGCGAATAGCTGCGCCGGCCCACCGGCAGGTCGAAATCCAGATGCGCCCCGGCGGCGTGACGCGCCGGGGCCTCGCCCGCGGGCTCCAGCAGGAATTCGCGCACGCGCTCGGTCACGTCGCGGATGGCGGCGACGGTCAGGGTGACGGGCATCGAATCTCCCCCCTTTGCAAACAATATGAAATTTCATATAACTGGGGTCAAGCGTTTTTCACCCCTGCCGGTCGGGCGGAGAGGGAGCGGATCATTGGCGCAGAAGGGCTTCGTCTCCTCCTATCTGCTCTATCTGCTGGCTGCGGTCAGCGACCGGGCCAGCGCGCAGTTCCATGCCCATGTGCGCAAGGCGGGCATCAGGGTGCCCGAATGGCGCGTGCTGGCCTGTCTGGTCGATGGCGATGGCGCGATGATCACCGAGCTGGCGCGGCTGGCGCTGATGGAGCAGTCGCGCATGACCCGGATCATCGACCAGATGGAGGCGCGCGGGCTGGTGCGGCGCGGCGCCGACGCGCAGGATGGCCGGCGGGTGCTGGTGCATCTGACCGATGCCGGCCGCGTGCTGGCCGAACGGCTGGTGGCCGATGCCCGCGCCCATGAGGCCGAGGTCCTGGCGGCGCTGGACCCGGCCGACGCGGCGCGAATCCGGCCGCTGCTCTCGGCGCTGCTGGCGCGGCTCGAGGCCGAAGCGGCAAGCCCCGGCGGCGCGGGGCGGCGGGACGGCGCCGCGGCCGCCACGCCCGAGATGCCGGGGGCGGGCGGCTGACCCGCCCCGGCGCTGACCCGCCCCGGCGCTGACCCGCCCCGGCGCTGACCCGCCCCGGCGCTGACC
>RFGB01000179.1 GCA_003697125.1 Alphaproteobacteria bacterium
CCGATTTCACCGAGCATGTGACCACCACCACGTCGGGCGGCGGCAAGGGCGGCGGGCCCAAAGTCGCTACCACGGAGTATTCCTATTCGGCCTCCTTCACGATCGCGCTCTGCGAGGGGCCGATCACCGGCATCGGGCGCATCTGGGCCGACGGCAGGCTGATGGATCTGTCCGGCGTGTCCTGGCGCTGGTATCCCGGCGACGAGGCGCAGCTGCCCGATCCCTTCATCGAGGCGAAGATGGGCGCGGGCCGGACGCCGGCCTATCGCGGCACGGCCTATGTGGTGTTCGAGGATCTGCCGCTTGCGGCCTACGGAAACCGCATCCCTCAGCTTTCCTTCGAGGTCTTCCGGCCGCTGGCTGACTACGACACCGCGGAAGGGCTGATCCGCGGCGTGACCATGATCCCGGGCTCCGGAGAATTCGTCTACGCCACAGGGGCGGTCCGTCGCGGCGGCGCCGGCACGCAGCAGGCCGAGAACCTGCACGCGGACCGGGAGCGGACCGACTTCGCCGTCTCGCTGGACCGGCTCGAGGCGCTGGCGCCGAGCGTCGAGAGCGTGAGCCTCGTGGTGTCCTGGTTCGGCAACAACCTGCGCGCGGGCAACCGCACCATCCGCCCCGGCGTCGAGGCCCGCCGCATCACCACCGGTGCGGTGCGGGTGACCGCCGAAAGCTTTCCCGTGGCGGTCGCCCCCGAGGAGGCCGAACGCCGCTGCCGCCGCACCCTGATGGAGGCCTGGACGGGGCGCGAACGGGCGAGCTTTTCCCTACCGCCGTCGCGCCTCGCTCTCGATCCGGGCGATGTGGTGTCGTTCACCGAAGGCACCGCCACCGAGTTCCGCCTCACCCGCATTGCCGACGGACTCTCCCGCCGCATCGAGGCCACCCGGCAGGACCGCGAGGTCTATGACCTGCCGCCGGGCGCGCAGCGCACCGCCGCCGTGGCCCGCTCCGTGCCGCTCGGTGCGCCGCAGGTGGTTCTCCTCGATCTGCCGCAACTGACCAGCACCCACACGCCGCCGCGTCCGCTCATCGCCATCGATGCCGACCCCTGGCCGGGAACCGTTGCAGTGCTGCGCTCCCCCGAAATCTCGGGCTGGGCGAGCTTCGCCACGATCACCCGCCGGGCGCGGATCGGAACGCTTGTTACCGATCTTCCCACCGGACCTGTGTGGCGCTGGGACCGGGGTTCGGTGCTCGAGATTAGCCTTCCCTGGGGCCAGCTCGAAAGCGTCACCGACCTGCAGCTCTTCGCCGTCGAGAGCGCACCCGGAACCTGGGAGATCCTGCAGGCCCGCGACGTGACGCTCACCGCCCCCGGCCGCTATCGCCTGACCACGCTCCTCCGCGGCCAGCGCGGCACCGAACATGCCATCGGCAACCCGGCCCCGGCCGGATCGCGGGTGGTTGTGCTTGAGGCGACGGTCGCCGAACTGCCTTTCACGGCCGGCGAGATCGGCTTGCCATGGAACCTCGCGGTGGGGCCAGCCTCGCGGCCGGTGTCGGACCCGAGCTACACGACGCTGTCGCTCACGCCCGCAGGCGCATCGCTCCGTCTCTTCGCGCCGGTGCATCTCGCCGCCCGCGCGGAGCCATCCGGCGATATCACTCTCACCTGGACCCGCCGCTCCCGCGATCCGGCGGCCAACAGCTGGGAGGCGGCCGAAGTGCCGCTCCTCGACCAGCCCGAAGCGTGGGAGATCGACATCCTCGACGGCGCAACGGTGAAGCGGACGCTGGCAGCAATCACAGCCAAAGTGATCTACACCCCCGCCGAGCAGGTCGCCGATTGGGGCTCAGCGCTGGCGCCGGGCGCCGCGCTGACCATCCGTGTCGCTCAGGTCTCGCCCTCGCTCGGCCGGGGCATGCCTGCCGAAACCACCGTCATCATCAGATGAGGCACCAATGACCACCCCGAACCTCGCGCTTCCCTACATTGCCGCCGCGCAGGCGCAGAAGCACGTCACCCACAATGCGGCCCTCGACCTGCTCGACGGGCTCGTGCAACTCTCAGTGAAGGACCGGGATCTGGCCGCGCCGCCCGCGAGCCCCGCCGAGGGCGACCGCTACATCGTCGGCTCGGGAGCCACCGACGCATGGACCGGCTGGGACGGGGACGTGGCGCTGTTCTCGGGGGGCGCGTGGGTTCGCCTGCCCGCCCGCGAGGGCTGGCGCATATGGGTCGAGGACGAGGCGGTGCTGCTGGTCTTCGATGGGACGTGCTGGATCGGCGTCACGCCGGACGCGCTGCAAGGCCTCACCCGGCTGCGCCTTGCCACCACAGCCGACGCCTCCAATCATTTTTCGGCAAAGCTGAACGGGGCGCTCTGGACGGCGCTTATTTCAAGTGAAGGCGGCAGTGGCGATCTGCGTGTCACCCTCAACAAGGAAACCGCCGCCAGCGTCTTATCCTTCCTGCTCCAGTCGGGTTTTTCCGGCCGGGCCGAGCTTGGTCTCCTCGGCTCCGACGACCTGACCCTGAAGGTGACCCCCGACGGCATAGCCTGGCGCGACGCGCTGACCGTCGGCCGCGCCACCGGCATCGTGGACCAGCCGCACTTGCCGCGCTTCAAGGCCTATACCAACTACGACAACTTTGTCGCGCTCACCACCTGGAAGAAAACCGGCATCAACACCGTTGAAGCCAATGACCAGGGCGCGTTCGACCCGGCGACCAACCTGTTCACCGCACCCGTTACCGGCACCTACCTGTTCGGCGCGAGCCTGCTCTTCAAGGTCAATGCCAGCACATCGGCCCGAATGCGCGGGCGACTGGTCCTGAACGGCACGACCGAAATCCGGGGTTCCTTCGGCGAAGTCTCCAGCTCCCATCAGTCGATCGCAACCGCGCTCTGGCTGCTGACCATGGTGCCGCTCGCCGCTGGCGCTACCGTGGAACTGCAGGGGTATTTCCGGGTCGCGGACGGGTATTTCGCGGCCGATCACACGTCGTTTCAAGAAGCAAGGGTGCGATGGCCTCCCGTGATCTCAAGGGCGAAGCGGACCCGACGCATCGGCGCTGGAAACTGTCATCCGCACGTGACACAGGTCCCGCCACACCCCCCTTGAACCTGCAGTTGCTGTAGCACCTACCTATGGCCGCGAACGATGATTCGCGGCCGGAGACACCCATGGCGCGTGACGGACAACCACAGAAGCACGCGCGTGCGCCGACGGGCGGGTGCTGCGGCGCCGGTGATCGCGCGTTGTGCGGCGATATCGCACCCGTCGGCAACGTGGACGCGGGCGGGCGCAGCTTCCGGGTGAAGGGGCTCGACTGCGCCGAGGAAGTGGCCATCCTGACCCGGGTGCTCGGCCCGGTCGTGGGGGGCGAAGAGCATCTGGCCTTCGACATCATCAACGGTCGGATGACCGTGCTCGATACCGCCACGGCCGTCGATGAACAGGAAATCCTGCGGCAAGTGGCTTCCACCGGAATGACCGCCAGCCCCTGGGATTCCGAACGGGCCGAAGCCGACCAGGCCGCCCATCTGCGCCGGCAGGGCCGGTTCACCGCGCTTTCGGGCGCTTTCTGGGCAGCCGGCCTCGTCTGGCACATTGCCGAAACCGGCCTTGGCGGTGCGGTCCGGCTCTTTGCCGGGCACGGGCAGACACCGATGCCCGTGCCCGAGGCGGCGCTCTTCCTCGTCGCCGTCCTCGCCGGCGTCTGGCAGGTGGCGCCCAAAGCGTGGTCGGCGGCGCGGAGGCTTTCGCCCGACATGAACCTGCTGATGGTCGTCGCCGTGGCCGGGGCGATCGGTCTTGGGGAATACTTCGAGGCCGCGACCGTCGCCTTCTTCTTTGCCCTGTCGCTCTATCTGGAGAGCTGGAGCGTGGGCCGGGCGCGGGGCGCGGTGGCCGCATTGCTCGATCTCGCCCCGCCGACGGTGCGGGTGATCCGTGACGATGGCATGGAGGAGGAAGTCCGCGCCGCAGAGGTGACGCCGGGAACGCGTTTCGTGGTTCGCGGCGGCGACCGGATTCCGCTCGACGGCGAAGTGATCGAGGGCGCAGGCGCGGTCGATCAGGCGCCGATCACCGGCGAGAGCGCGCCTGTGCCCAAGGAGCCGGGCGACGAGGTCTATGCCGGCACGATCAACGGCGAGGGCACGCTGATCGTGCGGGCCACCAAGCCAGCCACCGACACCGTCCTTGCCCGGATCATCCGCATGGTCTCCGACGCGCATTCGCGCCGCGCCGAGGTCGAGCAATGGGTGGCGAAGTTCGCCCGCGTCTATACGCCCGCGGTGATGGCGCTGGCGGTGCTGATCGCGGTGATCCCGCCCCTGGCCTTCGGCGGCGACTGGGGGGCGTGGTTCTACAACGCGCTGGTGCTGCTGGTCATTGCCTGCCCCTGCGCGCTGGTCATCTCCACGCCGGTCTCGATCGTCGCCGCGCTTGCGTCGGCGGCGCGCAACGGGGTGCTGATCAAGGGCGGCACCCATGTCGAGGCCCCCGCGCATATCGACGCGCTGGCGTTGGACAAGACCGGCACCATCACCGAGGGCGCGCCCGAGGTGGCGGCGGTCTATCCGCTGAACGGCGCCGACGAGCGCGAGCTGCTTGCCGCCGCAGCATCGCTCGAGGCGCGCTCTTCGCATCCGCTGGCGCGCGCGATCCTCGATCGGGCCGCAGCCGAAGGGATCGTGCCCGGTGCCGCCGAGGACAGCCGCACCGTGCCGGGCCGCGGGGTCGAGGGCCGGCTGGAGGGGCGCGAGATCTGGCTGGGATCGGATCGCTTCGCCGCCGAAAAGGGCCTTGCCCACGGGCTGCCCGAAGACCTGCGTGCACGCATCGAGGGCGCTGGCAGCACGCTGGTCGCCGTCGGCGAAGAAACCCGGGTCCTCGGCGTGCTGGAATTGCGCGACCGGATCCGGCCCGAGGCCCGTGACATCGTCGCGCGCCTGCACGCGCAGGGCGTGAAGACCATCGTCATGCTCACCGGCGACAACGCCCGCACGGCGCGGGCGGTGGCCGAGGCCGTGGGCATTGACGAGGTGCGGGCCGAACTTCTGCCCGAACAGAAGGTCGAGGCCATCGAGGAACTCGTGGCAAGCCACGAAAGGGTGGCCATGGTCGGCGACGGGGTGAACGATGCCCCGGCCCTGGCGCGGGCGCATCTGGGCATTGCCATGGGCGCCATCGGTTCGGACGCGGCAGTCGAGACGGCGGACATCGCGCTGATGACCGACGATCTGGCCAAGCTGCCCTGGCTCATTGCCCATTCCCGGCGGACGATGAACATCATCCGCCAGAACATCGGTGTCTCGCTGGCGGTGAAGGCGCTGTTCGCCGGGCTCACCGCCTTCGGCATGGCCACCATGTGGGGCGCGATCGCGGCCGATGTGGGCGTGTCGCTGCTGGTGGTGATGAACGCGCTCAGGCTACTCAGGGCGCGCGACGACCGGCCCGCCGCGCCACCGCACGGCGGCGAGGCTCTGGGAGACCGGATGGCGGTGGGCGCGCTGACCCACGGGCATTAAGCCGGAGCAACCAGAAAGAGACCGGACAGAACCGTGAACAGGCAGAACAAAAAAAGCCGTGTCCATCCTGCCGAGCCGCAAATCGTGGATGAGCGGGATTTCCGACGCGTTCGACTGAGCGTCCGGTCTCACCACATCGTCACGATGGTGATGTCGGTCGCCATGACGACCAGAAAGATCGACAGCGAGGTAGTCGCCAGCGCGCCGGCCACGCGCCGGTTCGGATCGGCGACCTTCAGGCGCGGTTCCGCGGCGGTCTCGGGAAACTCCAGCGCGTCGGAACCGGACTGGCGCATCAGGGCATGGCGGTTCTACGCCATTCACAACTCGCCGTAACTCGAGAACACTTCCCAACCGCCGTCATTGCGGATCAGGAACACGTCGCAGGCTTCGCGATCTTCCTCGGGGCCCATGCCCGGCGAGCCATTTGGCATGCCCGGAACCGCCAGCCCGACCGCATCGGGGCGCTCGCTCAGCAGGCGGCGGATGTCGCGGGCCGGCACATGGCCCTCGATCACATAGCCGTCGATCAAGGCCGTATGGCAGGAGACCATGCGCCGGGGCACGCCGTTGTCGAGCTTGAAGCGGACAAGCAGCCCCATGAACATGTCCTCGCCGGTGGGGGCGAAGCCGTTTTCCTCCAGATGGTCCATCCGGCTCAGGCAGCAGCCACAGCCGTTGCTCCTGTGGATCTCGATGGCTTTCTCCTGTGCCTGGACGGCGGGACCCAGCGTGATGGCGCCTGCCAGCGCCGGGCACGAAGCGTGCGTTCCATTGGTCAAGGCCTTTTGGCCGGGGCGTTCATGGAACTGGACGCAAGCCGTTCCGGGAATTTTGCGCGCGCCGCGCTCAGGCGTGCCAGTTCGCCCGTATAGTCGGCCTGCGGTTCCGCCGCTTCGGCGAGGCGTTCGTCGGAAAGCGGCTCGGCCGGCCGTCCACGGGCACCTCGTGATGCAGGTTGGGACCGGTCGCGGTGCCGGTGCCGCCGACGCGGCCGATCACCTCGCCGGCCGGCACGCGCTGGCCGACAAAGGACACGCGGCCGGGCGCGGTCGCCTGCACGGGCGCGCCAAGGGGGGCGGCGAAATCCACGCCCGTGTGCATGCGCAGATTGCCATAGACCGGATGTCTGCGCCGCCCGAAGACCGACGACAACCTCGCCCCGTCGACCGGCTGGGCAAAGACCCGCAGCACCTCGCCATCGGCAAAGATCGTCACCCGGCCGCTGCCGTCATCGGGCCAGACGACCTCATGGAGCGTCTCGCCCAGGTCGAGCGCGGCGAAGATCGCCTCGATCCGCACGCCGTCCTCCACCGCCAGTTCCACCCGGCGCGGACGGCCGTCGAGCGGCGAGACCAGAGTCGCGGCGTGCGCGGGCGCAGGCTCCGCAGGCCGTATTCCGCACCCAGCGCCAGCGCCACCTCGGCGCGCTCGGGCGCTGCAAGGCCCGCCTCCGCCAGAACGGCGTCGAGCGTTTCGCCCGCTGCGATTTCCCGCGACCAAGTCCCGACGGGCGGCTCGGCGGGCGACGGTGCCCGATCCGGGACGGCTTCGGCGAGGCGCGGCGGGAATGCCGGGTCCACGCGCGAACGCGGCGAAAGGGAGGCGGGCGCGCCAAGGGGCATGCGCGGGGCCCGGGCGCTGTCGCCGCCCTCGACCGGCATCTTTTCATGGCGCACCCGAAACCCTTCCGCCGCCCGTGCGATCTGATCGGGCTTGCCCGTTCATCCGCGGATGGCGGGGTGGAAATGGCCGACCTATCCGGCCATGGCCGAAACCGTGTCGCGCTCGGAGTCCACGGCGATGAAGACGACGTTCATGCCTTCGGCCACATCGCCAGGCCCATCGCGCCAGCCGGCAATGTCTGACAGCGTCGTGGGGCAGACATCGGGGCACCAGGTGAAACCGAAGAACACCATCGACGGGCGGCCGATCAGGTTCTGCGGTCCGACCGCACGGCCCTCGTGATCGGTCAGGCAGAAATTCATCGCCGACAGGGGCTCGGGCGCGGTCCCGGTGGCGCGGGCGCACCGGGGCCGTCCACGCGCCACCAGCCGAGGCAGAGCGTCAGGGCGACCGCCCCGACACCCGCCGCAGCCCGGATCACGAACCGCCGGCGCCGCATCAGCCCACGGGGCCCCGGGCCGCGATCACCCCGAAGGCCGCCATCGCCATCAGCGCAATGGGGATGCCGAAGATC
>RFGB01000180.1 GCA_003697125.1 Alphaproteobacteria bacterium
GATCACCCGACGAGGATCCCATGACCACGCTTCGCTGCATCTCTCCGGTCGACGGTTCGGTCTATGCCGAACGGCAGGCCCATGATCCCGATGCCGCCCGCGCGATCGTCGCGCGCGCGCGCGCGCTGCAGCCCGAATGGGCGGCGCGACCGCTGCAGGACCGCATCGCGCTGGTCCGCGCCGGCATCGCGCGGCTCAACGAGATGAAGGACGAGGTGGTCACCGAGCTGGCCTGGATGATGGGCCGTCCGGTGCGCTATGGTGGCGAGTTCGGCGGGGTCAACGAGCGCACCGACTACATGGCCGGGATCGCCGCGCGCGCCCTGGCCCCGATCGTGATCGAGGACAGCCCGCGCTTCGTCCGCCGGATCGAGCGCGAGCCCCATGGCGTGGTGTTCGTGATCGCGCCGTGGAACTATCCCTATCTGACCGCGATCAACACCATCGTCCCGGCGCTGATCGCCGGCAATGCCGTGGTCATCAAGCATGCCACCCAGACGCTTCTGGTCGGAGAGCGTCTGGTGCGCGCCTTTGCCGAGGCCGGTCTTCCCGAGGGGCTGTTCGCCAATCTCTTCCTGGATCACGCCACCACCGAGGCGCTGATCGCCGAACGCGCCTTCGGCTTCGTCAACTTCACCGGGTCGGTGGCGGGCGGGCGCGCCATCGAGCGCGCGGCGGCGGGCAGCTTCACCCCGCTGGGGCTGGAACTGGGCGGCAAGGATCCGGGCTATGTGATGGAGGATGCCGATCTGGACTGGGCGGTGGACGTGCTGATGGACGGCGCGATGTACAATTCCGGGCAGTGCTGCTGCGGGATCGAGCGGATCTATGTCCACCGGTCGCTGTTCGACGCCTTCGTCGAGAAGGCGGTGGCCTGGGTGAACGGGCTGAAGCTGGGCAATCCGCTGGACCCCGAGACCACGCTCGGCCCGATGGCGAATGCCCGCTTCGCCCGCACGGTGCGCGAGCAGGTCGCCGAGGCGGTGGCGATGGGCGCGCGGCCGCTGATCGACCCCGCCCGGTTTCCCCAGGATGACGGCGGCGCCTATCTGATGCCGCAGATCCTGGTCGATGTGGACCATCGCATGCGGGTGATGCGCGAGGAGAGCTTCGGGCCGGTGGTCGGGGTGATGCCGGTCGCCGACGACGAGGAGGCGCTGGCGCTGATGAATGATTCGCCCTATGGCCTGACCGCCTCGCTGTGGACCGCGGATGCGGATCGGGCCGCCCGCCTGGGCCGGCGGATCGAAACCGGCACGGTGTTCATGAACCGGGCCGACTATCTTGACCCGGCGATCTGCTGGACCGGCTGCAAGGACACCGGCCGCGGCGGCGCGCTGTCCGAGATCGGCTATCACAACCTGACGCGGCCGAAATCCTATCACCTGCGCCGGATGCGGGGCTGAAGCGGCGGCGCGGGCGGGCGCGGCGCCCGCCCGCGGGGTTAGCCGGCGCGCGCGTCGGCCACCATCTTCTCGGCCTCCTTGCCGTAGATCTCCTGATAGTGGTCGAACTCGGCCTCGAAGCTGCCCACCCCCTGGGTCGCCGAACGCAGCTGGCCGGTCAGCTCGTCCAGCGCGCTGGCCGGCAACAATGCGCGGAAGATGTCCCAGCCGCGGGCGGTCTCGTCGCGGTCATAGCCCAGCACCTGGCCCTTCAGCGCCGAGACGATCGGCACCAGCGCGCCGGTGAAGGCGGAGGGGATGCGGAAGCGCACCTGATGGATCGGCTGCAACAGCACCGGCGCGCCCTGTTCCAGCCCCTGCTGCACGCCCGCCCGCGCCGCGATGCGGAAGGCCATGTCCGAACTGTCGACGCTGTGGTGCTGCCCGTCGGTCAGGGTGACGGCCAGGTCGACCACTGGGAACCCCAGCGGGCCGCGGGCGCAGGCATCGCGGGCGCCCTGCTCCACCGCCGGGATGTAGTTGCGCGGCACCGCCCCGCCCTTGACCGTCTCGGCAAAGGTGAAGCCCGCGCCCCTGGGATTGGGCGCCAGGGTCAGCTTGACATCGGCGAACTGGCCGGCCCCGCCGGTCTGCTTGCGGTGGCGGTAATGCACCTCGACGGGGCGGGTGATCGCCTCGCGCAGGGTGGGGGGAACGGGCAGCTCCTCGGTCTCGAGCCCGAAGACCTCGGACAGCTGCTCGCGCAGGACGCGCATGTGCAGCGGGCCGGGGCAGGAGACGCGCAGCGCCCCGGTTTCGGGATCCTGCCCGACGCTGATCGCGCGGTTGTCGGCGGCGATCCGCGCGAGGATGCTGGACAGCTTCACCTCGTCCTTGTCATGCACCGGGCGGATCAGCCGGGCGTGCTGCCCGGTGGGGCCGGTCAGCCAGGCCGGGCCGGGAAGCTGGCCGTCGGCGGTCAGCACATGGCCGGTGGCCAGATGGTCGGACTTCACCGCGCCGGCCAGCTGGCCCGGCGCCAGTTCCGCCGGCGCCTGTCCGCGGCCCGAGGCCGGCACGAAGCTGCCCAGCGTGTCGCCGCCCAGCCGGGCGCCGGGTTTCAGGCCGTCCGCCAGCGCGCGCAGATGCACGATGCGCCCGACATGGCGGCGATGTGCGGCGTGGAATGCGGCGGCGAGGATCGGTGCCTCGGCCCCCGTCGCCGCGGCCAGCCGCGCGCGCAGCACCTCGGGGCCCGGGGCCTCGTGGCGCAGCGCCTTCATCAACCGCACCACCCCGTTCATGTGGCCGCCGGCGCCGATCAGCGCGGGGATCACCCGGTTCTCGGCCAGCACCCGGGCGCAGATGGAATAGACCGGACCCACCGGCGGCTCGTGATCCTCGATGATCTCCTCCATCAGCCAGTCGTCGAAGTCGGAAAGGCTCTCCAGCAGCGCCTCGCGCGCCTCGTGCTCGCGCTCGCGCAGATCCTCGGGGATCGCGATCAGCGCCGAGGGCTCGCCCTCGCGATAGCGCCAGGCGCGTTCCGAGATCAGGTCGACCGCGCCGACCACGCGATCGCCGTCGCGGATCGGCACCTGACGCAGCACGATGGAATGGCCCGCATAGTCCTGCAGCGCGGCGACGATGTCGCGCACCCGGCCGCGGGCGGCGTCGATCTGGTTGATGAAGATGATCGAGGGCGTGCCCGCGGCCTCGACCGCGCGCAGCCATGGCGCCGAGAGCACCGCCGCCTCGGGGTCGGGCGGCACGCACAACAGCGCGACATCGGCCACCAGCAGCGCATCGAGGCTGTCTTGCAGGAACTCGATCGACCCGGGGCAGTCGATCGCCGTCCAGCTGTCGCCGAGATAGGAGAACTCGACGATGCGCGGCTCGTGACCCTGGGGCGCGGCGGGGGGCTGGCCGCCCTCCAGCTGGGCCAGCCGGTCGACCAGCGTCGACTTGCCCGTCCCCGGGGCTCCGATCACGGCAATGCAGCGTTGCATGTCATCCCTCCCTGTTCCTGCGGGGTCCCGCGGGCCGCGTTCCGGCCGGAGGGCCGCCAGTCGTTCACGCCGACAGTAAAGCGCGCGGGGGCCGGCTTGAACAGGGCCAAGCCGCCGGGGGGCGGGATTGCGGCGGCGGGGGAAACTGCGTAGCC
>RFGB01000181.1 GCA_003697125.1 Alphaproteobacteria bacterium
CGCCTTCGCCCGGCTCGACCCGCCCGCCCGGCAGTCCCGCTTCGAGGCGCGGCTTCTGGCCGCGGATGCGACGCTGTCGCATCTCGCCGGGCTGGAGGCGCTTCCCGCCGCGCTCGCCGCCGAACTGCGCCGGCGCAACCTGCCCCCGGCGATCCGGCACGGCAGCGACCCCAGATTTTGCAGTCTCGACTGGACCGGGATCGAGACCTCGGTCGGTCCGGGGCGGATCGAGGAGCCGGCCACCCTGTCCCATGCCGCCTTCGGCATCGCCGAGACCGGCACGCTGGTGCTGCTGTCCGGGCCCGAGAACCCCGTCACCCTGACCTTCCTCGGCGAGACCCATTTCGTGGTGCTGCGCGCCGCGGACATCCTTGCCGGGCTCGATGACCTGTGGGCCGCGCTGCGCCGGGCCGGGGCCGATCCGCGCACCGTCAACCTGGTCACCGGCCCGTCGCGTTCGGCGGATATCGGCCAGACCCTGCAGCTGGGCGCCCATGGGCCGGTCGCGCTGCACGTGTTCCTGCTCGCCGGGCCGGGCTGAGCGGTGCCGCCGGACGGTGGGCGCGCCGCTTCACGGCCGGTTTGCGGATCGCGTGGCATGATCGCGCCTGGCACTCGAGAAGGGCTGGCGGCATGATGGATCATCCCGATCATCCGACCGGATCGCCGCGCACCGGGCTGGTGCTGTCGGGCGGCGGCGCGCGCGGGGCCTATCAGGTCGGCGTGCTGAAGGCGATCGCCGATATCGTGCCGGATGCCCGCCCCCCCTTCGGGATCGTCACCGGGGTGTCGGTGGGCGCCATCAACGCCGTGGCGCTGGTCTCGCGCCCCTTCGACTTCCGCGCCGCGGTGACGCGGCTGGAGGCGCTGTGGCGCGGCCTGCATTGCGAACGCATCTACCGCACCGATGTGCGCGCGATCATGAGCCGGATGACCGCCTGGGCGGGCAGCGCCGCCTTCGGCCGGCTGGGCGTGCCGCCGCCCGATTCGATCCTCGACAACAACCCGCTGCGCGAGCTGCTGGAGGCCGAGACCGACTTCGCCGCGATGCGCCAGGCGCTGCGGGCGGGGGGTGCTGCGCGCGGTGGCGGTCACCGCCTCCAGCTACCGCACCGGGCAGGCGGTCGCCTTCCATGATTCGGCAGGCCTCGCCGGGCAATGGGTGCGCGCCCGGCGCACCGGGCGCGAGGTGGAGCTGTCGGTGGACCATGTCATGGCCTCGACCGCGCTGCCGCTGGTCTTCCCGGCCCAGCGGATCGGGCGGGAATATTTCGGCGACGGCGCGCTGCGCCAGACCTCGCCCCTGTCGCCGGCGATCCATCTCGGCGCCGACCGGCTTCTGGTGATCGCCGGGCGCGACGGGTCGATCGACCTGCCGCCCGAAGATGAGGGGGAGGAGCCCGACTACCCCTCGCCCGGGCTGATCGCGGGCCAGCTTCTCGACATCCTGTTCAACGACTGGCTGGACGCCGACATCGAGCGGCTGGAGCGCATCAATGCCACGCTGGGGCGGATGACCGAGGCGCAGCGGGAGGCCGGACCGCTGCGGCGCGTGGGGCTGCTGACCATCCGCCCCAGCGTCGATGTGCGCGATGTGACCGCGCGGCATATCCGCGCCCTGCCGCGCACCGTGGCCCTGCTGCTGCGGCTGATCGGTGCGCTGAAGCCGCCCTATGTGCTGCCCAGCTATCTGATGTTCGAGCCCGACTATCTGGGCGAGCTGATCGATCTGGGCCATCGCGACGCCATGGCGCGCAGCGAGGAGATCGCCGCCTTCCTCGCCGCCGGCGACGCGCCGGTGCGCTGAGGCGCCCGGGCGGTCAGCCCCCCCGCGCGCCGGCAGCCAGCGCCCGCACGAAGTCCAGCACCTCTTCGGGCGTGCGGCCCGCCGCGATCTCGGCGACGATGGCCGAACCGACCACCACCCCGTCGGCGACCGAGGCGATGGCGCGCGCGGCCTCGGGGGTGCGGATGCCGAAGCCCACCAGCACCGGCAGATCGGTCGCCGCCTTGATCCGGGCGACCTCGGGCGCCACCTCGGCCGCGCTGGCCGCCGCCGCGCCGGTGATCCCGGTGATCGAGACGTAGTAGACGAAGCCCGAGCTGTTGCGCAGGACCTGCGGCAGGCGGCGGTCGTCGGTGGTGGGCGTGGCGAGGCGGATGAAGTCGAGCCCTGCCGCGCGCGCGGGCAGGCACAGCTCGTCATCCTCCTCGGGCGGAAGATCGACCACGATCAGCCCGTCTATCCCCGCCGCGCGCGCCGCCGAGAGGAAGCGGGGCACGCCCATGGCGTGGATCGGATTGTAGTAACCCATCAGCACCAGCGGGGTCTGCGCGTCACCGCGCCGGAACTCGGCCGCCATCTCCAGCGTGCGGTGCAGGGTCATGCCGGCCTGCAGCGCGCGCTGGCCGGCCTCCTGGATCGTGGGGCCGTCCGCCATGGGATCGGTGAAGGGAAAGCCCAGCTCGACGATGTCGGCGCCCGCGGCGGGCAGGCCGCGCAGGATGGCCAGCGAGCGGTCGTAGTCGGGATCCCCGGCCATGACATAGGCGACGAAGGCCTTGCGCCCGCTGGCGCGCAGGGCATCGATGCGTCGGGCGATCCTGGTCATGGCGCTGTCCTCCCCCTGCGCGCCTCAATAGCCGAACCGGCGGCAGCGGCAACCCCGCCCGGTCAGCCGTCCTTGCGGAAATAGCTCTTCTCGCGCGGCTTGCCGTCCCAGCCGGTCCTGCCCTTCGGACGGTCGTCGCCACCCGCGCGGCCGCGCCCGCCGACATGGCCCCCGCCATGGCCGCGGCCCGGCGCGTCGCGCTCGCCCCGGCCCGCGCGGCCGCCGCCGGCGCCGGCCTCCTCGCGCGCCTCCCATTTCTTGAGCAGCCGCGCATCGAAGCGGTCGCGCCCGATCACGCCCTCATGGCACCAGACGCAGCCGACGGTCTCCCCCTCGACCGATTCCACCGCCATGCGCATGGATCCCGCGGTGAGGACCACGAGGTCGCCGATCTCGAACCTGTTCATGCCGTATCCTGTCTCCGTTCGCGGCCCGGGCGCCGTCGCCCCGCGGGGCCCGCGCGACGCAGATAGGCGCTGTGGCAGCGGAATGCGAGCGGTTTTCGCGCCACCATGCGGCGGCGGTCACATCTCCTGGCCCAGCGCGGCGGCGACGGTGAAGATGTCCTTGTCGCCGCGTCCGCACATGTTCATCACGATGATGTGGTCGGCCGGCAGCTCGGGGGCGATCTTCATCACATGGGCGAGCGCGTGGCTCGGCTCCAGCGCGGGAATGATCCCCTCGGTGCGGCAGCACAGCCCGAACGCCTCCAGCGCCTCCTCGTCGGTGACGGCGACATATTCCGCCCGGCCGATGTCGTGCAGCCAGGCATGTTCGGGGCCGATTCCGGGATAGTCGAGCCCGGCGGAGATGGAGTGCCCCTCGAGGATCTGGCCATCCGCGTCCTGCAGCAGATAGGTGCGGTTGCCATGCAGCACGCCGGGCCTGCCGCCGGTCAGCGAGGCGCAGTGCTGCATGCGCGCGTCCACCCCCTTGCCGCCGGCCTCGACCCCGATGATGCGCACCGAGGGCTCGTCGAGGAAGGGGTGGAAAAGCCCCATCGCGTTCGACCCCCCGCCGATGCAGGCGACCAGCGTGTCGGGAAGCCGGCCCTCGCGCTCCAGCATCTGCGCGCGCGTCTCGCGGCCGATGATCGACTGGAAGTCGCGCACCATCGCCGGATAGGGATGCGGCCCCGCCACCGTGCCGATGCAGTAGAAGGTGTTGCGGACATTCGTCACCCAGTCGCGCAGCGCCTCGTTCATCGCATCCTTCAGCGTGCCGCGCCCCGAGGTCACCGGCACCACGGTCGCGCCCAGAAGCTTCATGCGGAACACGTTGGGCTTCTGGCGTTCCACGTCATGGGCGCCCATGAACACCACGCATTCCAGCCCGAACCGGGCGCAGACGGTGGCGGTGGCCACCCCGTGCTGGCCCGCCCCGGTCTCGGCGATGATGCGGGTCTTGCCCATGCGGCGCGCCAGCAGGATCTGGCCCAGGACGTTGTTGATCTTGTGCGCGCCGGTGTGGTTCAGCTCGTCGCGCTTCATGTAGATCTTCGCGCCGCCCAGATGCGCGGTCAGCCGCTCGGCGAGATAGAGCGGCGAGGGCCGACCCACATAGTGCTTCCACAGATCCTCCATCTCGGCCGCGAAGGCCGGATCGTTCCGCGCCCGGTCGTATTCGGCCTCGAGCTCGAGGATCAGCGGCATCAGCGTCTCGGACACGAAGCGCCCGCCATAGATGCCGAAGCGGCCGCGCTCATCGGGACCGCTGCGCAGGGCGTTGGAAAGGTCCTGGGCCATTGGCGAATCCTATGAGAACCTGAAGTGATTTCTGAGGATGTCAAACAGCTGCCGGGCCGAAAACTCATCGAATTGCAGTGTCTGACTCAGCTTTCCCGGATTTTTCCGGTGATCTGAACGGTAGGTGTCCAGCTGAATCATTCTCGTGTTGAAACCTTCCGACAGCTTCACCTTGCAGACCACCTGCGTCGGATGCCGAGAACCGATCCGGTCAGGATCCATCTCGATCTTCCTGACGTATGCCATTTCCTTCACCCACCGACCGCGCAGCCGCCACGAAGGCGCGTATCCGTTCCTTGTCCTTGATTCCGGGCGCCGATTCCACCCCCGAGGAGACATCGACCTGCCGGGCCCCGGTCAGGCGCACCGCCTCGGCCACGTTGTCGGGGGTCAGGCCGCCCGCCAGCATCCAGGGGCGCGCCCAGCGCCGGCCGGCGATCAGGCGCCAGTCGAAGGCCACGGCATTGCCGCCGGGGCGGGTCGCGCCGCGGGGCGGGCGGGCATCGACCAGGATCTGGTCGGCCACCGCCTCATGTTCCGACAGGCGCGCGAGATCCCCGGGCTCCGCGATTCCCACCGCCTTCATCACCGGAAGCCCGGTCATGCGCCGGATCTCGCCCACCCGGTCCGGGGCTTCGGCCCCGTGCAGCTGGATCATGTCGAGCGGCACCCGCGCCAGCACCGCGGCGAGGGTGGCGTCGTCGGGGTCCACGAACAGCCCGACCTTGGCGATGCCCGGCGGCACGGTGACCGCGAGCGCGGCGGCTCGGTCCGGGGCGATGTTGCGCGGCGAGGGGGGGAAGAACACGAAGCCGACATAGGCCGCCCCCGCCGTGATGGCGGCGGCGAGTCCGTCTTCCCCGGTCAGGCCGCAGATCTTGACGCGCACCGCGTTCAGTCGAGCAGGGCGAGCACGTCGTCCTGCCCCTCCCCGGCCTTGCGCCTCAGCTCCTCGACCTCGCGCTGAAGCCGGGCGATGGTGCGCTTCGCCTCGGCCGCCTCGCGCCGCTGGCGCATCTCGCGGCCCCATTCCAGAACATAGCCCAGCGCCACGCCCAGAAGCAGGGTCAGCAGCAGCACCAGGAACAGCGGCATGCGCAGGCTGCGCTGATAGATGAAGGCCAGCGCGTCGGGCATCAGCCGAAGCTCGACCATCTCGCGATTGGCAACGGCCAGCACCACCACCACGATCAGGATGATGCCGAGCAGGGCATAGCGCAGATATCGCATGGGCCGTTCCGTTCCTGGCCGCCTCACTCGGAAAGCGGGGTGGCGTTCAGCCTCTCCCGCAGCAGCTTGCCGGTCTTGAAGAAGGGAACCCGCTTCTCCTCCACCGCCACCGGCTCGCCCGTGCGCGGGTTGCGCCCGATGCGGGCCTCGCGCCGCTTGACCGAGAAGGCGCCGAAGCCGCGCAGCTCGACCCGCTCGCCGCGCGCCAGCGCGCGGGTGATCTCGTCGAATATCGTCGAGACGATCCGCTCGACATCCGAGTGGTAGAGATGCGGGTTGTTCTCCGCGATCTTCTGGATCAGTTCGGACTTTATCATCTTCCCCAGGTTCCCTGTCGCCGGTGTCGTCCGGAGATCGTCACATTTGGGGAACGATGGCACGCAGCGGTTGCAGCGTCAATCCGCCCCGCACATCAATGTCGCGAAAAATCAACGGCTTGTGTGATTAATGCACCGCTGCGCCGCCTGGCGGGGGCGGGCGCTGTGCGCACCCGCCCCCGCGGGGGTCATTCGCGGTCGGCCTGCTGGCGCAGCGCCGCGCCCAGGATCTCGCCCAGGCTGGCGCCCGAGTCGGTCGAGCCATACTGCTCGATCGCCTCCTTCTCCTCGGCGATCTCGCGCGCCTTGATCGACAGGGTGATCTTGCGCGCCGCCCGGTCGATGTTCACCACCCGGGCATCGACCTTGTCGCCGGGGGCGAAACGTTCGGGGCGCTGATCGGCGCGGTCGCGGGCGAGATCCGAGCGGCGGATGAAGCTCTTCATGCCGTCATACTCGACCTCGATGCCGCCCTCCTCGATCTTGGTCACCACCACAGTGACCACCGAGCCGCGCTTCACCCCCGCGGTGGCGGAGGCGAAGGGGTCGCCGGCCAGCTGCTTGATGCCGAGGCTGATGCGCTCCTTCTCGACATCGACATCCAGGACCACCGCCTTGACCACATCGCCCTTCTTGTAGTCGCGGATCGCCTCCTCGCCCGGCCGGGTCCAGTCGAGATCCGACAGGTGCACCATGCCGTCGATGTCGCCCTCCAGCCCGATGAACAGGCCGAATTCGGTGATGTTCTTGACCTCGCCCTCGATCACCGTCCCCGGCGGGTGCGATTCCTGGAAGGCCTCCCACGGGTTGCGCTGGCACTGCTTCAGGCCGAGGCTGACGCGGCGCTTGGCCTCGTCGACATCCAGCACCATCACCTCGACCTCCTGGCTGGTCGAGACGATCTTGCCGGGATGCGCGTTCTTCTTGGTCCAGGACATCTCCGACACATGGACCAGCCCCTCGACCCCGGGCTCGAGCTCGACGAAGGCGCCGTAATCGGTGATGTTGGTGACCCGGCCGGTCCATTTCGAGCCGACGGGATACTTGACGGCGACATTGTCCCAGGGATCGGCCATCAGCTGCTTCATGCCGAGGCTGATGCGCTGGGTCTCCTTGTTGATCTTGATGACCTGGACCTTGACGGTCTGGCCGATGTTCAGGATTTCCGAGGGGTGGTTGACGCGACGCCAGGCCATGTCGGTGACGTGAAGCAGGCCGTCGACGCCGCCCAGATCGACGAAGGCGCCGTAATCGGTGATGTTCTTCACCACGCCCTCGACGACGTCGCCCTCGCTCAGACGGTTGACGATCTCGGCGCGCTGCTCGGCGCGGCTCTCCTCCAGCACCGCGCGGCGCGACACCACGATGTTGCCGCGGCGGCGGTCCATCTTCAGGATCTGGAAGGGCTGCGGCATGCCCATCAGGGGGGTTGCGTCGCGCACCGGGCGCACATCGACCTGGCTGCCGGGCAGGAAGGCGACGGCGCCGCCCAGATCGACGGTGAAGCCGCCCTTGACGCGGCCGAAGATCACCCCCTCGACGCGCTGATCGTCGGCATAGGCCTTTTCCAGCCGGTCCCACGCCTCCTCGCGGCGGGCCTTCTCGCGGCTGATCACCGCCTCGCCGCGGGCGTTCTCGACCCGCTCGAGATAGACCTCGACCTCGTCACCGACGGCAATCTCGGGCTCCTGCCCCGGCTTGGCGAATTCCTTCAGGTCGACCCGGCCTTCCATCTTGTAGCCGATGTCGATGATCGCCTGTCCCGCCTCGATGGCCAGGACCTTCCCCTTCACGACGGTGCCTTCCTCGGGCGTCAGAAGGTCCAGCGATTCGTTGAGGAGGGATTCGAATTCCTCCTTGCTCGGTGCAGCATGCATGCAGCTCTTCTCCGTTTCGGTCGCTATTCCGGCCGGCCGGTTGTCTCCGGCGGTCTGATGGGTGTGTCCGGGTGGGGGCGGCCAAAACACAAAGGGCCGGGAGCCTCGCCCGACCCTGCCTGTCCCGGCCTATCGGCCTGTCTTCTGCTCCAGACGCCGTTCGATCTCCGCCACCGCCCGGGTGACGGCCGCGTCTATAGACAATTCCGTGGTGTCGATCAAGACCGCATCGGCCGCCCGGCGCAGGGGGGCGACGGCGCGGGCGGCATCGCGGGCGTCGCGCTGGCGCAGCTCGGCCAGCACCTCGGCCTCGCTCTGGGTCGATCCGGCCGCGGCCAGTTCGGCGTGGCGCCGGCGGGCGCGCACGGCGTCGTCGGCGGTGACGAACAGCTTCACCTCCGCCTCGGGGCACACGACGGTGCCGATGTCGCGGCCGTCGAGGACCGCGCCCCCCTCGCGCCGGGCGAATCGCCGCTGGAAGTCCATGAGCGCGGCGCGCACCCCCGGGATCGCGGCGACGCGCGATGCGGCATTCCCCGCCCGGGCGCTGCGCAGATCCTCGCGCGTCAGGTCGCGCTCGCTCAGGCTGCGGGCGATGCGTTCGGCCTGGGCCGGATCGATGACGCCGCGCCCGGCGGCCAGCGTCTTCACGCCCACCGCGCGGTAGAGCAGCCCGGTGTCGAGATGGGCGAAGCCGAAGCGGCGGGCGACGGCGCGGGCGATGGTGCCCTTGCCCGATGCGGCCGGCCCGTCGATGGCGACCGTGAAGATCATGGGCCGATGCGCGCGCCCAGGCCGGCCATCAGCGCCCCGAAGCCGGGGAAGCTGGTGGCGATGGGTCCGGCATCGTCGACCGTGACCGGCTGCCGCGCCCCGAGCCCGAGGCAAAGGAAGCTCATCGCGATGCGGTGGTCGAGATGGGTGGCCACCGTCGCGCCCCCGGGCACGCCGCCGGGGCCCATGCCGTGCACGGTCAGGCTGTCCTCGGTCTGATCGACCCGCACCCCGCAGGCGGCCAGCCCCGCGGCCATGGCGGCGATGCGGTCGCTTTCCTTGACCCGGAGCTCGGCGATGCCGCGCATCACCGTGGGGCCTTCGGCAAAGGCGGCCAGCGCGGCCAGGATCGGGAACTCGTCGATCATGCTGGGCGCGCGCGCGGGCGGCACCTCAACCCCGGTCAGCGCCGAGAAGCGCACGCGGATGTCGGCCACGGGCTCGCCGCCCTCCTCGCGCGGATTGGCCAGCGCCAGATCGGCGCCCATCTCGCGCAGCGTCTCGAGCAGGCCGGCGCGGGTCGGGTTGACGCCGATTCCGGGCAGCGTGACCTCGGAACCCTCGACCATCAGCGCGGCGCACAGCGGGAATGCCGCCGAGGACGGGTCGCGCGGCACGGTCAGCGACAGCGGGCGCAGCTCCTCCTCGCCGCGCAGGGCAATCACGCGCCCCTCGGGCAGATCCTCCACGCGGATGGTGGCGCCGAAGCCGGCCAGCATCCTCTCCGTATGGTCGCGGGTGGGGACGGGTTCGATCACCACCGTCTCTCCGGGAGCGTTGAGCCCGGCCAGCAGCACGGCGGACTTCACCTGCGCCGAGGCAACGGGCAGGGTATAGCGCACCGGCATCGGATCGGCCGCCCCCACCAGCGCCAGCGGCAGCCGGCCGCCGCTGCGGCCATGGGCCTGCGCGCCGAACAGCGCCAGCGGGCCGGTCACCCTGCCCATGGGACGGCGGCGCAGCGAGGCATCGCCGGTGAAGACCGCGGTGATCGCGGTGGTGGCCATGGCGCCCATGATCAGCCGGGCGCCGGTGCCGGAATTGCCGCAGTCGATCACGTCCTCGGGTTCGGCGAAGCCCCCGGTTCCGACGCCGTGGACCAGCCATTCCGGCCCGGTGCGGGCGAGATGGGCGCCGAAGGCCTGCATGGCGCGGGCGGTGTCCAGCACGTCCTGGCCTTCCAGAAGGCCGCGGATGCGCGTCTCGCCCACCGCCAGCGCGCCCAGGATCAGCGCCCGGTGCGAGATCGACTTGTCGCCGGGTATCTCGGCCACGCCGGAAAGGGCGGGGCTGGGCCGGGCGGTCAGGGGCTGGGC
>RFGB01000182.1 GCA_003697125.1 Alphaproteobacteria bacterium
CCCGCCGGCCCATGCCCGCCGCCCGCTGGGCCGGCGGCTGTCCACCGGGCTTGCCGCCTTCGACACGCTGCTGCCCATCGCCCGCGGCCAGCGCATCGGCATCTTCGCCGGATCGGGGGTCGGCAAGTCCTCGCTGCTGGCCGATCTCGCCCGGGGGGTCGAGGCCGACCGGGTCGTGCTGGTCCTGATCGGCGAGCGCGGGCGCGAGGTGGGCGAGTTCATCCACAACACCCTCGGGCCCGAGGCGATGGCGCGCACCGTCGCCGTGGTGGCGACATCCGACGAATCGCCCCTGATCAAGCGGCGGGCGGCCTGGATGGGCATGGCGGTGGCCGAGGCCTTCCGCGATGCCGGCCATCATGTGCTGCTTCTGGTCGATTCGCTGACCCGCTTTGCCGAGGCGCATCGCGAGGTGGCGCTGACCGCGGGCGAGCCGCCCAGCTTGCGCGCCTATCCGCCCTCGACCGCGGCGCTGATCGCGGGTCTCGCGGAACGCGCCGGCCCCGGCGCGGGCGATCAGGGCGACATCACGGCGGTCTTCACCGTGCTGGTCGCCGGATCGGACATGGAGGAGCCGGTGGCCGACATCACCCGCGGCATCCTGGACGGGCATGTCATCCTCGACCGCAGCATAGCCGAACGGGGGCGCTTTCCCGCCATCGACCTGCGCCGCTCGGTCAGCCGGTCGCTGCCCGGCATCGCCACCGATGAGGAGAACGCCCTGATCGCCGCGGCGCGCGGGCATGTCGCGGTGTATGAGGAAGCGCTGCCGATGATCCAGACCGGGCTCTATGTCGCGGGATCGGATCCGCGGATCGACCGGGCGATCGCGGTCTACCCCGCCCTGGACGCCCTTGCCGCGGCAAAGTCCGCCTCGGTCGCCGACAGTTTCGCGATGCTGCGCGCGGCGCTGGCCCCGGCGGGGTCGGATTAGGGCATTCCCGCCCGAGGTGTCAGCCGTTCGAGAGCACGAGGTTCTGGAAGCCGACCGCCCCCTGCAGCAGTGTCAGCGCCCCCATGCCCGGGGTCAGCGCCGAGGGGCCGTTCTCGATCTGCCGGCGGACGAGGAACCGGCGGATCGTCTCCTCCACCACCCCGGGATCGGCCAGCTCCTGCGGATCATCGATCTTCAGCACCCGTGCCGCGCGTTCCGCATAGAAGTCGACCTGCTTGTCGACATCGACCTTGGCCAGTTCCTTCGGCATGCCGAGCGCGGCGTCGATCACCGTGCGGATCGGCTTGTCGCCCATGATGGCGAACCATCGCGCCTTCTCGGTCTTGGCCGAGACCACCTCGGCAATGGCGCGGCGGAAATTCAGCGCCAGCCGCATGTCATCGTCCACCTCGCCCACGGCAACCTCGAACTGGCGGGTGCGATAGGCCGCGATCATCCGGTCGGCGAAGCCGGGATCGGCCACCCGCGCCCCGCCGGGATTGCCATAGCCCATCGCCTCGGCGAACTGGCGGTAGCGCCGGTCGGTCAGGCGCATGGCCAGCGCCTCGTTCGACTGGGTGCCCTCCTCGAGGATCTTGCGGATCCAGGCCTTCTTGGGCAGCTCGTCCTCCAGCCCGAAGGCCCCCAGCGCCACCTTCAGCAGCGTCCGGTCGGCCATCAGCTTGTCGATGCTGTCGGCCTTGGCGATGTTCTCGCGGAAATAGGCGGTCTCGCGCGCGATCAGGGCGTTCTTGTCGAAGACCGCCCGCTGGGCCTCCTCGGTGCGCTTGAGGAACTGCCAGCCGGCGATGCCGCCGATGGGGATCGCGGGCAGGAAGCTCATGGATGGGCTCCGATCTCCCCTTCGGGATGCATCCGACGGCCGGGCCTGCGTTCGGGGCCGAAGCCGCGCGCGGCGGCATAGCTCATCAGCCGCGCCTCGCGCGCCAGCAGCCCGCGCAGCGCCTTCAGCACCTGATAGAACCGGCCCTCGGCCAGCGCCGCGGTCGCCTCGTCCAGCCGGGCGCGGCTGTCGGGATCGGTGAAGACCTGGGACAGCTGCTCGATCCCGGTCAGAAGCTGCGGGCGCGCCGCCTCGGGCGTCACGTCGCAGGCCAGCACCAGCTGGGCGATATAGCAGACCCGGCGCACGGGGGTGTTCACCTCGTCGGGGTGAATCGCATCGCGCAGCCGCAGCACATTGGCATTCTCGGTCACGATGCGCAGCCGCGTGCGGTGATCGCCATTCTCGACGACCACGCCGTTGATCATCACCCGTTCGCCCGGGGTCAGCTTCAGGATCAGGCCGGCCATCACGCATCCTCCCCGCTGGCGGTCTCGCCGCGCAGGCCGCGCATGATGGCGGTGTTGATGTCGACAAGGACACGGCCGTCCGCCTGTCCGGCCAGGATCCGTTCGGTCTGTCCGGCGGTGAAGGCGGCCAGCGACAGCAGCTGTCCGCGCAGGGCTTCGGGCAGGGCATTGCCGGGCTGGGAGAGATCGGCGGCCAGCACGGTCCACAGCCGCAGATTGTCGAGCGCCGCCGCGGCAAGCTCGGAGAAGCCGGCGGGGCCGTTGCCGGCGCCCTCGCGCGCGGCGATCGCCGCGGACAGGCGGCGGGTCATGCGGGCGAAGGCCTGGTATTCGGTGCGCCGCGGACTGTCCTGGGCGCGGCCGGCCTCGGCATAGGCGGATCGGGCGAAAGCGGTGGTCAGCATCGGGACGTCCTTCGACCGGAGGCGGGGCACGGTGTTCCGGGCCGGATCGGGGGCGGGTCGCGCCCGCCCCCGATCGCCATGCTCTCAGCCGCCGATCAGCGGAACAGCGACAGCACGTTCTGCGGCGCCTGGTTGGCGATCGACAGCGCCTGGATGCCCAGCTGCTGCTGGACCTGCAGGGCCTGCAGACGGGCCGAGGCCTCCTCCATGTTCGCATCGACCAGCGCGCCCACGCCGGTGTTCAGCGAATCGGTCAGCTTGCTGACGAAGCTGGCCTGGATGTCGATGCGCGACTGGGCGGAACCGAAGGCCGCCGAGGCGTTGATCGCGGTCTGGATCAGGCCCTCGATGGCATCGAGCGCGCCGGCCGCATCCGACGTCACGTCGATGTTGGCCAGCCCCGACAGCCCGCCGGAGCCGGGCGCCCTCACCTCGCCCGAGATCGCCAGGTCGACCGAGCCGGTATTGGTGAAGGTGATCGTGCCGGTGCCCATGGTCACGATCAGCCCGTCGATGCCGAGATTGTTGATCGCCTCGGCCACCTTGGTCATCACCACCGTGTTCGGATCCGACCCGTTGGCGGTGTCCATGTCATTCGCCGTCACCGTGTAGGTGGCGGTGCGCCCGGCGATGGTGATCGAGATCTTGTCGCCACCCGAAGCGTTGAAGTTGGTGGTGTCGATCTGCAGCGTGTTGGTGCCCGTGCCCGAGTTGATCACGCCGCCGAAGCTGGTGCCGTTCGTCGAGACCGTGCCCGAGCCGAGGGTGAAGACGCTGGTGGGCGCCGTGCCCGCGGCCGAGGAGAGATCCTGGGCGGCGACGGTGATCGAGGAGGCGGCGACATTGCCGGAGCCGTCGCGGTCGAGCGAGGCGAGCACGCTGATCGAGCCGGTCGAGCCGTTGACCAGGTTGACGCCGTTGAACTGCGCGGCCGCGACCACCGAGCCCACCTGGCCCACCAGGGCGTTGATGTCGGTCTGCAGCTTGGCGCGGTCGGCGGCCGGATCCTGGGCGGCGACGATCTTCTCCTTCACCTGGACGAGGAGATCGGTCACCGTCTCGGCCGCGGTGCGGGCCACGGCGACGGTCGCCGAGCCGGTGGCCAGCGCATCCGAGATGCCCTTGAAGCCGCGCACGTCCGAGGTCATGGTCTGCGCGATCGCCCAGATCGAGGCGTTGTCGCGCGCCGTGTCGACCTTCTTGCCGGTCGAGATCTGGGACTGAACCTGATTCAGGTTCTTGTTGGTCATGTTCAGGGTCTGCAGCGCGACCATGGCGCTGGTATTGGTCAGGATCGAGGACATTTCGTCTTCCCTTGGCGATCTGGCGCCTTTCGCGCCGTGTTGACTGGCACGCCTCCGGCCCGGTCGGGCCGGCCGCGCATGGGTCGCCATTCTGACGTGAGCGGGGTGCCGCGGACGGTCGCATGGCCATGCGCCGCCCCGATCCCGCGCCGGTCCCGGAATGCGGGCCGCTGGGGGCACCCTCTCCGAGAAGGGATAACGCGCCGTTACCCCGAACCCCGCCCGGCACGGCGAAAAGCATCGCTTTCAAGGTAACCGGATCCTTGCGCCGCCGGGCCCGGTTAACCGGGTGGTGGCAGTTGCCTTCCTAGGCTGCCCGCCCGGTTGTGCGATCGGTGCGGAGGAGGAGCTGCGATGCAGACCAGGAAGCAGCGTCAGGGTTTCCGGCATTTCGAGGCCGGCAACAAGCTGTTCGGCCAGGGACGCTTTGCCGAGGCTGCGCGGCATTTCGAGCGCGCCCTGGCCAAGGATCGCGACAATCCCACGCTGCTGTTCTTCCTCGGCGCCTGCCTGTGCTCGATGTCCGAGAACGGGAAGGGGCTCGCGCTCCTGCGCCGGTCGCTGGCCGCCGAGCCTGAGAATGGCGAGCGGTGGTGGAACTACGGCTCGTTCCTCTATTTCGCCGGCCATATCGAGGAGGCGGGCCGCGCGATGCTGCGCGCCATCGACCTGCTGCCCGGGCGGATCAACCCGCTCTACAATTACGTCAACATCATGCGCCCCACCCCCGACCATCCGGTGGTGCAGAAGATCCGCGCGCTGATCGATTCGGGCCGGCTTGACCGCACCGGGCTCAGCTTCGCCTATTACGCGCTGGCCCAGGCGCATGAGGCGGCGAAGGATCACGAGACCGCGCTGGCCCTTGCCCTGAAGGGGGGCGAGGCCTATGGCGTGCAGTGCAATCTGGATGCGGAGAATGTCGAGCGGATCATCCGCGCCAACACCGCCGCCGCGCTGCGGCGCGTGCCCTGCGGCGGCAATCCGACCGAGGCGCCGGTCTTCATCGTCGGCATGCCCCGTTCCGGCACCACCTTCACCGAGACGATGCTGTCGGGCCATCGCGACATCCTGGCCTGCGGCGAGCTGTCGGGTGCGCGAATCGGCGAGCTTCTGGCGATCAGCTGGGCCAGCCAGAATGCCGACATCGCCAATGCCTTCGAGGCGGTGCGGGTGATCCCCCCCCAGGTCGAGGAGGTGGCCGCCAGCCATCTGCTGAGCCAGGCCGCGAATCTGGCACATGGGCGCAGCTTCGCGCGATTCACCGACAAGCTGCCCGAGAACGTCTTCCGCCTCGGCCTGATCGCGCGCTTCTTCCCCAATGCCCGGGTGATCGTCATCCACCGCCATCCGCTGGACAACTGCGTCAGCTGCCTGTTCCAGCGGTTCAACGACGTGCAGTATTCCTATACCAACACCATCCCGACCCTGGCCGCCCAGTACAAGGCCTTCCAGCGGGTGCTGGCACATTGGCGCGAGGTGCTGCCGCTGCCGATGCTGGAGGTCAACTATCAGCAGCTGGTGGAGGATTTCGAGAACCAGTCGCGGCGGATCGTCGACTTCCTGGGCCTGCCCTGGGATGCGGCCTGCCTCGACGTCGCCGCCTCGGGGCGGACGGTGAAGACCGCCTCGGCCCGCCAGATCCGCGAGGGGGTGAACACCAAGTCCGTCGGCCGCTGGAAGCGCTATGGCAAGGTGCTGGAGCCACTGATCGAGGCGCTTGGCGGCATGGAGCAGATCGAGGAATGGGCCCGGGCCGGCCGGGTGGTGCCTGCGGCGGCGTCGGCGCCGGCGCCATCCGGGGTGGTGGAGCGGCTGCCGGCCTGAGGGCCGGCGCGCTCAGGCGCGGCGGTCGCGGGCCGGCGGGGCGGAAAGCTCGCCGCGGCGTTCGCCGCCCGGCCCGTACAGACCGATGGCGGCGCTGTCGCGGGCCATCCGCCGCGCCCGTTCGCCGGCCCGCGCCAGCCCGTCACGGAAGGACTGCAGCAGGCGCAGGTTGCGCTCGGCCGCCTGGCGCAGCGCCTCCAGCGCCGCCGCACTCTCCGGCCCCGGGGGGGGATCGGCCTCGGCCAGCGCGGCGAGGAGCTTCTGCCGCCGCGCATCCAGCGCGGCCAGCTCGGCGATGGCGCCCCGGCGGATCAGCCCGCGTTCGGTCTCGAGCAGCGCGACGAGCGCAGCGATGCGGCGCTGGAACCCGGACCCGGGGGCAAGCAGACGGTCAAGCATCGCGCTCCTCTCCCCCTGCCTCCCGTGCCACCAGCGCCCGGAACACCGTCTCGGCCAGTCCGATTCCCCCCGCCTTCACCATGCGGCTGGCCTGCTCGCGCACCAGAAGGCTGGAAAAGGCCTCCTCTCCCGCGCCGCCCCCGCCGAGACCCGCGATCGGGCGGCCGAACCCGGCCGCCTTCAGCATCTCGGCCAGGAAGGCGGCCTCGAAGGCCTCGGCCGCCTGGCGCAGCGCCGCGATGCGCCCCTCATCCGGGATGGCGGCCGCCGGCACCGGCCGGGGCGCGGCGGGCAGCGCAAGGGCGGGCGGCAGGGCGGGGGATGGCAGGGGGGACGGCATCGGCATTCCTTGCACAGAATCCTGCGGCATGTCGCGGCCCCGGGCCGGGGCCGCGCGGCGATGATCCCCCGGCGGCGGTAAAAGATTTCGTAAGGCATCGCGGGCTAGACCGGAGACGGGTCGGGCTGCGGGTGGCAGGAGGATCGGAGACATGACGCTCGTGCTGCCGGGTCTGTCCGCGCCGCGTCCACCGGGCGCCGCCGGCCCGTCCCCTGCCCAGCCCACCGCCGCCGACGGCGATCCCCCCACCCCGCCTGCCGGGGTCTTC
>RFGB01000183.1 GCA_003697125.1 Alphaproteobacteria bacterium
CGCGCCCGGGCGCCGATGGCGCCCGGGCGGCGCGGCTGCGCCGCGCGCGAACCGCCCGCGAAGCCCGGCGTCGTGCCACCCGCCTACCGGGCTCGCCGCCCCGGGGGATCATTGCGCCGCCCGGGCGGGGCGGTCCGCGGCAGCGGCGATCACCGCTGCCGCCGCCTCCACCGCCCCGCGGCCATGGGGCAGCCCCAGCGCCTGCATCGCGCTTTCCACCGCGCCCAGCGTGCCCAGCAGCATCGCCGGGTTCACATGCCCCATATGGCCGATGCGGAACACGCCGGGTTCGCGCGAGCCTGCCACCGGCGTGCCCAGGGCCAGCCCCACGCCCAGGGTCACCCCCAGCGTGGCGTCGGCCAGCGCGCGCAGCGGCGCGACATCGACCGTGCCCGCGCGGATCGTCGTCACCGCCGCCGAGCGGGCGGCCGGGTCGGGTATGTTGAGCTCCCACGGGCCGCCCGAGCCCCAGGCCTCGACAGCCGCATGGACCGCCCCCGCCAGGACACGATGCCGCGCCCACACCGCTTCGAGCCCCTCCTCGAAGATCATCCGCAGCGCCTCGGCCAGCCCGAAGATGTGATGGGTCGGCGCGGTGCCGCAGAACAGCTGGTACTGCTCCTCGGGATGCATCCGGGGCCGCCAGTCCCAGTAGGGCGTGACAAGATCCGCCCGTCGCCGCGCGGCCTCGGCCCTGGGTCCGGCGAAGACGATCCCCACCCCGGGTGGCGTCATCAGCCCCTTCTGGCAGGCGGCGACCGTCACGTCCACGCCCCAGGCGTCCATGTGGAATTCGTCGCAGGCGAGGCTGGCGATGTTGTCGGTCATCAGCAGCGCCGATGACCCCGCCGCATCCATCGCCGCGCGGATCGCCGGGATGTCGTTGAGCGCCGAGCTTGCGGTATCGGTCTGGCAGACCAGCACCGCGCGGGTGTCGGGCGCGGCGCGCAGGGCGTCCTCGAGCCGGTCGGGGTCCACCGCCGCGCGCGGGCCGAAATCGAGGATCTCGACCGCGACCCCGAGCCGCCGGGCCATTTCGGCCCAGCCGCGCGCGAAGCGCCCGGTGGCCAGCGCCAGCACGCGGTCCCCGCGCGACAGGGTATTGGTCAGCGCCGCCTCCCAGGCGCCATGGCCGTTCGAGATGTACAGCATCGCATGGTGCCCGGTGCAGGCCACGCGCTTGAGCCCGGCGATCACCTCGCGCGTCAGGGCGATGATCTCGCCCTCATAGATGTTCGGCGCATCGCGGTGCATCGCGCGCAGGACCCGCTCGGGCATCACCGAGGGTCCGGGTATCGACAGGAAATGGCGGCCGCGGGCAAGCGTCATCGGGATCTCCGGGCAGGGCCGGACCGGGCCCCGCCGCGCGATCGGGGCGGAGTCGGCCCGGCGGGGCGTCGTGGGGGCAGTGTGGTCGCGGCCGGCCGCGCCCGTCAAGCGGGGGACGTCACGCGCGCTGGATGATGCCGCAGGCCCGCGCCGCCCCCTCGCGCGCCAGTTCGGTCAGTCCCTCGCCGCCGGCGGCGAGATGCTCGGCCATCATGCGGCGCATCCGCGGCTCCCAGAAGGCGCGGATATGCTCCTCCATGCCGCGAATCGCCTCATCGCGCGGATAGGCGGCGTTGAAGGCGGCGATCTGATTGGCCATGCGCACGAGTTCTGCGACCGTCATGCGGCATCCTCTCCACAGCCTGGCGGATCGAACATCATGACCCCGTCGCCGGCGCGGCTGGCGAGGCCCATGCCGCAGGCCCCGGCCATGCGCAGCGCCAGCGCCGAGGGCGCCGACAGCGCGGCGACGAAGGGCAGGCCCAGCGCGGCGGCCTTCTGCACCAGCTCGACGCCGATGCGGCTGGTCAGCACCGCGAAGCCCTGGCCGGCATCCAGCCCGGCGCGGAGCATCGCCCCCCCCAGCTTGTCCAGCGCATTGTGCCGGCCCACATCCTCGCGCAGCGCGAGGATGCGCCCGGACCGGTCGCAGAAGGCGGCGCCATGGACCGAGCGCGTGCTGGCATTGAGCGGCTGCGCCCCCGGCAGGGCGGCGAAGGCCCGCGCCACCGCCGCCGGTTCCGGCCATGGTCCGGCGACGCGGCGCGGCGGCGGCAGCGCCGCCGCGATGGTCTGGGCGCCGCACAGCCCGCAACCGGCCCGCCCGGCAAGGCTGCGCCGGCGGCCCTCGGCGGCGCGGACCCGGGCCTCGGGCAGCTTCAGGTTGACCACATAGCCCTGCTGGGCTTCGGCGATGCGCAGGCTCTCGATCTCCTCGGCCGCGGCGACAAGCCCCTCGGTCAGGGCGAAACCGATGGCGAGATCCTCCAGATCGGCCGGGCTTGCCAGCATCACCGCGAAGGAGTCGCCGTTGAGGAGAAAGGCCACCGGCGCCTCCTCGGCCAGCTGCCACATCGCGGGGCGGCCGCCGATCCGCCCCCGCGCCGGGCTGGCGGGGGGCGGCATCGGCCCGGTCAGCCGGCGCAGTTCGGTCATTCCGCCGCCCTGACCCGGTAATGGGTCTCGTGCAGCGTGGCGTAGGTCTCGCGCCAGCCCACCGGCCGGTTGGCGGGGCGGACCTCGACGGCGGTCACCTTGTATTCCGGGCAGTTGGTTGCCCAGTCCGAAAACTCGGTCGTCACGACATTGGCGCCGGTCTCGGGATGGTGGAAGGTGGTATAGACCACGCCCTGGGGCACGCGATCGGTCACCAGGGCGCGCAGGGTGATCTCGCCCTTGCGGCTCATCAGCGCGACGACATCGCCGGTGGCGATGCCCCGCTGTTCGGCATCGAAGAGGTGGATCTCCAGCATGTCCTCGGGGTGCCACAGGCTGTTGGCGGTGCGCCGGGTCTGGGCGCCGACATTGTACTGGCTGAGGATCCGGCCGGTGGTCAGGATCAGCGGGAAGCGGCGCGTGGTGCGTTCCTCGGTCGGCACGAATTCGGTCAGCATGAAGCGCCCCTTGCCGCGCACGAAGCCGTCGACATGCATGACCGGGGTGCCGTTGGGGTGGGCGTCGTTCACCGGCCACTGCATCGACCCTTCGGCATCCAGCCGGGCATGGCTGACGCCGGCGAAGCTGGGGGTGAGGCGCGCGATCTCGTCCATGATCGCCGCCGGGCCGTCATAGGACATGGGGTAGCCCATCGCCGTGGCCAGCCGGCAGACGGTTTCCCATTCCGACAGGCCGGTCAGGGGGGGCATCACCGGGCGCACGCGGTTGATGCGCCGTTCGGCATTGGTGAAGGTTCCGTCCTTCTCGAGGAAGCTGGTCCCGGGCAGGAAGACATGGGCGAAGGCCGCGGTCTCGTTCAGGAACAGGTCCTGGACGACCACCAGATCCATCGCCTGCAGCGCGGCCTGCACATGCTGGGTGTCGGGGTCGGACTGGGCGATGTCCTCGCCCTGGATGAAGATGCCGCGGAAGGATCCGTCCAGCGCCGCGGCCAGCATGTTGGGCAGGCGCAGCCCCGGTTCGGGGTCGATCGGCACGCCCCATTCGGCCTCGAATGCCGCGCGCACCGCGGCATCCGAGACATGGCGATAGCCCGGCAGCTCGTGCGGGAAGGACCCCATGTCGCACGATCCCTGCACGTTGTTCTGCCCGCGCAGCGGGTTCACCCCGACCCCCGGGCGGCCGATGTTTCCGGTGGCCATGGCAAGATTGGCCATCGCCATGACCATGGTCGACCCCTGGCTGTGTTCGGTGACGCCCAGCCCGTAATAGATCGCGGCATTGCGGGCGGTGGCATAGAGCCGCGCCGCCGCGCGCAGCGTCTCGGCCGGCACGCCGATCGCGTCGGCCAGCGCCTCGGGGCTGTTGCGCGGCTCGGCCACGAAGGCGGCCCAGCGGCGGTATTCCTCGGTCTCGCAGCGTTCGGCGACGAAGGCCTCGTCCACCAGACCCTCGGTCACGATCACATGGGCGAAGGCGTTCATCACCGCGACATTGGTGCCCGGCCGCAGCGGGATGTGGAAGGCGGCGCTGACATGGGGGCTGCGGACCAGATCGATGCGCCGGGGGTCGACCACGATGATCTTCGCCCCCTGGCGCAGGCGCCGCTTCAGCCGGCTGGCGAAGACCGGATGGGCATCGGTGGGGTTGGCGCCGATCAGCAGGATCACGTCGGCCTGTTCGACCGAGCGGAAATCCTGGGTGCCAGCCGAGGTGCCGAAGGTCTGCTTCAGGCCGTATCCGGTGGGGGCATGGCAGACCCGCGCGCAGGTATCGACATTATTGGTGCCGAAGGCGGCGCGGACCATCTTCTGCACCACATAGACCTCCTCATTGGTGCAGCGCGAGGAGGTGATGCCCCCGATCGCCCCCTTTCCGTGGGCGGCCTGGATGGCGCGGAAGCGTTCGGCGGCGAAGGCGATCGCCTCGTCCCAGCCGACCTTGCGCCAGGGATCGGTGATCCGCTCGCGGATCATCGGGCTGGTCACCCGGTCGCGATGGGTGGCATAGCCCCAGGCGAAACGGCCCTTGACGCAGGAATGCCCCTCATTGGCGCCGCCGGTCTTGGCGGGCACCATGCGGATCACCTCGTTGCCCTGCAGTTCGGCGCGGAACGAGCAGCCCACCCCGCAATAGGCGCAGGTCGTCTCGACCACCCGGTTGGGCAGGCCGTGGGCGATGACCGACTTTTCCTGCAGCGTGGCGGTGGGGCAGGCCTGCACGCAGGCGCCGCAGGAGACGCAGTCCGAGGAGAAGACATTGTCGGAGGCCGACCCGAACGAGACGCGGCTGTCGAAGCCGCGCCCCTCGATGGTCAGGGCGAAGGTGCCCTGCACCTCCTCGCAGGCGCGCACGCAGCGCGAACAGACGATGCATTTCGACGGGTCATAGGCGAAGTAGGGATTCGAGTCGTCCACCGGCGCGCGCCGGTCGGGGTCGAAATGGTTGTCGCCCGCGAAGCCGTAGCGGACCTCGCGCAGCCCGACCTCGCCGGCGGTGTCCTGAAGCTCGCAGTCGCCATTGGCCGCGCAGGTCAGGCAGTCGAGCGGATGGTCGGAGATGTAGAGCTCCATCACCCCCCGCCGCAGCTTCTCGAGCCGGGGCGAGCGGGTGGTCACGACCATCCCCTCGCGCACCGGCGTGGTGCATGAGGCCGGCGTCCCCCGCACCCCCTCGATCTCGACCAGGCACATCCGGCACGATCCCCATGCCTCCAGCATGTCGGTGGCGCAAAGCCGCGGGATGGCATGGCCGATTTCGGCCGCGGCGCGCATCACGCTGGTGCCTTCGGGGACGGTGACGGACACGCCGTCGATGGTCAGCGTCACGGGCGGCCCCTGCCGCTTGCGGGTGCCAAGGTCGGGAATCGGGTGGATGGTCATGGTCATCACTCCGCCGCCGCGCGCGGCGCGCGGTCGAAATCCTCGGGGAACAGCCGGATGGCCGAGAGCACGGGCATCGGCGTCAGCCCGCCCATCGCGCACAGCGAGCCGTCGCGCATCACCTCGGCCAGATCCTCGATCAGCGCGATGTTGCGGGCGACATCCTGCCCGCGCAGGATCCGCTCGACCGTCTCGCGGCCGCGCACCGCCCCGATCCGGCAGGGGGTGCACTTGCCGCAGCTCTCGATCTCGCAGAACTCGAAGGCGAAACGGGCCATGCGCGCCATGTCCACGCTGTCATCGAAGACCACGATGCCGCCATGGCCCAGCATGGCGCCGGCCTCGGCCAGCGCCTCGTAATCCATGGGCAGGTCCAGCATCGCCGCCGAGACATAGGCGCCGAGCGGCCCGCCGATCTGCACCGCGCGCAGCGGGCGGCCGGTGGCGGTGCCGCCGCCGAAATCCTCCACCAGCTCGCGCAGGGTGACGCCGAAGGCCTTCTCGACCAGCCCGCCGCGGGCGATGTTCCCGGCCAGCTGGAAGGGCTGGGTTCCGGTCGACCGGCCGCGGCCCAGCGCGCGATAGGCCGCCGCGCCATTGGTGACGATCCAGGGCACCGCTGCCAGGGTCAGCACGTTGTGGATCAGGGTCGGGCGGCCGAACAGGCCGGAGACGGCCGGAATCGGCGGCTTGGCCCGCACGGTGCCGCGGCGCCCCTCCAGACTCTCCAGCATCGCGGTTTCCTCGCCGCAGATATAGGCGCCCGCGCCGCGCCGCACCGAGAGTTCGAATCCGTCCAGCCAGCCCGCATCGCGCATGGTGGCGATGGCCGCGCGCATGCGGGCGATCGCTGCGGGATATTCCGAGCGGATGTAGACGAAGCCGCGTTCGGCCCCGGTGGCGCGGGCGGCGATCGCCATCCCCTCGATCAGCAGGAAGGGATCACCCTCCATCACCATCCGGTCGGCGAAGCTGCCCGAATCGCCCTCGTCGGCATTGCAGACGACGAATTTCGGCCCCGGGCGTTCCAGCACGGTGCGCCACTTGATCCCGGCGGGAAAGCCCGCGCCGCCGCGCCCGCGCAGGCCGCTTTCCTCGATCTGGCGGCAGATCTCGTCGGGCGTCATCGCGCGGGCGGCGCGCAGGGCGGCAAGGCCGCCATGGGCCTCGTAATCCTCGAGGCTGAGCGGCCGGGTGAGCCCCGCGCGGGCGAAGATCAGCCTTTCCTGGTTCTTCAGGAAGGGGATCTCGGCCACCGGCCCCAGCGCGCGATCCTCCAGCCGGTCGCCCGGGGTCACCGGGCCGAAGCCGAGCCGCCCTTCGGAGCTGTCGATCTCGACAAGCGGTTCCAGCCAGAACATCCCGCGCGAGGAGGTGCGGACGACCTCATGCCCCTGTGCGGCCAGCCAGGCGGCCACGTCGTCGGCCCCGACCGAGACCGCGGCACTGTCGCAGGGCACATAGAAGCGCATTCCGCCTCCCTCAGACCCCGGCATCGGCCAGCCTTGCGGCGATCGCCTCGGGGGTGGCGCGGCCGATCAGCCGATCGCCCACCATCGCCGCCGGCGCCAGCGCGCAATTGCCTAGGCAATAGACATGCTCCACCGCCACGCCGGCGGCCGACACCGTGCCCGGCGCCGCGCCGAGCCTGCGGCTGACCGCCTCGATCAGCGCCTCGGCACCCATCGCCTGGCAGGCCTCGGCCCGGCACAGCCGCAGCGTGACCCGCCCGCCCGGGCGCAGGCGGAAATCGTGATAGAAGCTGGCCACGCCATGCACCTCGGCACGGCTGAGATTCAGGCGATGGGCGATGCGCGCCAGCGCCTCCTCGGGCAGGAAGCCCAGCGCCTCCTGCACGTCATGCAGCACCTCGATCAGCGCATCGGGCGCGTCGCCATGCCGTGCGCAGATGTCGTCCACCGTCGCCGAATCGACCATGTTCCGTCCCCGCTTCCGGCGGCACTCTTGTATACACGATCCGCGCCGGCAAATCGAATCGGCCGATGGGACGATAGGCGGGGGACACAGTTGCAGCCGGTCAGGATCCGGTCGCCCCGGCCGCCGCCACGGCCAGTGCGACCAGCCGCGGCAGCGGGTCGCGGTCGATGGTGATCAGCCCGATGCGCTGGGCGATTTCGGGATCGGTCAGGGGAATGCGGCACAGATCGCGGTCCCCCGCGGTCAGGGCGGCGAAATGCCCGGGCAGCACGGTGGCCAGCCCTCCCTGGCGGACATGGGCGATCAGGGTGACCACCGAGTTTGATTCGACCTCCGCCACCGGGCGGGCGCCGGCCCGGCGGAAGGCGGCATCGACGATGCGCCGGTTCTGCATGTCGGGGGTCAGAAGGCACAGCGGATGCGCCGCCGCCTCGGCCCAGCCGATCCGTTCCCGGCCGGCAAGCGGATGATCGGTGCGCATGAACAGGCAGTAGCTTTCGACATGCAGCGGCCGGACCAGCAGTTCGGGCAGCGGTTCGTTGTCGAGATAGCTGACCCCAGCGTCGATGGTCGATTCCGCCAGCCCGCGGGCGATCTGGCGCGAGGTCTGCGACAGGATGGTGATCTGCGCCTGCGGTGCGGCGGCACGCACCGCGGCGGTCAGCGGCGGGATCAGCGGCAGGGCCGAGGGGATCACCCCCAGCACCAGCCGCCCCGCCCCGCTTCCGGTCATGCCGGCAAGCTCGTCGCGCAGCCCGTCGCGGGCGGCGACGATGCGCCTCGCCCATTCCAGCACCCGCTCCCCCTCCTCGGTGAAGCCCTGGAAACGCTGGCCCCGGCGGACGATCGGCACGCCCAGCTCCTGCTCCAGCTGGCGGATCCGCCCCGACAGGGTCGGCTGGGTCACGTTGCACGCGGCCGCGGCGCGGGTGAAGTGACGCTCGCGGGCCAGCGCGACCAGATACTCGAGCTGACGGATGTCCATGCGTCCCCCTTCGCGGGTCGCGGGTGGGCATGCCCGGCGCCGGGGCCGCGCGCGCCGCCCGACCGGGCGGGGCGACCCGCGAAGGGGGCGCAGGGCCCCGCGCGCCTCAGATGTCGAGATTGTCCACGCTCAGCGCGTTCTCCTGGATGAACTGGCGCCGCGGCTCGACGACATCGCCCATCAGCTTGGTGAAGATCTCGTTGGCCTCGTCGACATGCTCGATGCGCACCTGCAGGAGGGTGCGCGCCTCCGGGTCCAGCGTCGTCTCCCACAGCTGGTCGGGATTCATCTCGCCCAGTCCCTTGTAGCGCTGCAGCGTCAGGCCCTTCTCGCCCTCGGCCAGAACCGCCTCCAGAAGTTCGGTCGGCGCGTTGATCGGCACCGCGCGATCGCGGCGGACAAGCTGCGCCGTCTCGCCATAGGTCTCGCGCAGCGACGCCGCCATCGCCCCCAGCCGGCGGCTCTCGGCCGAGATCAGCGCGGTCGCGTCGATGATCCGCACCTCCTCGACCCCGCGCAGCGTGCGACTGAACCGCAGGCCGCCATCCTGGGTGGGTCGCCCGCTCCAGCCCCGCTCGTATTCCGATGCGATGCGGTCCAGCCGTTCGGCCACCGCCCGGGCCAGCGCCTCGCCATCCTCGCCCACCGGGCGACCCAGCGCCCCGGCGATCGCGGCCTGTTCCAGCACGACACGGGGGTAATGGGTGGGATAGGCCCTGAGCAGGGTGCGCACCGTGCGCGCCTCCTCGATCAGCCGCCTCAGATCGGGCCCGCCCAGCTGCACGCCCGAGCCGAGCCTCAGCACCGCATCGGTGGTGCCCTGCTCGATCAGATAGTCCTCCAGCGCGGTCTGGTCCTTCAGATACACCTCGGAACGGCCGCGCGTGACCTTGTAGAGCGGCGGCTGCGCGATGAACAGATGCCCCGCCTCGATCAGCTGCGGCATCTGCCGGAAGAAGAAGGTCAGCAGCAGGGTGCGGATATGGGCGCCGTCCACATCCGCATCGGTCATGATGATGATCTTGTGATAGCGCAGCTTGTTCAGGTCGAACTCGTCGGGGCCGATGCCGGTGCCGAGCGCGGTGATCAGCGTGCCGATGGTCTCCGAGCCCAGCATCTTCTCGAAGCGCGCGCGTTCGGTGTTCAGGATCTTTCCCCTGAGCGGCAGCACCGCCTGGTTCTGGCGGTTGCGCCCCTGCTTGGCCGAGCCGCCGGCGCTGTCGCCCTCGACGATGAACAGCTCCGACTTGGCGGGATCCTTCTCCTGACAGTCGGCCAGCTTGCCGGGCAGGCTGGCCACGGTCATCGCCGACTTGCGGGTCATCTCCCGCGCCTTGCGCGCCGCCTCGCGCGCCAGCGCCGCCTCGACGATTTTGCCCGCGATGACCTTCGCCTCGGCGGGATGCTCCTCGAAC
>RFGB01000184.1 GCA_003697125.1 Alphaproteobacteria bacterium
CAACAACATCAACACCCTGGTGCATGTGGACGATTCGATGTCCGACGAGGAGGCGACGCTGGTCGTCACCGCCGGCACCGCGATGTACGGGCTGACCGAACTGGGCGGGCTTGTCGCGGGCGAGAGCGTGGTGGTCACCGGGCCGGGGCCCATCGGGCTTCTGGGCGTGGCGGTGGCCAAGGCGCTGGGCGCGCAGCCGGTGATCCTGACCGGCACGCGCGACAACCGCCTCGAGATCGGCAGGAAGCTCGGCGCCGACCATGTCATCAACATCCGCCGCGAGGATCCCGTCGAGGCGGTGAAGCGGCTCACCGGCGGCATGGGCGCGGACTATGTGCTCGAATGCTCCGCCGCGCCGAATGCCGTCAACGAGGCCTGCCAGATGGTCAACCGCGGCGGCAAGGTCTGCCTCGCCGCCTTCCCCAGCGAGCCGCCGCAGGTGGATGTGGCGCATCTGGTGCGCAACAACATCTATCTCTACGGCATCCGCGGCGAGGGCAAGTCGGCCACCCACCGCGCCGAGGCCTTCATGCGCCAGAAGCGCTTCGACGCCACGCTCATCCATACCCACACCTTCGAGATTGACGATCTTCTCGAGGCGATCCGCTACGCCAAGGACCGGGTGGACGACGCGATCAAGGTGGTGGTGAAGAACCGCCACGCGGCACAGGGCAAGGTGGCGGCGGAATAGCCGCCGCCGGGCCGGGGAGGAGGAGACGCCATGCTGAGCTGCGCGCGCTACGAACGCCCCCGCACGCTGAAGGAGGCGCTCATGCTTCGGGCCGAGGCGCCGGAGGGTGCGCGGCTCGTCGCCGGGGCGACCGATCTGTTGCCCTGGGCGCGGGAGGGGCGCGCGGGCGATGTCGAGCTGCCGATGCTGATCGACCTGACCGCCGTGGAGGAGCTCTCGGGCCACCAGCGCCAGGGCGGCCGGGTCCGGCTCGGGGCCAATGTCGTCTGGCAGGAGTTCCTGGAGGATCCCGCGCTGTCCCGGCTGCTGCCGGTGATGCCGCTGTGCGCGGTATGGTTCGCCGATGACCAGATCCGCCAGCAGGCCACGCTCGCCGGCAATCTGGTCAACGCCTCGCCGGCGGCCGACGGCACCCCGCCGGTGCTGGCGCTCAACGGCGAGATCGAGCTTTGCCGCCTCGCCGATGGCCAGGTGATGCGCCGCACCCTGCCGGTGGCCGATTTCGTCACCGGACCGGGGCGCACGCGTCTGGCGCGCGACGAGATCGTCAGCGCCGTGCTTGTCGATGCCGCCGAGGGCTATGGCGCGTCCTTCCAGAAGGTGGGGCTGAGGCGCTCGCTGGTCATCTCGGTGGCCTGCGTCGCGGCGCTGGTAAGGCTCGACGCCGCCGGCACGCGGATCGAGGATGTGCGCGTCGCGCTGGGCGGCGTCGGGCCGGTGCCGCTGCGGCTCGGCGATGTCGAGGAGCGGCTCATGGGCGAGCGGGTCACGCCCGAGCTGATCGAGGCGGCGGCGGCGCCGACCGCCGGGCGCGTCGCCTCGCGCTCTCGGGTCGAATACCGCCGGCGGCTGGTGCCGGGGCTGGTGCGCGCCGCGCTCGAGGAGGCGGTGGAACGCGCCCGCGTCGAGAAGGCGGCCGGCCAGAGGGAGGCTGCAAATGCCTGATGCATCGAATCCTGCAATCGAGATTTCGGCCGAGGTCAATGGCCGCAAGGTCCGCCGCCGCACCGATCCCGGCGCGCGGCTGCTCGACTTCCTGCGCGACGAGCTCAATCTCACCGGCACCAAGGAGGGCTGCGGCGCGGGCGAATGCGGCACATGCTCGGTCTTCGTCAACGGCCGGCTGGTGAAATCCTGCCTGATGCCCGCCGCCCAGGCCGAGGGGGCGCGCATCGAGACGGTGGAGGGGCTGGCCCGCCCCGGCACGCTGGATGTGGTGCAGCGCGCCTTCGCCAAGACCGGCGCCAGCCAGTGCGGCTACTGCATCCCCGGCATGGTGATGGCCGCGACGGCGGTGCTGCGCGAGGCGCCCGAGGCGAGCCTTGACGAGATCAAGGAGCGGATGGGCGGCAACATATGCCGCTGCACGGGTTATGCCAAGATCATCGAGGCGGTCGAGCTTGCCCGCGACGTGGTGACCGGCCGGCGCGGTGCCGAGGAGCTGGAGCCCGAGGGGCCGGGCGAGTCGTGGATCGGCGCCAACGCCCCGCGCATCGACGCGCCGGCAAAGGTCACCGGGCGGCTGAAATATGCCGGCGACATGGTGATGCCGGACATGCTGCACATGGCGGTGCTGCGTTCGCCGCTGCCCCATGCCGAGATCGTCGCCATCGACACCTCCGAGGCCGAGGCGATGGAGGGGGTGGCCTGCGTGGTCACCGCCGATGACGTGCCCGGCACCGACGGCTTCGGCGTCTTCATCCATGACCAGCCGGTGCTGGCGCGCGGCAAGGTGCGCCATGTGGGCGAGGCGGTCGCCGCGGTGGCGGCCGAGACCGAGGCGATCGCGCGCAAGGCGCTGAAGAAGATCCGGGTGGAGTATCGCGAGCTTCCCGGCGTCTTCACGCCCGAGGATGCGCTCGCCCCCGGCGCGCCGGTGATCCACGACCACGCCCGCGACAACGTCGTGATGCACATCCCCGTCCGCAAGGGCGATGTGAGGAAGGGCTTCGCCGCGGCCGACGTGATCATCGAGGAGGAGTTCCGCACCCAGCAGGTCGAGCATGCCTATCTCGAGCCCGAGGCCGGGCTTGCCTATGTCGATGCCGATGACGTGCTCACGGTGATCTCGCCCAGCCAGAACATCACCCATCACCGGCACATGCTGGCCGACATCCTCGCGCGGCCGATCAACAAGGTGCGCTTCATCATGTCGCCGGTGGGCGGGGGCTTCGGCGGCAAGGAGGACATGATCTATCAGGGCATCCTGGCGCTGGCGGCGCTGAAGACCTACCGCCCGGTCAGGCTCGTCTTCACCCGCGAGGAGTCGATGATCGCCTCGGCCAAGCGCCACCCGAGCCGGGTGAAATACCGCATGGGGCTGACCCGCGACGGGCGCATCACCGCGGTGGAATTCGACATGCTGTCGGATGGCGGCGCCTATGCGATGTCCTCCGAAGGGGTGATGCGCAAGGCGGCGATCCTCTCCTGCGGGCCCTACGAGATCGAGAATCTCAAGGTCGACACCCGCGCGGTCTACACCAACAACACGCCGTCGGGCGCCTTCCGCACCTTCGGCGGCATGCAGGCGCATTTCGCCACCGAAAGCATGATGGACATCGCCGCCGAGCGGCTGGGGCTCGACCCCTTCGAGATCCGGCGCATCAACATGATGCGCCCGGGCTCGCTCACCCATATCCGCCAGCGGCTGGAGACGGCCTCGATCGGGCGCGTGCTGGACGCCGCCGAGCAGGCCGCGCGCTGGGAGCGGGGGGCGCCGCGGGTGCGCGGACCGGTCCGGGGCGACCTCGGCGGCCCGGGCACCCGCGCGCCCTGCACGCTGGGCGCGCGCTTCGCCGCCCCCGCGCGCATCGCCGGGGCCGGCGGGGCCGGACGCTGGCGGCGCGGGCGCGGGGTGGCGGCGAGCTGGTATGGCATCGCCCGCACCGCCACGGTGGACCGCGCCGGCGCCTGGGCCGAGCTTGA
>RFGB01000185.1 GCA_003697125.1 Alphaproteobacteria bacterium
CGCCGCTCCCAGCACCGCATCGCAGCCGGTCAGCGCGGCAGCCGCAAGCTCCAATGCGAGATCGCCGCGCGCGGGATCGCGGGCGTCGAGCTCCCACAGCAGCCGGTCGGCAAAGCCCGCGCTGCACAGCGTCTCCGCTTCGACATTCAGCCCCACCCGCCCCGGATCGACGCCATCGGCCCGCAGGGCGGCCATGGCGTCCAGCGCCGCGGCCATGGCGACGCGGTCCAGCTCCTCGGCAAGGCCGGCGGCGCGGGCCAGCGGCAGGAACTCCCCCGGCGCAATCAGGCCGCGTTCGGGATGCTGCCAGCGCAGCAGCGCCTCGGCCCCGGCCACGCGCCCCTCGGTCAGCGCGATCTGGGGCTGGAAATGGATGCGGAACTGGTCGGTGCCGATCGCCCGGGCCAGATCCGCGCGCAGGGCGAGGCGTTCCGTCCAGACCCTTTCCATCTCGGCGGTGAACAGGCCGACCGCCGCGGACCGCCCGCGGCGGGCCGTGTCCAGCGCGATCGCCGCATGGCGGGCGAGAAGCGCGGCCTGATACTGCCCCGACTCCGACAGCGCCACCCCCGCCCGCGCGCCGAGCCGCAGCTTGCAGTCCTGCCATTCGATCGCGCCCGCCACCGCCCCGATCAGCGCCTCGGCCCGGGCGCGAAGACCCTCGATCCCGCCTATCCCCGGGCAGATGATCAGGAAGCCCGCGCCGAAGGCCCGGCCCAGCTGTTCGCCTTCGGCCAGCGCCGCCTGCAGACGCCTGGCGAACTCGGCCAGCGCGGCGTCGGCCGCGTCGGTGCCCAGCGATCCGTTGATCTCACCAAGTCCGACCGGTTCGAGATGGACGAGGCCGGTGCGGCGGTGGCGCAGCCCATCCTCGGCGAGGGCGGCGGCCAGGGCGCGGCGGATCACATGGCGGTTGGCCACGCCGGTGACCGGATCGATCCCCTCGCGCCGGTCCAGCTCGGCCCGCGCGGCGCGCAGCTCGCGTTCCTGCGCCACGAGGGGGCTGACGTCGAGCAGCACCGCCGCGACGCGCGGCGCGGGCCGCGTGCCGGCGAATCCCTCTCCTCCGGGCCGCAGCAGCCGCAGGCGCAGCTCGAACCAGCGCTCCTCGCCCGCGCCGGTCGCCGCCTGCAGCACCCGGGCCTCGCGGTAGATCGGCGCCGAAGGGTCGTCGGGGCAGTCCCCGTCGGGCAGGGCATCGGGCGGAAGGACGCGGCGCAGCGCCCGCTGTCCGCGCAGCTCGGCCAGGCCGGCCCCGGCCAGGCGCAGGAAGGCCGGATTTGCCCATTCCAGCCGCCCGGCCAGATCCAGAAGCGCCATCGCCTCGCGCCCCGCCTCGGCAAGACCCTCGAAGCACCAGCTGCGCGCCATCCCGGCCTGGGCTTCCTCCAGCGCCTCGACCTGCTCGGTCACGTCCCGGCAGACGGTGACCACCGCGCCCTCGCCCCCCTCCTCGCCGGGAACATGGGCCAGGCTGACCTGGTTCCAGAACGGCTCGCCGCCGCGCGTCACGTTGCGCACCAGCAGGAAATCCTGGAAATCCGGCAGATCGGGGCGGTAGCGGAACCGTTCCAGCGCCGCCGGCGCGGGGCGCTCCTCGGGCGGCAACAGGAATTCCTGCGGCCGGCGGCCGATCACCTCCGCCTCGCTCCATCCGGTCAGCTCGGCGAAGGCGGGATTGCACCACAGGATGCGCCCGCGCATGTCCTGAAGCACCAGCGCATCGGCGGCATGCAGCGCGGCCTGAACCGGGGCGGCGGTGACCCGCCTGAGGCGGTCGAGCTCGTGGCGCAGCGCCTCCGCCTCCGGGCCCCCGTCGCCCCCGCCGGCGCGCAGGCGCCGCATGAGGACGGCACCCAGCGCCCCGAGCGCGACGCCGATGAGGATGCCGATTCCGGTGAACAGGACGGCTGGCTCGCTCATGACAGGGGCTCTCTCCTCTCGGGCCCCTCCGGGATAGGCCGCGAGCGTTAGGGAACCGTTTCGCCACCCCGGCCGATCGCGCCCAGAAGCGCATGTGCGGCGCGTTGCGAGGGCGGCACGCCCCCGCGCCCGACGCGGCGCATCGCCTCGTCCAGCGCCGTGCGCTGGGCCGCGCGCGCGCGCGCATCGGTCAGGAGCGGGCGCAGCGCCGCCGCCATCGCCTGCGGGCGGGCATGTTCCTGAAGGAATTCCGGCACCGCGTGGCGCCCGCACAGCAGATTGACCAGATTGGCGCTGTCGACCCTCAACAGGTGCCGGGCGATCAGCGAGCTCAGGTGGTTGACCCGATAGGCCGCCACCATCGGGCAGCCCATGGCGGCCAGCTCCAGCACCACGGTGCCCGAGGCGGCCAGCGCCGCATCGGCCGCCGCGAAGGCCGCGAACTTGCGCGCCTCCGCCACGGCCGGCGGCAGACCCCTCGGGTCGAGCAGCCGCACCGGAACCGGCCAGTCGGCCACCGCGGCGGCGACCTCGGCCGCGACCAGCCCGGCCGCGGGCAGCACCACCGCAAGGCCCGGCAGCCGCGCGGCCAGCTCGGCCACGGTGGCGCGGAACAGCGGCAGGAGCCGGCGCACCTCGCCCCGCCGGCTGCCCGGCAGGACCGCCAGAAGCGGCCCCCCGTCCGGGCGCGTCTGGGCCATCAGGGCCGGATCGGGGGCGGGAAGTTCCGCCGCCGGGTGGCCGACGAAGTCGCAGCCCATCCCCGCAGCGGTCATGTAGGGCGGCTCGAAGGGCAGAAGCGCCAGGACGTGATCGACATGGCGCGCCATGCGCCGCGCCCGCCCCGGCCGCCAGGCCCATACCGAGGGCGCCACATAGTGCACCACCTTCAGGCCGGGCAGCGCCGCCCTGACCCGCGCGGCCACGCGCAGGGTGAAATCCGGGCTGTCGATGGTGACCAGCGCATCGGGCCGTGCCGCGATCGCCGCGCGGGCGGTCTGGTCGATGCGGCGCAGGATGCCGCGCAGCCGGGGCAGCACCTCGACAAGGCCCATCACCGCGATGTCCGAGATGGGAAACAGCGGGTCGAGACCCTGTTCGCGCATCAGCGCGCCGCCCACGCCCAGGAAGCGCACCCCGGGCCGTTCGCCCCGCAGCGCGGCCATCAGCGCCGCCCCCAGCCTGTCGCCCGAAGGCTCTCCCGCCACCAGGAAGAGGCGCGGGCCGCTCACGCCGGCCTGCCCCACAGGAACAGCCCCAGACGGTCGGCCTCGGCCACGGTCTCCTCCTGCCCAAGCACCAGCACGCCCCCTGCCTGAAGCGCGATTCCGGCAAGGCCCGCGGCCGCGGCGCGGCGCACCGTCTCGGGGCCGATCGCGGGCAGATCCATCCGCCAGTCCTGCCCTGGCTTGGGTGCCTTGTAGAGCACGCCGCGCGCCCCGTCGCGGAACGGTCCCGCGGTGGCGGCCACGAAGTCGAGCAGCGCATCGGTGCCCTGGATCGATTCCAGGCCGAGGCACAGCCCCCCCGCCACCACCGCCGCCTGCCCGGCATCGGCCGCGCCGATCGCCGCCACCAGCCGGGCGGCGCGGGCGGCGTCGGCGCGATCCTGCTCGTCGGGGCGGGCACGGGTGGGCACGCCTTCGGCGCACAGCAGCCCCTCGAGCAGGGCGTGGGCGGGCTCCACCACGAAGCCCTCGGCCTCGAACACCGCGGCCAGCCCCCGCAGCGTCGCGTCATCCCCCTGACGCAGGAGCGGCAGGATGCGCGGCGCGAGCCTGAGCGCGGTGAGATCGAATCGCAGCGGGTCCAGCCGCGGGCGCGACATCGCGCCGGCAAAGGTCACCCGGTCGCAGCCCGCCCCGCGCAGGGCGGCGAACAGCCGGCCGGGCTTCTCGAAGCGCAGCCGCACATGGGGATGGGCCTCGGCCCAGCCGCCGGTCCCGGCACCCTCGAAGGCCACCACCAGATGCGGCATGCCGCGGCGGGCGCATTCCCCGGCGATCAGCCGCGGCAGCTCCCCCTGACCGGCGATGATGCCCAGCCCCCCGCTCATGCCCCCGGGGTGCAGATATGCCGCTGGCTGTCCGCCAGGATGAAATCGACGATCTCGGCCACCAGCGGCTGGTCGGGAAAGGCCTCGGCGGCGGCGCGGGCGCGCGCGGCCAGCGGCCCGTCGCCGCCGAAGATCATCTGATAGGCGGCGCGCAGGGCGTGGATCGCCTCGCGGCTGGCGCCGCGGCGCTTCAGCCCCACCAGGTTCAGCCCCTGCAGCCGGGCGCGGTCGCCGAAGACCAGCCCGTGGGGGATGACGTCCTTCTCGACCCCGGTCACGCCGCCGACCATCGCGCCGCGGCCGATGCGGCAGAACTGATGCACCGCCGACAGCCCGCCCAGCACCACCTGATCGCCCAGGGTCACATGGCCGGCCAGGGTTGCGTTGTTGGCCAGGATCACCCCGTCGCCCACCATGCAGTCATGGGCGATGTGCACCCCGACCATGAACAGCCCGCCATCGCCCACGCGGGTGACGCCGCCGCCCTGTTCGGTGCCGGTGGACATGGTGACATGTTCGCGGATCATGTTGTTGCGGCCGATCACCAGGCGGGTGCGCTCGCCGCGGTATTTCAGGTCCTGGGGCTGCTGGCCCAGCGAGGCGAAGGGCCACACGACCGTGCCCGCGCCGATCTCGGTCAGCCCGTCCACCACCACATGCGCCTTCAACTCCACCCCCGGACCGATCCGCACCCCGGGGCCGATGACGCAATAGGGGCCGATGCGCGCATCGGGGGCGATCTCCGCCCCCTCGGCGATGATCGCGGTGGGATGGATGGCGCCCGCGGCGCTCATGCCTTGGCCTTCGCTTCCTCGGGGCTGACGATCATGGCGGAATATTCCGCCTCGGCCACCAGCTGGCCGTCCACCCGCCCCTCGCCGCGGAACTTCCAGATCTTGCCCCGCCCGCGCAGGACCCGCACATGCAGCTCCAGCCGGTCGCCGGGCATCACCGTGCGGCGGAACCGGGTGTTATCCAGCGTCATGAAATAGACCAGCAGCCCCTGATCGATCAGGTCCAGCGTCTCGACCACCAGCACCGCCGAGGTCTGGGCCATCGCCTCGACGATCAGCACCCCCGGCATCACCGGCCGGGCCGGGAAATGGCCCTGGAAATGGGGCTCGTTGAAGGTGACGTTCTTGATGCCCACCGCGCTTTCGCCCGGGCGGATGTCGCGCACGGCGTCGATCAGCAGGAAGGGATAGCGGTGCGGGATCATCCGCATGATCCGTTCCAGATCCGCGCTGCGCGTTCCGGCGGCCGGGCCGCCCGGGTTGGTGCTGTCCTCGCTCATCGCCTCGCCCTGCCTTCGCCCGGGTCCGATGCGGCCTTGAACCCTTCCCGGCGCGCGACGTCAAGGGCGATCGGGCGGTGTCTGGTCTTCCTGCCCTGCGCGATAGAGTTCATCGAGCCGGGAGATCACCTCTCCGGTGACATCGAGACTGGGATCGGCGAGCAGCACCGCGCGCACATCCAGCATCACGCTGGCGCCGAAGCGCTGCATCACCTCGACCAGCACCGGCTGCAGCGAATCGAGGAACCGCTTGCGGTTGGCCTCGATGCTGCGCTGAAGCGCGATCGCCTTCTCGTCCTGGGCGGTGCGCGCGGCGCGCACCCGCGCGTCGAAATCGGCCGCCTCGCGCGCGAAGGCCTCGCGGCTCAGCTCGTCGCGGCGCGCGGCAAGCGCCCGCTCCTCCTCCTCGAAGGCGCGCTCGAGGCTGCGGCGCTCCTCGATCAGCCGGGTGGTCAGCGCCTCCTCCTCGGCCAGAAGCGCCTTGCCGGCAAGGCTCTGCTGCAAGATCCGCTCCTGATCGACCACGACCAGCGGCAGCCCCTCGGTCTGGGCCGCGGCCGCGCCCGACAGGGCCAGCGCCAGGGCCAGGGCAATCGCGCGCCAGCCCATGCCGCGCTCAGAACCGGGTTCCGGCGGTGAAGCGGAAATATTCCTTGTTGTCGCCATCCTCGGACAGGATCGGATAGGCGACGTTCAGGCGGATCGGGCCGAAGCTGGAATCCCAGAACAGGCTGAGCCCGACCGAGGCGCGCAGATTGGCCGAATCGTCGACGGTGAAGGTGTTGCCGTTGCGGGTGATGGTGTTGCGGTCCAGCCCCCACAGCGTGCCGATATCGGCGAAGACGCCGCCATAGATGCCGTATTCCTCGGGCAGGCCGATGGGGAAGCTCGCCTGGAGGCGGGCGACGGCGTAATAGTTGCCGCCGAGGAAGTCCGAGGCGCGGCGCACCTCGCCATTGGGTCCCGGCGGGAACAGCGAACTGTCAAGCGGCCCCAGCCCGCCATAGGCGAAGCCGCGGAAGCTGTCGCCGCCCAGGAAGAAGCGGTCGATCACGGTGGTGTCGGTGCCGAAGGTCAGCAGCGCCCCGCCCTCGATCTCGGCCGAAAGCACCACATCCCCGTCGAGGAAGCTGGTCCAGGCCTTGGCGCTGGCCACGGTGCGCACATATTGCGAGTCGCCCCCCAGCCCGGCGAAGTCCTGGCTGAAGCGGAACAGGAAGCCCTCGCGCGTCTCGATCGGGTCGTCGCGCAGGTCGTGGGTGTAGGTGTAGCCGATCGACGAGGTATAGCGTTCGCCCGCCTCGGCATTGATGAATTCCGAGGTCTGCACCCGGCTGGTCGCCGCGCGGGTGATCGGGGTGATCTCGTCCTTGCTGATGCGGTAGCGCAGCTCCAGCCGGCCCTCCTCGCTGGTCGGAAACACGACCCGCGGCTCGAAGCCGGCATTGGTCTCGTTGTAGGAGCTCTCGTCCTCGCGATCGGTCTGGCGGTAGTAGAGGTCGAATCCCGCGCCCAGATCGCGATCCAGAAGCGCCGGCTCGAAGAAGGAGAAGCGCACCGACTGCCGCTGGCCGGCCACGGTCAGCTCGGTGCGCACCTCCTGCCCGCGGCCGAGGAAGTTGCGCTCCTCGATGATGAAGCTGCCCACCGGCCCGTCGGTCGAGGAGTAGCCGATCCCCAGCGCCAGCGAGCCGGTCAGCTTCTCGGTCACGTCGACCACCACGATCGCCCGGTCCTCGGCCGAACCGGGTTCGACCCGCACCTCGGCGCGGCTGAAATAGTCAAGCTCCTGGATGCGGGCACGGGCGCGCTGGATGGCGCGGCTGTTGAAGGCGTCGCCTTCGACGATGTCGAACTGGCGGCGGATGACGCGGTCCAGCGTGGAGGTGTTGCCGCGGATGTCGATGCGTTCGACATAGACGCGCGGCCCCTCGACCAGCTCGTAGGTGATCGAGATGGTGCGGTTCTCGGGGTCGCGCACGACCCTGGGGCGGACCTGGATGAAGGCATAGCCCTTCTGTCCGGCAAGGAAGGTCATCGCGTCGATGGTGCGCTCGACCTCCCGCACATTGTAGACCTCGCCCTCCCTGGTCTCGATCAGCGGCCGGAACTCCTCGGGATCAAGCCCCACCGCCTGGCTGACCACGTCCGAGGGGCCATAGCGGTACTGCTCGCCCTCCTCGACGGCGAAGGTGATGTAGAAGCCCTTGCGGTCGGGGGAAAGCTCGGCGGTGGCGGAACGGACGACGAAATCGACATAGCCTGTTCGAGGTAGAAGCGGCGCAGCAGCTGCTTGTCCAGTTCCAGCCGGTCGGGGTCGTAATTGTCGCTGCTGAACAGGAAGCTCAGCAGGTTCGCCTCGGAGGTCTGGATGGCGCGGCGCAGCCTGCGGTCGGAGAATTTCTCGTTGCCGACGAAGGTGATGCCCTGAACCTCGGTGACGTCGCCCTCGACGATCTCGAACACCAGATCGACCCGGTTGTCGGGCTGCTCGATCACCACCGGCCGCACCTCGGCACCATAGCGGCCCGAACGGCGATAGGCCTCGATGATCAGCTGGGCATCCTGCTCGGCCGAACCGCGGGTGAAGATGTGCCGTGGCTTCGAGGTGATCACCGCCGCCAGCGCGTCATCGTCCAGGACGTCGTTGCCCTCGAAGCTGATGCGGTTGATCGAGGGATTCTCGGCCACGGTGATCACCACCTGCCCGCCGCGCGGTTCGACCCGCACGTCGCGGAACAGCCCGGTGGCGAAGATGTTGCGCGCGGCGAGGTTCAGCTGTTCGGGGGTGGCGGTCTGGCCCGGCTGCAGGCCGGAATAGAGGCGGATCGTCTCGGCCGGTATCCGCCGGTTGCCCTCCACCAGGATGGCGCCGACCCGCACCGCGGTCTGTGCCGGGACCGGCATCGCGCCGCCGATCGGCAGCGCCAGCGCCACCGCAAGCCCGATCAGCGCGCCCCGCGCCATGCCCCGGATGCCGCCCCTGTCCAGTGCCATGCCCATGCCCCCGCCCCAGCCGGTTGGCCGCCGCCCAATTCCCTCAGGTCAGGCCGATCAGTCTCAGCACGTCGTTGTAGGTAGCAAAGAGCATGAGGAACAGCACCAATGCAAGCCCGATGGCCGAGGCGTATTCCACCCAGCGTTCCGATGGGGGCCTGCCGCGCACCGCCTCGATGGCCAGGAAGACCAGATGGCCGCCATCGAGGATCGGGATCGGGAACAGGTTGAGCAGCCCGATCGCCGAGGAGATCACGCCGATCAGCGTGACCAGCCGGTCGATGCCGAGCCTGGCCATCTCGCCCGACAGCTGCGCGATTCCCAGCGGGCCCTGCAGGTTGCTGGGGCTGACATCGCCGCGGATCATGTGGATCAGCCCCGAGACCGAGTTGTGGATCACCTCCCAGGTGCGGTCGAGTCCGATGGCCACCGCCCCGATCGGGCCCGGCCGTTCCACCACCGGCCCCGCGACATAGCGGATGCCGACCCCGATCAGGACGCGCTTCTCGAAGCCGCCCGCGCCGTCGGGGATGTCCATGACGCGCGGGACCAGCACCGTCTGGAAGGTCTCCTCGCCACGCTGGACGAGCGCCTTGAGCTCCTTGCCCTCCGAGGCCAGCACCTTCTCGCGCAGCGCGCGGAAGCTGGGCACCGGCTCGCCGTCCAGCGCAAGGATGCGGTCGCCCTCCTCCAGCCCGGCGCGCCAGGCGGCGCTGAAGGGCTGCACGCTGCCCACGATCGGCGGCAGGGGATAGGGGATCTCGGTCTCGATCACCCGGCCGTCGCGTTCCAGAACCACCCGCACCGGGCCGGGCTCGGGCATCCGTTCGGCAATCGCGTAAAGCTCGCCCAGCCGCGCGACGGGCGTGCCGTTGACCTCCATCAGCCGGTCGCCCGGGCGCAGGCCGGTCTCCAGCCCCGGCGTCTCTAGCACGCTGCCCACCACGGGGCCGTCCTGGGCCTGGCCGAACCACAGGCCGAGGCCGGCGAAGACGATGATCGAGAACAGGAAGTTGAACACCGGCCCGGCGGCGACGGTCAGGGCGCGCTTCCAGACCTGGGCGCCGTGGAAGCTGCGCGCGCGCAGCTCGGGCGACATGCGCGCCAGCGCCTCGGGATCGGCACGGCTTGCCCCGTCGGCGTCGCCCACGAAGCGCACATAGCCCCCCAGCGGCAGGATCGCCACGCGCCAGCGCGTGCCGCGGCGGTCGAACCAGCCGAACAGCTCGCGCCCGAAGCCGATCGAGAACACCTCCGCCTCGATCCCGCACAACCGCCCAACATAGTAGTGGCCGAATTCGTGGACGAAGACCACAATGCCCAGGACCACCACGAACCAGGCATAGATGAAGTAGTCCGTCACGAAGCCATAGACCGTTTCCATCCGCCCGTCCCCCGTTCAGCGCCCGATGCGCCCGGCCACGAAGGCGCGCGCCTCGGCATCGGCGGCCAGGACCCCCTCCAGCCCGGCCTGAAGGCTGCCCGTCGCCGCCCAGCCAGATAGGCGCTCCATCGCCGCCTCGACAAGGCGCGCCATGTCCAGAAAGCCGATGCGCCGGTTCAGGAAGGCCTCCAGCGCCGCCTCCTTGGCCCCGTTCAGCACCGCACCCATCAGCCCCCCCGCCTCCAGCGCCGCCCGGCCCAGACGCAGCGCCGGGAAGCGGCCCGGATCGGGGGCCTCGAAGCTCAGCATGCCCACCGCGGCCAGATCCAGCCGGCCGATCGGCAGCGGCCGGCGCTCGGGCCAGTTCAGCGCGAAACCGATCGCGCCGCGCATGTCGGTCGGGCCCAGATGGGCCAGCATCGCCCCGTCGGCAAATTCGACCAGCGAATGGACGATCGACTGGCGGTGGACCACCACCTCGATGCGGTCGGGCGCCACGCCGAACAGATGATGCGCCTCGATCATCTCCAGCGCCTTGTTGAACATGGTGGCACTGTCGACCGAGATCTTCCGGCCCATGTCCCAGTTGGGATGGGCGACGGCCTGTTCGGGCGTGGCCTGCGCCATCGCCGCCAGATCCCAGTCGCGGAAGGGTCCGCCCGAGGCGGTCAGGATGATCCGCGCCGGCGCGCCGTGGCCGGCCAGCCCCTGGAAGATGGCGGAATGTTCCGAATCCACCGGCAGGAGCCGGGCGCCCGCCCCGGCCACCACCTGGTTGAGCAGTTCGCCGGCGCAGACCATGCTTTCCTTGTTGGCCAGCGCCAGGATTCCCCCCCGCCGCGCCGCGGCCAGGGTGGGGGCGAGCC
>RFGB01000186.1 GCA_003697125.1 Alphaproteobacteria bacterium
CGGCCGGCGGGGGCGGGCTCGGCCGCCGGAGCCGGCGCCTGGGCGGCCGCCGGCTCGGCCGACTCGGGCGGCTCGGCCGCGGCGGCCGGGCGCGGCTCATCCTTCTCGGCGGCGCCATTGTTGCGGTTCGACAGCCCCAGGCGGTGCACCTTGCCGATCACCGCGTTCCGGGTCACCCCGCCCAGGGCCTTGGCGATCTGGCTCGCGCTCTTGCCCTCGGTCCACATGGTCTTCAGAAGCTCGACACGCTCTTCGGTCCAGGACATCGCGATACCCTTCCGCTCTGACGGGGCGGGCATTCTAGCCGCCCCCCGGATCCTTGCAAGCCATCCCCGCCACCCGCGGCCGAGAGATGGGGACGATTTCCCGTCTTCGCCAGGGGGGGCCGGCGGGTCAGACCGCCTCGGGCAGGGGATGACGCGCGCGGTGCGCCGCCATGCCCTCGGCCACCAGGCGCCCGCAGGCCGCGGCCAGCGCCTTGCGATCGGCGAAGTCGGCCGCGCGCAGGGGCGGATGGTAGATCACCGTCGCCTGCCCGCCGCGCGAGCGGGTCGTCACGTCCCAGACATGGCGGCCGAAGGGCATCTCGCCCCACCAGCCATAGATGGCGGCGGGCAGGCCCGCGGGCGGATCATAGACCAGGGTGACCGGCTGCACCCATACCGCGGCCCGCAGCTCCTCGCTCATGAAGGCGGCGAACAGCGTGGACTTGAAGGGCAGCACCCGCATCCCGTCGGTGCTGGTTCCCTCCGGGAAGAAGCACAGGAGCTCCCCGCGCGCGATGCGCGCGCGCATCTCCTCTTGCTGCCTGCGGGCCGCCGCCGCGCGACGTTCGATGAACATCGTGCCCGTCACCGCCGCCAGCGGGCCAATGCCTGGCCAGCCGCGCACCTCGGCCTTGGCAAGGAACGTCACCCGCCCCGCGGCGAGGATGGTGAAGATGTCGATCCAGCTGACGTGATTGGCGACGAGCGCGCCGCCATGGGGCATGCGCGTGCCCTCCACGCGCAGGGACAGCCCGCACAGCGACAGGCACATCCTGGCCCAGAGGCTTTGCACGCCGTCCTGCCAGCGGGGAAGCCCCGCCCGGTTCAGCGCCTGCGCGATCAGGAAGGCGGCCAGCAGCAGGGGGGTGCCCAAGGCGATCGCGGCCAGCCGCAGCACCGCCAGCAGGCGCCGGCCCGGCGGCGCGGGCGGCAGGACCGGGGGATCGGCCTCGTTCCAGGGGGTCACCGCGCAGCCTCCCGCGTGCGGCCGTAATAGTCGCGGTAGCGCGCCGCCATGCGCTGGGTATCCATCACCAGGAACACATCGACCGTGTTGAAGACCGGATCGACATAGGCCCCGTCACCCACGAAGCCGCCCAGGCGCAGATAGGCCTTGATCAGGGCCGGAACCGCGCGCAGCGCCCGCAGCCGGTCCACCGCCTCGGCCGGCATGCGGTTCATCTCGACATGATGGCCGGGCAGTGCGCGCACCCGCAGTTCGGGCGGGGCGAGGTGATGGTGCCACAGATAGGACAGCGGCTCGGCCAGCGGCCCGGGATCATTGCCGTGAAAGCTGGCCGTGCCGAACATGATCTCGATCCCGTGGCGGACGACATAGTCGCCCAGCGCCGACCACAGCAGATGCATCGCCAGCCCGCCGCGATAATCGGGATGCACGCAGGACCGGCCCAGTTCCAGCATCCGCCGGCCCGAGGCCAGAAGCGGGCCCAGATCGTATTCGGTGGCGCTGTAGAAGCCGATTCCCGCCCGCGCCACATCGTCGCGCATCAGCCGGTAGACCCCGACCACCCGGTCGAGCGGATCGCCGGCAAGCGCGTTGTCGATCAGCACCAGATGGTCGACATAGGGATCGAACGGGTCGCGCTCCAGCCGCAGCGCCGCATCCTCGGGCGAAGGCCGCGCGCCCATCTCCTCGACGAAGACGCGATAGCGCAGCCGCTGCGCGGCGGCGATCTCCTCGGGCGTGCGGGCGATCCGGGCCGTAAGGCGGTTGGTGTCTGTCTGCATCAGCTGACGATCGGTCGTCGGGGTCCGATACCCGCGGGCGGATGGCGCAAACTAGTCGCGGGGGCAGCCGCTGGCAACCGCTGCCGGCCTTGCGGGGGGCTTAACGGGTCCTTAACCAGTTTGCCCGGTTAGTGGGACCCGGGCCGGGGCGGGGCCTCGGATTCGATGGCCAGTGCGACACGCGACCCGTCCAGCACCAGCTTGCCGGCATGTTCGAAGTTGACCGTGATGCGGTTGCCGATGATCGACTGAACCTGCCCGAGCCCCCATTCGGGCGCCGAGGGATTGCGCACCAGCGCGCCCGGTTCGAGAAACATGTTCATTCCTGGGCCCTCCGCCCTGGCGCGGGCCCCGAGGAGGAGAGGCCGCTTCCGTGACCGAGACATCCTCGACCGACCCGACCCGGATCGCCGAACTCGTCGCCTCGCGCCTGTGTCACGACCTGATAAACCCGGTGGGCGCGATCGGCAACGGGGTCGAGCTGATGCAGGCGACCCTGCCGCCCTCGCCCGAACTGGAGCTGCTGTCGGAAAGCGCGGCGACGGCCTCGGCGAAGATCCGGCTGTTCCGCATCGCCTTCGGCGCCGCCTCGGCCAGCGAGACGGTCGAGGCACGGGTTCTGGCCGAGATCCTGGCCGGGGCCTATCGCGGCGGGCGGATCGAGATCGACTGGCCGCCGCAGCCGCTGCACCGGACCGAGGCGCGGCTGATGCTGCTGGCGGTGATGTGCGCCGAATCGGCCCTGCCGCTGGGCGGCAGGATCCGGGTCGAGACGGGTGAGGGGGCGGTCACCATCGCGGTCGAGGCCCGGCGCACCCGGTTCGAGACCGAGCCCTGGGCGCATCTGATCGACGGGGTCGCGCTGGCGGAATGCCGCTCGGCCCTGGTCCATTTTCCCTTCGCGCGCAGCCTGCTCGCGGCGGCGGGACGGCGGGCGCGGCTCGAGGAGACCCCGGCAGGGTTCACCCTGTCCTTCGCGGGCTGAGCCGGTCAGGCCGGCGCGGCGGGGCGCCCCAGCCCGGCGCGAAAGCGCCGCCAGTTGTCGCGATAGCGCGCGGCGCTGTCCAGAAGCCGCGCCTGTTCCTCGTCGGAGAGGGTCCTGACCACCTTGCCCGGGGCGCCAAGCACCAGCGCGCCCTCGGGGATCTCCCTGCCCTCGGTCACCACCGCACCCGCGCCGATCAGCGCGCCCCGTCCGATCCTGGCGCCATTCATCACCGTGGCGCCCATCCCGACCAGCACGCCGTCGCCGATGGTGCAGCCATGCAGGATGGCGCGGTGGCCCACGGTGCAGTTGCGCCCCACGGTCAGCGGACAGCCCGGATCGGTGTGCAGCACGCAGCCATCCTGTATGTTCGACCCCTCGCCGATCAGGATCGGTTCGTTGTCGCCGCGCAGCACGGCGTTGAACCAGACGCTGGCGCCGGCCATCAGGATCACCCGCCCGATGACCTGCGCGCCCGGGGCGACCCAGGAATCGTCGGGGACCACCGGCGCCACCCCGTCCAGAACCCAGATTCCGCTCATCGCCTCGCCTCCTCGAATTCGCGATTGAGCCGCTGCACCTGGGCCACCAGCCCCGGCTGGCGGTCGCGGCGCAGCCGCTCGGCGGTCAGGATCGCCCGAAGCTGCGCCTCGCACAGATCGAGATCCCGGTTGACCAGCACGTAATCATATTCCGCCCAGTGGCTGATCTCGTCGCGCGCCCGCGCCATGCGCCGGGCGATCACCTCCTCGGGATCCTGGGCACGGCGGCGCAGGCGTTCCTCGAGCGCGGCGATCGACGGCGGCAGCAGGAAGATCGAGACCACCGCCTCGCGCAGCGGCGAATTGCGCAGCTGCTGGCCGCCCTGCCAGTCGACATCGAACAGCACGTCGCGCCCCGCCGCCAGCGCCGCCTCGACCGGTGCGCGCGGCGTTCCGTAGAGATTGCCGAACACCTCGGCCCATTCCAGCAGTTTCCCCGCGGCGATCATCGCCTCGAACTCGGCCCGGGAGCGGAAGTGATAGTCGCGCCCGTCGACCTCGCCGGGGCGCGGGGGGCGGGTGGTGACCGAGACCGAGAAGCCGATCTCGGGATCGGCGGCGACCAGCCGGCGCGCGAGGGTGGACTTTCCAGCGCCCGATGGCGAGGAGAGGATCACCAGCAGGCCGCGGCGGGCGGGTTCATTCGACATTCTGCACCTGTTCGCGCAGCTGGTCGATCACCGCCTTCAGCGCCAGCCCGATCGCGACCAGATCGGCCGAGCCGGCCTTGGCGCACAGGGTGTTGGCCTCGCGGTTCAGTTCCTGGGCGAGGAAGTCCAGCCGCCGGCCCACCGCGCCCGCCTGGCGCAGCAGGGCGCGGGCGGCGGCGACATGGGCATGGGTGCGGTCCAGCTCCTCGGTCACGTCGGCCTTCACCGCGATCAGCGCCAGTTCCTGGGCGAGGCGCTCAGGCTCGACCGGCGCGCCAGCGCCCAGAAGCGCGGCGACCCGCTCGCGCAGCAGCGCCCCGCTGCGCGCCTGCCGCGCCTCGGCGGTCTCGCGCGCCCGGGCGGCCAGCGCCTCGATCTCGTCGAGATGGGCGCGGATCATGCCACCCAGCGCCGCCCCCTCGGCAAGCCGCGCCGCGCGCAGACCCTCCAGCGCCGCCGCCGCCCCCTCCAGCAATGCCGCGCGGCGTTCAGGGGTCAGCAGCTCCTCGGCCTCGGCCCCCGACAGCACGCCGGGCAGCGCCAGCAGCCGGTCGGCCGGCACGGGCGCAATCTCCAGCCCGGCGGCCCGGGCGCGCGCACCGGCCTCCTGCAGCGCCGCGATCGCGGCATCCAGCGCGGCGGGATCAAGCCGCGCCGTCGCCGCGCCCCCGATCCGCGCCAGCCGCAGCCCCAGCGTGACCGACCCGCGGGCGAACAGCGCCTGGGCGCGCGCGCGCAGTTCCGGCTCCAGCGCCTCCGCGCCATCGGCCAGGCGCAGGCGCAGGTCGAGCCCGCGGCCATTGACGCTGCGCGCCTCCCAGCGCCAGGCGAAGGCGGTGTCGCCGCCCGTCGCCTCGGCGAAACCTGTCATCGACTGCACCGGCACCCCCTGTCCGCCCGCCCCGCGCATCCGCTGCGGCGCAACTGGCACGGCAATTGCTTAATGAAGGGTGAACGGTAACTCAATGGCGACAAATCCGGGGAAATGGCTTAAAATGGCACAGAATGTTGGTTCAGGCGGGATCGGACCGGGTGGCGGGCGTCCCGAAACGGGGCAGGTGGCGGCGAACAGGATGAAGATCTCCGACCCGGTCCTCAAGGATCTGCTGGATTACTGGGAATCGCTGCGCGCGGGGCGCGAGGTGCCCTACCGCTCGGAGATCGACCCCCGGCGCTTCGAGGATGCGCTGGAGCACATGTTCATCCTGGAGCATCTGGGCGAGGGGAACATCCGCATCCGCCTTGCCGGGATGTTCCTGTGCGAGATGATGGGCATGGAGCTGCGCGGGATGAGCCTGCGGGCGCTGATGCGGCTGGAGGACCGGGCGCCGCTGGACACCGCGCTGGCGCAGGTGCTCTCGGGCCCGTCGATCGCCTATCTGGAGCTGGAGGCGCACGGCCCGTCCGGGCGGCGGCACAAGGCGTCGATGCTGCTGCTGCCGCTGCGCAGCGATTTCGGCGACATCTCGCGAATCCTGGGCTGTCTGCGCATCGACGGGGTTCCGGTGGCCGATGGCACGCCGCTGCGCTTCTCGATCAGCGCCGCCCAGATCCGCCCGGTCCGGATCGAGGGGGCGGCCCGCTCGGCGGCGGCGGCCGAGCTTCCCGGCTTTGCCGAACCCAAGGCGGCCTTCCACCACGACGGGCCGCAGCTGCGCAGCATCGAGGGCGGCAGCCGCCGGCGCGGGTCGCGGCGGCGCAATCATCTGCGGCTGGTCAAGGACGGCGAGTGACCCGGTGCGGCCGGGCGTCAGCCCCGCCGCTCCTCCTCGGCAATGCCCTGCAGGGACAGGACCGCCGTCAGGTCGGCATGGTCGATCACCGCATCCGCCACCGACCTGAGCGTGGGCTTGGCCCGGAACGCCACGCCCAGCCCCGCCGCGCGCAGCATCTCGGCATCATTGGCGCCATCGCCCACCGCGACCGCGTCGCGGGGCGAAAGCCCAGCCTCGGCCGCCAGCGCCTCCAGCGTCTCGCGCTTGGCCGCGCGGCCGAGGATGGGGGCGGCGACCGCCCCGGTCAGCCGGCCATTCTCGATGATCAGCGTGTTGGCGCGATGCACCCCGAACCCCGCCTCGGCCGCGACACGCTCGGTGAACCAGGTGAAGCCGCCCGAGACCAGCGCGGTCACCGCGCCCAGCGCGTTCATCGTCTGCACCAGCCGCCGCGCCCCCGGGTTGAGGCGGACCCGCGTCGCGCAGACCCGGTCGAGCGCGGCCTCGGGCAGGCCGGCGAGCAGCGCGACCCTCTCGCGCAGCGCCGCCTCGAAATCCAGCGCGCCCTGCATCGCCCGTTCGGTGATCGCCGCCACCTGCGCGCCGACCCCGGCCTCGGCCGCGATCTCGTCGATGCATTCCACGCCGATGATGGTGCTGTCCATGTCGGCGACCAGAAGCCGCTTGCGCCGCCCCGCGGCGGGCAGGATGTTGGCATCCACCGCCAGGCCGGCCAGCGCCGCGGCGGCGCTTTCCACCTCGCCGCCCAGCTCGGCCGCATCCGGGGCCAGCCGGCGCAGCAGCCGCCCGCCGGCGGCCTCGGCGCGGGCCAAGGCCGCATCGGGCAGGCTGCCCGCCGCGGTCAGGACCAGCACGCGGTCCAAGGCTATTGCGCGGCCACCGGACGTTCGGCCGAGGCCGAACGCTGGATCTCGTCGGCGACGAGGAAGGCGAGCTCCAGCGCCTGCGCCGCATTGAGCCGCGGATCGCAGGCGGTGTGATAGCGGTCGCGCAGCGTCTCCTCGCTGACCGCGCTGACACCGCCGGTGCATTCGGTGACGTTCTTGCCGGTCATCTCGAAATGCACCCCGCCGGCATGGGTGCCCATCTCGCGATGGATGGCGAAGAATTCGCGCACCTCGGCGAGGACCCTTTCGAAGGGCCGGGTCTTGTAGCCGGTGGCCGACTTGACCGTGTTGCCATGCATCGGGTCGCAGGACCACACGACGCGGCGCCCCTCGCGGGTGACCGCCTCGATCAGCGCCGGCAGATGCGCCTCGACCCGGCCGGCCCCGAAACGGGTGATCAGCGTCAGCCGCCCGGGCTCGTTGCGGGGGTTCAGCCGGTCGATCAGCCGGATCAGCTCGTCGGGCGACAGGCTGGGGCCGCATTTCAGGCCGATCGGGTTCAGGACGCCGCGGCAGAATTCCACATGGGCGCCGTCGGGCTGGCGGGTTCGGTCGCCGATCCACAGCATGTGGCCCGATCCGGCGATGATCTGGCCGGTGGTCGAATCGACCCGGGTCAGCGCCTCCTCGTATTCCAGCAGCAGCGCCTCGTGGCTGGTGTAGAAATCGACGCGCTTCATCTGCTCGGCCCGGTCGGGGGTGATGCCGGCGGCCGACATGAAGTCCAGCGCCTGGCCGATGCGGTCGGCCATGTCGCGATAGCGTTCGTAGCCTGCGCCCTCGACGAAGCCGAGATTCCAGGAATGCACCCGGTGCAGGTCGGCGAAGCCGCCCTGGCTGAAGGCGCGCAGCAGGTTGAGCGTCGCCGCCGCCTGCAGATAGGCCTGAAGCATCCGCCGCGGGTCCGGGGTGCGGGCCTCGGCGGTGAATTCCAGCCCATTGATGATGTCGCCGCGGTAGGAGGGCAGCTCGACCCCGTCCTGCACCTCGGTCGGCGCGCTGCGGGGCTTGGCGAACTGGCCGGCCATCCGGCCCACCTTGACCACCGGCATCCGGGCGCCGAAGGTCAGCACGACCGCCATCTGCAGCAGCACCTTGAAGGTGTCGCGGATATTGTCGGCGCAGAATTCCTCGAAGCTCTCGGCACAGTCGCCGCCCTGCAGCAGGAAGGCCCGGCCCTCGGCCACCTCGGCCAGGCGCGCCTTCAGCGCCCGCGCCTCGCCGGCGAAGACCAGCGGCGGATATTTGGCAAGCTGTGCCTCGACGGCCTTCAGCGCCCCGGCATCCGGATAGTCGGGCATCTGGATCCGCGGCCTGGAACGCCACCCGGACTTGGTCCATGCGCCGGACATGTCTGGCTCCCGCAGCTTCTGGGTCTTGCGGGCCGACCTATAGGGGATGAAGCGGGGCAAGGCCAGCCCGAAATCCCGCCCCGATCAAGAGGCTTGACCGGCCGGACGGGCTGCTGTCAGGTCGGAATCGGGCCCCGATCCGGTAGCCGACATGACCGAACAGACCCCGCGCAGGGCGCGACGCTTCGTCTTCCTGGTTCTCGAGAACGCCACACTGCTGTCATTCGCCTGCGCCGTAGAGCCCCTGCGCATCGCCAACCGGGTGGCGGGGCGGGTTCTCTACAAGTGGATGATCGCGGCGGAGGAGCGCGGCGGCGTCAGCTTCTCCAACGGGCTGCGGGTGGTGCCCGACATGGGGCTGGAGGAGCTGGAGCGTGACGACGTGCTGCTGGTGTGCGGCGGCGTCAAGGTGCAGTCGGCGGCCAGCCGGGCCATCCTGAACTGGTTGCGGCGCGAGGCCAGGCGCGGCATCACCGTGGGCGGCATCTGCACCGGGTCCTGGGCGCTGGCCAAGGCGGGGCTTCTGGACGGGCGCAGCTGCACCATCCACTGGGAGAACCGCGAGGCCTTTGCCGAGGCCTTTCCCGAGGTGCGGCTGTCCGACCGGATCTTCGTCATCGACGCAAACCGCTGCTCCTCGGCCGGGGGCTCGGCATCGGCGGACATGATGCTGCACATGATCGCCGGCGACCACGGCCCCGAGCTCGCCGCACAGGTCGCCGACCAGATGATCTACACCACCGTGCGCACCGACCGCGACCAGCAGCGCCTGTCGATCCCGACCCGGATCGGGGTGCGCCATCCGCGGCTGGCCTCGGTCATCCGGCTGATGGAACAGAAGATCGAGGAACCCGAGAGCCCGGGCGATCTGGCGGCCGCGGTCGGCATGTCGACGCGCCAGCTGGAGCGGCTGTTCCGGCGCTACCTCAACCGATCGCCGAAGCGCTACTACATGGAGCTGCGCCTGCAGCGGGCGCGGCAGCTGCTGCTGCAGACCGACATGAGCGTGATCAACGTGGCGCTGGCCTGCGGCTTCACCTCGCCGTCGCATTTCTCGAAATGCTACCGGGCCTATTTCCGCACCACGCCCTATCGCGAACGGGGCACCGCCGGCGAGGCGCCGCAGGATGCGATCGGCTGAGGCGGGGCGCGATCGCCGGTTCTGGTCGGGGCGACTGGATTCGAACCAGCGACCTGCGGTACCCAAAACCGCCGCGCTACCAGGCTGCGCCACGCCCCGCCTGCCCTGGTCCGGGACATAGCGCGGAGCGGGGCGGAGGGGAAGCGCCGATCGCGCTCAGCCGCAGGGCCACAGCGCGCCCGCGCCGGCGAAGACGGGGTGGCGCGCCTCGGCGCCCGGCGCGATCCCCAGCTCGGCCGCAAGCCCGCCATTGATCTCCAGCACCGCCAGCACCGGCACCGGCGCGCTGATCGGCGTCAGATCCCCCGGCCTGGCCCGCTCATGGACATGGACCACCCTGCCGCGATCATCGATGAAGATCATGTCGAGCGGGATCAGGGTGTTCTTCATCCAGAAGCTGACCCGCTCGGGCCGTTCGCTGACGAACAGCATGCCGGCGAAGCGCGGCAGGCTTTCGCGGAACATCAGCCCGCGCGCCCGCTCGGCCGGCTCGTCGGCCAGCTCGACATGGAACCGCACCTGTCCGAAGGGGCCGCGCAGGTCGATCGCGTCCTCGCGGCAGGCCGCCGCCGCGGGCAGCGCCCAGATGAGCGCCAGCACCACCAGGGCGGCGCGAGGGATCATTCCTGCGATGCGGCTTCCGCGGCCTGCTGGGCGCCGCGCTCCCACAGCGCGACCTCGGCCGCCATCAGCCCCCGCGGACCCTCGACGGTGCGCACCGCCACCGCCTCTCCGGGGGCGAGATCGCTGAGCCCGCTGCGGCGCAGCACCTCCATGTGCACGAAGATGTCCTCGGGCCGGCCGAAGATGTTGACGAAGCCGAAGCCCTTGACCTTGTCGAACCACTTCACCCGCGCCGGCTCGAAGGGCGACCTGACCTCCACCTCGGCGATGAAGTCGGTGGGCCGCATCTCGCGCGGGGCGGAACCGTTCGGCTGCTCCAGCGCCAGGATCCGGGTGGCCTGGCGGCCCTTCTCGGTCTTCTGCACCTCGAGCCGGACCTGACTGCCCTCGGTCACGCTGGCGCATCCCCAGGCGCGCAACACATTGGCGTGGAGCAGCACGTCGCCCTGCCCGTCCTCGGCGACGACGAAGCCATAGCCCTTGCCGGCGTCATACCACTTGACCCGGCCGGCGACCGTGGCTCCCGTGGTGTCCTGCGTTCCCGACAATGCCGCCTCTGCGCTTCCCCGCCCGGTCGCCGCTCCGGGCTGGCAATCCATTCTGTTCATCCTGCCGCCCCCACAACGGCACCCCCGTCCGCAACTCATACTGCGCGACAATTCCCGCAGTTCAAGCTATTGTGTCACAAATGATCCGCGTTGTCATTCCACGAAAGCCCGTCCACCGATTCCGCCGCGGCGCGGCCGTCGGCCTGATGCTGCTGCCCCTCATCGCCGGCTGCGCCCCGGGCGCGCGCGAGGCGCCGCCCGCGCCGCCATCCTTCCGCGACCTGGGCGACCGGGCGGGCCTGGTGGCCCGGGAGGGCCCGACACTTTCCGCGGTGGCCGAGCGGGCGGCGCGGCTTGCCGCCGAGGCCAGGCCCGCCCCTTCGGCGCGGCCGGTTCCGGCGGAATTCCTGCCGCTGATCCACGAAGCGCCCGAGGGGCTGCGCTTTCTTGCCCTGGGGCCGCACCGCGCGCTGGCCGCGGGCGATCCGCCGGCCAGCTGCCCGGCGCTTGCCGCGGGCGGGGGCGGGACGGCGGCCGATGCGGCGCGGGCGGCGGCCGGGCTCTGCCTTGCCCGGCTGCGGGCCGCCGAGGCGGGCGACTGCGGCTGCCGCATCCTGGCGGTCGATGATGCGCTCCTGGCCCCGCGGGCGGCCTTCGCCCATGCCAGCGGCCTGCCGGTGCGGCTTGTGCGCCATGGCCGGCTGTCGCGGCTGCGCCTTGTCGCGGTCGAGGCGTTCGACGGCGGCCGGCCGCGCACGCTGATCCTGGCGGGCGGGCGGCCGCTGTTCGTTCTGGACGAGGACGGGCTCAGCGAGCTCGGCCCCGACGGGCGGCCGCGCGGCGCGCCGGTCCCGGTCCGGCGCCGGCCGCTCGCGCTCGACCGCGGACGGATCCTGGAGCGGATCGAGGCGGGCGGGATCACCCTGCTGATCGGGTTCGCCTGACCGGATCAGACATGCTGGCCGCCGTTGATGTGGATCTCGGTGCCCGAGACATAGGAGCTTTCCGGCGTGCACAGATAGTAGATGGTGCGCGCCACCTCCTCGGGCCGGCCCAGCCGGCGCAGCGGGATCGTCTCGGCCAGCTTCTCGGTGCCCGGGCTCAGGATGTCGGTCTCGATCTCGCCCGGCGCGATGGCGTTGACGCGGATGCCATGGGGCCCCAGGTCATGGGCCATCTCGCGCGTCAGCGCGGCCAGCGCCGCCTTCGATGTGGCATAGGCCGCGCCGGCGAAGGGATGCACGCGGCTGCCGGCGATCGAGGTGACGTTCACGATCGCCCCCCGCGCGGCGCGCAGCTCCTCGAACAGGCCGCGCGCCAGGATGACGCTGGCGAAGAAGTTGACCTGAAAAACATGCGCCCAGCCGCGCAGGTCGGTGGTCAGGGTGTCCAGCCTTTCCCCGTTCGGCCCCTTGGGCGAGATGCCGGCATTGTTGACCAACGCCTCCAGCCTGCCCGCGGCGAGGCGGCGGCGGATCTCGCCCACCGCGCGCAGGGTGTCGGCCTCGTCGGACAGATCGACCTGGATGTGATCCTCCGGACCCGCCTCCCAGGGGCAGTCCTCCGGGAAGGGATGGCGCGAACAGGTGATGACCCGCCACCCCGCCGAGGCGAAGCGCTTCACCGTGGCATGGCCGATGCCGCGGCTGGCGCCGGTCAGCAGCAGCGTCTTGCGATCGGGCATGGTCCGCCTCCTGCATTTGCCGGCGCAGAATGCGTGGCGGCGCGCACGGCGGCAAGCCCCGCGATCAGGGATAGAGCCGGGTCACCGTCCACTGGGCGCTGCCGACATCCGGCCGGGTCCAGCGGAAGCGGTCATGCAGCCGGTAGGCCCCCTCGGCCCAGAACTCGATCTCCAGCGGACGGATGCGGAACCCGCCCCAGTGGGGCGGGCGGCGGGGCGCATTGCCATGCAGGGCGGCCTGCTTGGCGACCTCGGCCATCAGGGCGGCGCGGCTGCGCAGCGGCCGCGACTGGCGCGACGCCCAGGCGCCGATGCGCGACTGCAACGGGCGCGAGGCGAAGTAGGCATCGGCCTTCGGGCCGTCCTCGCGGGTGACCAGCCCGCGCACCCTGACCTGCCGGCGCAGCGACTTCCAGTGCAGGACGAAGGCGGCCTTGCCCGCGGCAAGCTCGCGGGCCTTGACGCTCTCGTAATTGGTATAGAACAGGAAGGCACCGCGCGCCCCGCGGCCCTCGATCTCCTTCAGCAGGACCATGCGCACATTCGGCATGCCGCGGTCATCCACCGTGGCCAGCGCCATCGCCTCGGGATCGGCGGGCTCGCTCTCGGCCGCCTCGGCCAGCCAGCGGCGCGCGATCTCGATCGGATCCTCGCCCGCGAAGATGTCCTTCCGCCTCGCCGGTTCCGCCATCGCCTCCTCCCGCTGCCAGCGCCGCGCAGCATATTCGCCGGCGCGGGGAAGTCGAGACCACGGCTTGCGGCAGGGCGGCAAAGCGCCTAAAGGCTATGTCAACCTGCAGGCGGCGGATGTTCCGGGGGCGGAATGGTACAGGTGACCGAGCTGATGCGCGGCAAGCGCGGCCTGATCATGGGGGTGGCCAACGACAAGTCGCTCGCCTGGGGCATCGCCCGCGAATGCGCCGCGGCGGGGGCCGAGCTGGCCTTCACCTATCAGGGCGAGGCGCTGGAGAAGCGCGTGCGGCCGCTGGCCGCCTCGGTGGGCTCGGAGCTTGTGCTGCCCTGCGACGTGACCGTGCCCGAAAGCATCGACGCGGTCTTCGCCGCGCTGGCCGGCCGCTGGGGGCGGCTCGACTTCCTGGTCCACGCCATCGGATTCTCGGACAAGAACGAGCTTCGCGGGCGCTATGTCGACACCAGCTACGAGAATTTCGCCCTGACGATGAATGTCTCGGTCTATTCCTTCACGGCGGTGGCGCAGCGTGCCGAGAAGCTGATGACCGGGGGCGGGTCGCTTCTGACGCTGACCTATTACGGGTCTGAGAAGGTGATGCCCCACTACAACGTGATGGGGCTGGCCAAGGCGGCGCTGGAATGCAGCGTGCGCTACATGGCGATGGATCTGGGGCCGCAGAACATCCGGGTGAACGCGCTGTCGGCGGGCCCGATCAAGACGCTGGCCGCCAGCGGCATCGGCGACTTCCGCTATATCCTGCGCTGGAACGAGCTGAACTCGCCCCTGCGCCGCAACGTCACCCAGACCGATGTCGGGCGGGCCGGGCTGTATCTGCTGTCGGATCTCGCCTCGGGCGTCACCGGCGAGGTGCACCATGTCGATGCCGGCTATCATGTCGTGGGCATGAAGGCCGAGGATGCCCCCGACATCGCCGTGGTTCAGGGACGCCAGGAATGACCGACCGCCTGCCGCACGAGAAGGGCTTCCACGTCTCGTGGGATCAGCTGCACCGCGACGCCCGCGCCCTGGCCTGGCGGCTGGACCGGCAGGGTCCGGGTGCGGAGGGGGCGTGGAAGGCGGTCGTGGCGGTCACCCGCGGCGGCATGGCCCCGGCGATGATCGTGGCGCGCGAGCTGGACATCCGCATCGTCGACACCATCAGCGTGAAGAGCTACGACCACCAGACCCAGGCCGACCCGGTGCTGCTGAAAGCCCCCGATGCCGGGGTGATCGGCGATGGCGAGGGGGTGCTGATCGTCGACGACCTTGTCGACAGCGGCCGCACGCTGGACCTGGTCCGCCAGCTCTACCCCAGGGCGCATTTCGCCACCGTCTATGCCAAGCCCAAGGGCAAGCCGATGGTCGACACCTATGTCACCGAGGTCAGCCAGGATACCTGGATCTTCTTCCCCTGGGACATGGCGCTGCAATATGTCGAACCCTATCGCGGGCGCTGAACTCGGGACGGCGCGATGATCGGCCGGCTGATCGCCGCGCTGGGCCGTGCCGGGGCGCCGCAGGCCGCGCCGCCCGGGGATGGCGGGCGCCTCGCGCTCGCCGCGCTGATGGTGCGCCTTGCGCGGGCCGATCAGCGCTATACCGCCGAGGAGGCGGGGATGATCGACGCGCTGCTCGCCACGCGCTTCGGGCTCGGGCCGGAAGAGGCGGCGCGGCTGCGCGCCGAGGCCGAACGGCTCGAGGCCGGAGCCCCCGACACCGTGCGGTTCACTCGCGCCATCCGCGAGCTGGTTCCCCACGAGGCGCGCTTCGCCCTGGTCGAGGATCTGTGGCGCGTGGTGCTGGCCGACGGGCGCCGCGACGCCGAGGAGGACGGCCTGATGCGGCTTGCGGCGAATCTCCTCGGCGTCCCGGACCGCGACAGCGCCATCGCCCGCCGGAATGCCGCCCGGCGGGGCTGACGGCGGCTAGTTCACAATGATCTCGGGGCCCATCAGAAGCGTGGGCAGCCATGTGCTGATGATCGGCACATAGGTGACGATGATCAGGAACGCGAACAGGATGCCCAGCCAGGGCAGCGCCGCGCGCACCACCGACATCACCGGCATGCCGGCCACCCCCGAGGTGACGAACAGGTTCAGCCCCACGGGCGGGGTGATCATGCCGATCTCCATGTTCACCACCATGATGATGCCCAGATGGATCGGATCGATCCCCAGCTCGATCGCGATCGGGAAGACCAGCGGCGCCACGATCACGATCAGCCCCGAAGGCTCCATGAACTGGCCCCCGAACAGCAGGATCAGGTTGACCACGATCAGGAAGGTCCACCAGCTGAGCCCGGCATCCAGCATCGCCTGCGCGATCGCCTGCGGCACCTGCTCGTCGGTCAGCACATGCTTCAGGATCAGCGCATTGGCGATGATGAACATCAGCATCACCGTCAGCCGCCCGGCCTCATACAGCGCCTTGCGGGTGTCGCGGTGCACCCAGGCGGTCAGGATCGCCAGCGGCCGGCGCCAGTAGGGCTGCGGCCGGCCGTCGAAGAACAGCGGCCCCATGTCGCGATAGACGAAGTTCGCCACCAGGAAGGCATAGACCGCCGCCACCGCCGCCGCCTCGGTCGGGGTCATGAAGCCGCCATAGATCCCGCCCAGGATGATGAAGATTAGGAACAGCCCCCAGAACGCATCGCGGAAGCTGTCGGCAACCTCGCCCCAGCCCAGCCAGTCGCCGCGCGGCAGATTGCCCAGCCGCGCCGCGACATAGATGCCGATCATCAGCATCAGCCCGGCGAGAAGCCCGGGCACCACCCCGGCCATGAACATCCGCCCCACCGAGACATCGGTGGCCGCGGCATAGACCACCATCACGATCGAGGGCGGGATCAGGATGCCCAGCGTTCCGGCGTTGCAGATCACGCCGGCGGCGAATTCGCGGCTGTATCCCACCTGCCGCATGCCGGCAATGACGATCGAGCCGATCGCGACCACGGTGGCGGGCGACGAGCCCGACAGCGCCGCGAACATCATGCAGGCGAACACCCCTGCCATCGCCAGCCCGCCGCTGAGATGGCCCACGCAGGCGATGGCGAAGCGGATGATCCGCCGTGCCACCCCGCCGGTGGACATGAAGGTCGATGCCAGGATGAAGAACGGGATCGCGGTCAGGGTGTAATGCCCGGCCATGGCGTCGAAGAAGCCCTGCGCCACCGAGGCGAGGCTGGCCTCGGAGAACAGGAGCAGGAACACCATCGACGAAAAGCCGAGCGCCACCGCGATCGGCACCCCGATCAGCAGGAGCCCGACGATCAGCACGAACAGCAGCAGTGCCGACATCACGCGCCTCCCCGGCCGGCACCGGCTGCCCGCTCGTCCACAAGATCCTCGGCCTCATGCCCGGCAATCAGACGGTCCTGCGTGCCGCGCCAGATGCGCAGCGTGGCCTGCACGAAGCGCACGAGCAGCAGCAGCGCCCCCAGCGGCAGCACCGCATAGGGCAGCACCCGGGGCAGCTTCTCGTATTCCTCGCCCTCGTTGAACACATCCTCCAGAAAGCGCAGCCAGGAAGGCATCGGCGTGTCGTTCACCTCATACCAGCCCTGGCCCAGCGCCCCGAAATCCAGGCCGGTGGGAAACCAGCGCCCCGTGGTGGGCGGCAGGTTGGCGAAGGGGGCCCAGAAATCCCACGCCGCCTTCAGAAGCAGCAGCGCATAGGCCACGCAGACCGCGGCGCTGGCCAGGCCGAGCGCCCGGCGCCCCGCGGGCGAGAGCAGGTTGATCGCCACGTCGATGCCCAGATTGGCCGACAGCTTCACCAGATGGCTGATGCCGATCAGGACAAGCCAGGCGAACAGGAAGCCCGTCATCTCGACCGCCCAGAGGAATTCCAGCTTGGGCAGGACGATGAAGTCGAACGGCGCGGCCAGCGGCACGCCGTCGAACAGATAGCGCACCGGCACGTTGATGAAGGTGATGATGGTCATCAGGCCGATCAGGACGGCGATCGCCGTCTCCTCGATCGCGTTGACCGCCCGGCCGAGCGCGGTCCGGGGCTCGTATCGCGGACTGGTCATCGGGTGCCCTCCGGCTGGCGGCCGGCCCGCGCGGGCCGGCGCGGTCGGAAGGGGGGCGGGCGCGCCGCCCCCGGTCGGGGCTCAGTGGCGGGCGTTGATTTCCTGCGCCAGCGCGATCAGCTCGGGCGAGACGTCATCCTCGAACTGCTTCCAGACCGGCTTCATCGCCTCGACCCAGGCCTGCCGCTGCTCCGGCGTCAGGGTGCGGATCACCCCGCCGGCCTTGATGATCGCCTGCTTGGCCTCCTCGTTGATCCGCTCCACCTCGGCATTGCGCTCGGCGGTGACCTCGTCAAGGATGGTCTTCAGCTGGGTGCGCACGTCGTCGGGCAGATCGTTCCACCAGCGCGCATTGACCGCGACCAGATAGTCGATGATGCCGTGATTGGTCTCGGTGATCCCGTCCTGCACCTCGAAGAACTTCTGGCCCCAGATGTTCGACCAGGTGTTCTCCTGCCCGTCCACGACCCCGGTCTGCAGCGCGCCATAGACCTCGGAGAAGGCCATCTTCTGCGGGCTTGCCCCCAGCGCGTTCATCTGCGCCACCAGCACGTCGGAGGGCTGGACGCGGAACTTGAGCCCGCGCATGTCCTCGGGCAGGATCAGCGGCCGGTTGGCCGACATCTGCTTCATCCCGTTGTGCCAGAAGGTCAGCCCCAGCACCCCGCGCCGGACCATCGAGGTGAGCAGCTCCTGCACCTGCGGCGTCTGCTGGAACTCGTCCACCGCCCGGATGTTCTTGAACATGAAGGGCAGGTCGAAGATGCGGAACTTCTTGGTGAACTGTTCGAACTTCGACAGCGACGGCGCCAGCATCTGCACGTCGCCGCGCAGCAGCGCCTCCATCTCCTTGTCGTCGCCATAGAGGGTCGAGTTGGGATAGACCTCGACACAGACCTTGCCGTTCATCTCGGCATTGACCCGCTCGGCGAAGCGGGCCGCGGCCAGCCCCTTCGGATGCCGGTCGGCATTGGTCACATGGCTGAACTTGATCACGATCTCGCCGGGATCGCATTGCGCCAGCGCCGCGGGCGCCGCTCCGACGGCAAGCGTGGCGGCAGCGGTCAGGGCTGCAAGAAGACGCATCGGGAACCTCCCTTGTCCGTGTTGTGGCGTCATTGACCGCACTAGAGCAAGAAACGCGCGGCTTGCCTAGCCCCGCTCTGCCACGGGTCAGGGCGGGAACGGGAAGGGACCCTCGACCGCCTCGACCATCACCGTCTTGACCGTCAGCGTCGCGCCGTCCCAGTCATGCAGGCGGATGCGCAGCGGCTCGACGGTGAAGCCGGCGGGCAGGCCGCGGGGGCTCTCGGCGAAGGCCGGCAGATCGACCGGCAGCTGGGCCGAGGCGGCCGGCGCGGCCGAGACCAGCGTGCCCGCCCAGTGCCGTTCGACATCCGCATGGACATGGCCGCAGGCGATGCGCAGGACCTCGCGCCCGGCGATCGCCCGCGCCAGCGCCGCGCCGCCCTCGAAGGGAAAGCCGTCCATGAAGGGCAGCCCCATCGGGCAGGGCGGATGATGCATGAAGATGAGCACGGGGCCGCCCTGTGGCACGGCCTCCAGCAGCTTCAGCCGGTCCGCGCACAGCCGTCCCCCGGTCCTGCCGGGTTCGAGCGTGTCGAGCCCGACGAGGCGCAGGCCGCGGGCCTCCTCGCTGAAGCCGAGAAAGCCGTCGCCGGGGCGCCCGAAGGCCGCGCCCAGCCCGGCGCGGGTGTCGTGATTGCCGGGAAGCAGGCGCAGCGGCGCCTTCAGCCCCGACAGGATGTCCGCCGCCACCGCATATTGCGGCGCGCCGTCCTCGCGGTCGGCGCTGTCTGCGACATCGCCGGTATGGACCACCAGATCCGGGCCGATGCGGTTCAGCGCCGCCACCAGCCGCGCCAGCGTCGCGGCCGGATCGACCCGGCCCTTCCACAGCTCGCCGCGCGCGCGCATGTGGGTGTCGGTGATCTGCGCGATCCGCATCCCGCAATCCTGTCTGGACATCGAATTGTCACGGGGCGAGGATAACAGCACCGGGTCAACCGGACCAGACAGGGGAGAGAAGACGCATGCTCAAGGCCCTTTCGCTCGCCGGGGCGCTGGCCCTGGGCCCGGCTGTCGCGGCCGCGGCCGCCGGCACCGTGTCCATCGGCCTGCAGCAGGAACCCACCGTGCTCGACCCGACCGCGGACGCCACCGCGGCGATCGATACCATCACCGCCCACAACATCTTCGAGAGCCTGACCACGGTGAACGAGGCGGGCGAGGTGCTGCCCGATCTGGCCGAGAGCTGGACGGTCAGCGAGGACGGCACCGTCTACACCTTCACCCTGCGCGAGGGGGTGACCTTCCACGACGGCACCAGCTTCGATTCGGCCGACGTCAAGTTCACCTTCGACCGCGCCATGGCGCCCGACAGCGTGAACCCCACCAAGGGGATCTTCGCCCCGATCGTCAGCGTCGAGGCGCCCGACCCGCGCACCGTGGTCATCACGCTCAAGCAGCCCTCGGCCTTCTTCCTGTTCGACATCGCCCAGGGCGATGCCTCGATCGTCGCCCCCGAGAGTGCCGAGACCAACAAGACCAACCCCATCGGCACCGGGCCCTATCGCTTCGACAGCTGGACCCGCGGCGACCGCCTGACGCTGAAGGCCTATCGCGCGCATCGCGACTACACCCCCAAGATGATCGACACGGTGGTGTTCCGCTTCATCGCCGATCCCGCCGCCGCGGTCGCCGCGCTGATGGCCGAGGAGATCGACGCCTTCCCGGTGATGCCCGCGCCCGAGACGCTGGAGCAGTTCAAGAACGATCCCCGCTTCGTGGTGGTCGAGGGGACGACCGAGGGCGAGGTGATCCTGGCGCTGAACAATTCGCGCCCGCCCTTCAACGACATCCGCGTGCGCCGGGCGATCAACCACGCGCTGGACTGCAAGGCGATCATCGAGGGGGCGATGTATGGCTACGGCACCCCGATCGGCTCGTTCTTCCCCCCGCATCACAAGAGCTATGTCGACCTGACCGGGCTCTATCCCCATGATCCCGAGAAGGCGCGCGCGCTTCTGGCCGCAGCGGGGGCCGAGAATCTCGAGGTCACGCTGGTGCTGCCGCCCTTCCCCTATGCCCGCCGTTCCGGCGAGATCATCCAGTCCCAGCTGGCGAAGGTCGGGATCAAGGTGAAGATCGAGAATGTCGAATGGGCCTACTGGCTGAACGAGGTCTACAAGGCCCGGAACTACGACATGACGATCATCGCCCATACCTCGCCGAACGATCTTGGCAACTTTGCGCGCGGTCCGAATTACTTCTACGGATACGACAATCCGGAGTTCAACGCGCTGTGGGAACGGATCCGCACCGAATCCGACCCGGCGAAGCTCGACGCACTCCTGAAGGAAGGCCAGCGCTTCGTGGCCGAGGAGGCGGTGCACGGCTTCCTGTTCCAGCTGCCGCGGCTCGGCGTCTACAAGAAGGGGCTGACCGGCTACTGGAAGTCGGCGCCGGTCCTGTTCGCCCCGCTGAAGGATCTGCGCTGGAACTGAACGCGGCCGCGGGCGCCCGCGCCGGCGCCCGCGTCACCCCCTGCTGAGCGCGATGGGCCTGTTTCTGCTGCGACGACTCCTGACGCTGATCGCGACCCTGGTCGCGGTCAGCATCGTCGTGTTCCTGGTCATGAACGCCCTGCCCGGGGATCCGGCGCTGATCGTGCTGGGCATCGACAGCACCCCCGAGGCGCAGGCGGCGCTGCGCGAGAAGATGGGGCTGAACGAGCCGCTGGCGCTGCGCTATCTGCACTGGGCCGGCGCGGCGCTGACCGGCGATTTCGGGATCAGCCATTCCTTCGATGTCCCGGTCGGGCGGCTGATCGCCGAACGCCTGCCGCTGACGCTGCCGCTGGCGGCGCTGGCGACGGTGGCCACCGTCACCACCGCGATCGCGCTGGGCGTCCATGCCGCGGCGCGCCACGGCCGGCTGGCCGACTGGGGGGTGATGGCGCTCAGCCAGCTGGGGATCGCGGTGCCGGCCTTCTGGCTGGCCATCCTGCTGGTGATCCTGTTCGCGGTCCGGCTGCGCTGGCTGCCGCCGGGCGGCTTTCCCGGCTGGGATGACCCGGTGGCGGCCCTGCGGGCGCTGGTGCTGCCCACGGTCAGCCTGGCGCTGGTGCAATCGGCGATCCTGGCGCGGGTCACGCGCTCCAGCGTTCTGGAGGTGATGCGCCTCGACTATGCCCGCACCGCGCGGGCCAAGGGGCTGAGCCGTTCGGCGATCCTGCGCCGACATGTGCTGCCCAACGCGCTGATCCCGATCGTCACCATCATCGGCATGCAGATCGCCAATCTGGTCACCGGCACGATCGTGATCGAGAATGTCTTCTACCTGCCGGGGCTGGGGCGGCTGATCTTCCAGTCGATCGCCAATCGCGACATCTTCACCGTGCAGGCGCTGGTGATGCTGTTCGCCGCGGTGGTGGTGGTGACGAATTTCCTGGTCGATGTCGCCTATGCGCTGATCGATCCGCGGCTGAAGGACCGGGTGTGATGCGCTGGAACGCGGTCGTGGGGGGCGCGCTGGTGGGCCTGGTGGCGGGCGTGGCGGCGCTGTCGCTGGTCTGGACACCCCATGACCCCGCCGGGATCGACGTCTCGCGCCGGTTCCTGCCCGCCTCGCCGGCGCACTGGCTGGGCACCGACCAGGTCGGGCGCGACGTCGCCTCGATGCTGATGGCCGGCGCGCAGAGCTCGATCGCCGTGGCGCTGCTCTCGGTGGGCCTGGGGGCGAGCCTCGGCACCGCGCTGGGGCTGCTGGCCGCCGCCCGGGGCGGCTGGGTCGAGGAGGCGGTGATGCGGCTGTCCGACCTCGCCTTCGCCTTTCCGGCCCTTCTGTTCGCGATCATGCTGGCGGCCGTGTTCGGCCCGTCGCTGACCAATGCGGTGCTGGCCATCGCCTTCATCATGGTGCCGATCTTCGCCCGCGTCTCGCGCGCATCGGCCAATGCCGTCTGGGCGCGGGAATTCGTGCAGGCGGCCATCGCGGCGGGGCGGTCGCGGCTGGGAATCACCATCGACCATGTGCTGCCCAACATCGCCGCGGTGCTGATGGTGCAGGCGACGATCGAATTCGCCGTCGCCATCCTGGCCGAGGCGGCGCTGAGCTATCTGGGCCTGGGGGTGCAGCCGCCCACCCCCAGCTGGGGGCGGATGCTGTCCGAGGCGCAGACGCTTCTCTATCTCGCCCCGCAGCTGGCGATATGGCCGGGGCTGTGCATCATGGTGGCGGTGCTTGGATTCAACCTTATGGGCGACGGGCTGCGCGATGCCACCGATCCCCGGCTGCGCGGGGTCGGGGCATGACGCTGGTCTCGGTGCGCGATCTGACCATCGCCTTCGGCGGGGCGCTGGCGCTCAGGGCGCTGTCCTTCGACCTGCGCCGCGGCGAGCTTCTGGGCGTCGTCGGGGAATCGGGTTCGGGGAAGACGCTGGCGGCGCTGTCGCTGATGGGCATGGCGCCCGAGGCGGCCCGGGTCAGCGGCGCGATCAGCTTTGACGGGGAACGGGTGGACACCCTGCCCGAGACCGGCTGGCAGAGCCTGCAGGGGCGGCGCATCGCGATGATCTTCCAGGAGCCGATGAGCGCGCTGAACCCGCTGCAGCGCATCGGCACCCAGATCACCGAGGCGATGATCTGGCACGAGGGGATTTCCCGCGCCGAGGCCGATGCGCGGGCGCTGGCCCTGCTGGGCGAGGTGGGGATGCCCGAGCCGCAGGCGCGGCTGCGCATGTATCCGCACCAGCTTTCCGGCGGCCAGCGGCAGCGGGCGCTGATCGCGATGGCGCTGGCCTGCAATCCCGATCTGGTTCTGGCCGACGAGCCGACCACCGCGCTCGACGCCACCCGCACCGCCCAGGCCCTCGACCTGCTCAGGGGCCTCGCCCGCGCCCGCGGCATGGCGCTGATCCTGATCTCGCATGACCTCGCGGCGATCGAGCGGGTCGCGGAACGGATGCTGGTGCTCTATGGCGGCGATCTGATGGAGGAAGGCCCGGTGGCCGAGATCCTCTCGCGCCCCGCCCATCCCTACACCGCCGGGCTGATCCGGGCGCGCCCGCGCCCGCGCCCCCCCGGCGTGCCGCGCCGGCCCCTGCCCACCATCCCGGGCAGCGTGCCGGGGCTGGCCGACCTGCCCCGGGGCTGCCGGTTCCACGGCCGCTGCCCGAAGGGCAGGCCGGTCTGCGCCGAGGGGCGCCCGCCGCTGGTCGACATCGCCCCCGGGCGCCGGGCGGCCTGTCTCTTCCCCGAGCCGGTCTGATGCCCCGCTCCGGACGCCCGCCACGATGACCCGCGCGCTGGACATCGACGGCGCCGTGCGCCGCTATCGCCTGCCCCGGCGCAGCCTGTTCGGGCCGCGCCCGGTGCTGGAGGCGGTGCGCGGCGTGTCGCTGCATCTCGAGCGGGGCGAGACCCTGGGGGTGGTCGGGGAATCGGGGTCGGGCAAGTCCACCCTGGCGCGGCTGGCCATGGCGCTGGAGCGGCCCGATGCCGGCAGCGTGCGGATCGCCGGGCATGATCCCTGGGCGATGTCGGCAGGGGAACGCCGCCGCCTGCGCGCGCGCTTCCAGATGGTGTTCCAGGATCCGATGGGCTCGCTGGACCCGCGGCGGCCGGTCGGCTGGTCGGTGGCCGAACCGCTGCTGGCCCAGGGCATCCCGCGCGCCACCCGCGAAGCCCGCGCGGCCGCCGCCCTGGCCGCGGTGGGGCTCGCCGGCGCCGGCCCCCGCTATCCCCACGAATTCTCGGGCGGGCAGCGCCAGCGCATCGCCATCGCCCGCGCCATCGTGCCCGAACCCGACCTGATCGTGGCCGACGAGCCGGTCTCGGCGCTGGATGTCTCGGTGCAGGCGCAGGTGCTGAACCTGCTGATGGAGGTGCAGGAGCGCACCGGCGCCGCGATGCTGTTCATCAGCCACGACCTCGCCGTCGTCTCGGCGGTCTGCGACCGGGTGATGGTGATGCATCGCGGCCGCGTCGTGGCCCAGGGCGACACCGCCGCGGTCCTGGCCGACCCGCCCGAACCCTATCGCGACTGGGCGCGCGCCTTCGCGGCGGCCTGATGGCCGGGGCTGCGGCAATGCGGCGCTGCGCGGGCGGGAGATGCGGCCTTGGCTTGCCGCCCGCCTTCTGTATACATGATGCCGCTGGCGGCGGCGCTTCCGGGGTCCCGCACCGTCCGCCGGGAAGATGACCGAAAGGGAAAGGGAAACGTCATGCTGCGCAACACCTCAGAATCCCCGGGCGTCCTGTTTCCCCGGGATCTCGACTGGCATCCGCCTGCATACAGCCCGGGATACAAGTCGTCGGTCGCCCGCTCGCCGCGCCTGCCGCTGATGAGCATCCAGCCCACCACCGCCGACCTGACCGGCCCGCGCTTCGGGCATTCCGAACTCGGCCCCCTCGACAACGACCTGCTCCTGAATTTCTGCCAGCCCGGCGGATCCCCGATCGGCGAACGGATCATCGTGCATGGCCGGGTGCTGGACGAGACCGGCCGCGGGGTGGCCGGGGTCCTGGTCGAGATGTGGCAGGCGAATGCCGGCGGACGCTACCGCCACCGCAACGACACCTATCTTGCCCCGATCGACCCCAATTTCGGCGGCTGCGGCCGCACCATCACCGACGATCAGGGCCATTACGTCTTCCGCACGATCCGGCCCGGCCCCTATCCGTGGGAGAACGGCCCCAATGCCTGGCGGCCCTCGCACATCCATTTCTCGCTGTTCGGGCATGCCTTCGCGCAGCGGCTGATCACCCAGATGTATTTCGAGGGCGACCCGCTGATCCCCCATTGCCCGATCGTGGCCACCATTCCCGACAAGGCGGCGGTGGAACGGCTGATCGCGCCGCTCGACCTCAACCATTCGATCCCGCACGACCTGCTGGCCTACCGCTTCGACATCGTGCTCAGGGGATCGCGCTCGACCATCTTCGAGAACCGGCTGGAGGGGAACTGATGGCCCAGAAGCTCGACTATCTGAAGGAAACCCCCTCGCAGACCGCGGGCCCCTATGTCCATATCGGGCTGGTGCCGCGGCAGGCGGGTTTCGAGATCTACGACAACAATTTCGGCAATGTCATCCCCGGCAAGGGCGAACGCATCCGCATCCGCGGCCGCGTGATCGACGGCACCGGCGCGCCGCTCAATGACGTGCTGGTCGAGACCTGGCAGGCCGACGCGTCGGGCAGCTTCACCAATCCCGAATTCCGCGGCTGGGCCCGGGCGGGTTCCGATTTCGAGACCGGCGAATGGGTGATCGAGACGGTCCGCCCCGGCGCCGCGCCCAACCGCGACGGGGCCACCCTGGCCCCGCAGATCCTGTTCTGGATCGTTGCGCGCGGCATCAATATCGGGCTGAACACCCGGATGTATTTCCCCGAGGATGCCGCGGCCAACGCCGCCGATCCGGTGTTCCGCAAGGTGCCGCCGCACCGGCGCGAGACCCTGCTTGCCCAGCCGGGGGACCGGGTCGACGGCGTGCAGGAATACCGCTTCGACATCCACCTTCAGGGCGCGCGCGAGACGGTGTTCTTCGACGTCTGACGCCCGGGGCGCGGGGCCCCGCCGCGGCGGGCGGCGGGGCCGGCGCGGGGCGCCGGATCAGCCCATCCAGCCGGGGCGGCGGCGCCTGGTCACATCGGGATCCCAGTCGGGCACCCGGCGGTCCTGGGGATAGCAGATCGACAGGTCCACCGGCGGCTGGATGACATAGCGGCGGTCGAAGGGAATCCAGTCATAGGCCATTCCCGACCGGATGATGTGCGGCCAGTCGGGATGCGCGAAGAGCGGCCGGCCCACCGCCACCACGTCGCCGGAGCCGGTTTCGAACACCCGTTCGGCATCGGCGCCGTCGGTGATCCCGCCATTGACGATCACCGGCTTGCCCGACGCCTCGGCCAGAACCTTCGGCATCGGCAGATCGGAATCCGGGTCGCGATTGTCGGCCCAGTCGAAGCTGGCCCAGTGCAGCGCGTCGGCGGCGCAGTCGGCCAGCGCGGCGCCGATCTGGCGGGCATAGGCGACGCCGCCGGGCCACGCGCCGGTGAAGTCGTCCACCCCGTCCTGCGACAGGCGCAGGGTGATCAGCCGGTCGGGCCCGATCGCCTCGCGCACGCGCTGGCAGACCAGCCTGGCGAAGCGGACATTGTTCTCGGCCGAGCCGCCGAACTCGTCGCTGCGCAGATTGGTGCGCGGGTTGATGAACTGCCACAGCAGATAGCCATTGGCCCCGTGGATCTCGACCCCGTCGAAACCCGCCTCGACCGCGCGCGCCGCCCCTTCGGCAAAGCCGTCGGCGATGCGGTGGATCTCGGCGACGGTCAGCGCGCGGGCCCTGGGGAAGGTGACCTTCGGCCAGGGGGGGGCGAGGCCGCGGTCATGCATCTCCTTGTCGGTGTCGGTATAGAGCACCCATCCCGGGGACTGGGTGTCCGAGGCCGAGACCGGGGCCTCGCCCTCGTGAAGGCAGCGCGGATCCGCGACCCGCCCGGCATGCATCAGCTGCATGATGATCGGCACGCCCAGCGCGTGAACCGCCTCGGCCACCTTCCGCCAGCCCGCCACATGGCGCGCGGTGGCGATGCCGGGCTGCGACAGATAGCCGACACAGCCCAGCTCGTCGTTCTGGAACGTCCCCTCGGTGATGATCAGGCCGACGCCGCCCCGGGCGCGGCGGGCGTAATAGGCCGCCATCTCGTCGGTGGGCGTCCCGTCCGGCTCGGCATTCTGCCGGGTCAGCGGCGCCATCGAGATCCGGTTCTTCAGCGCGAGCGGTCCCAGCCGGCATTCCGAGAAGGTCCGTTCCAGCATCGGCATCACTCCGTGTTGCGGCGGTTGACGGTGTCCAGATACTCAACACAGGTGTCGACGCTCTCCACATCGGCGAACTTGGCGTCGATGTCATACAGGTTCCATGCCACCGCGCCCGGCACGCGGTCGCCGATCGCCTCGCGCACCGCGATGGGGCGGAACCCCTCGGCCAGGCCGTCGCAGATCGTGGTGCGCACGCAGGCGGTGGCGGTGACGCCGGTCACGAGGATCGTGTCCACCCCGATCGAGCGCAGATAGCCCGCGAGCGGCGTGCCCGAGAAGCTGGAGGCGCGCTTCTTCAGCATCACCCATTCGCCCTCGACCGGCGCGATGCGCTCGTCGATGGCCCACAGATGCTCGTCCTTCAGATCCACCGCCTCGACCGGGATCTTGTGGTGCCACAGCCCCATGTCGGTATGGGGGTTCGACCGATCGGTAATCTGATAGGCGGTGGTGACATGCACCACCGGATGGCCGTTGCGCCGGCAGGCATCCAGCAGCCTGCGCATCGCGGGGATGATGCGGTCGTCGATCTCCTCGCAGGTGAAGGGGTTCCCCGGCCGGGTCCAGGCATTGGCCAGATCGACCGAGATCAGCGCCGGGCGCCTGCCGAAGCCGATGCGCCGCGCGAATCCCCGTTCGCGATAGATGCGGGTGCTTTCCTCGAAGGCCTGCCGCAGGACGGAGTCCAGGTTCTCGATCGCCATGGAGTTTCCTCCTGATGAAGCGACGCCCCCGGCGGGGTGCCGGGGGCGGGCCGGATGCTCAGCCCCTGAGCTCGGCGCGCAATTTCTCGGTGGCGGGAAGATCCAGCGCCCAGTCATAGCCGTTGTCGGCCGGCTTCAGCACCACGCCGTAATCGTCGCGGGCATGTTCGGGGCGGATGAAGCCGTCCAGCACGTCGTCAAGCACCTTCTGCGGGTCGCGTTCCAGCGGATCGCCATAGCCCCCGCCCGAGGGCGAGAAATAGCTGACCACATCGCCGATCTCGGTCCTGAGGCCCGAGAACTTGGCATGCGCCTGGCGCGTCTCGCCGGTGTGGATGTTGTGGATCTCCAGCTTGCCGACCGCACCTTCCTTGCCGCCGAAGATGCCCCATGGCGGATCGAGGTGGCGGTCGCTCTCATGGGTCATGAAGCCGGGGGTCAGGTAGCGCTGCGACTTCACCACGCCGCAGCCGCCGCGGAACTTGCCGGCGCCGGGGGGCACGTCGTCGCGCACCTCGTAGCGGTCGCAGATCAGCGGCAGATGCATCCCCAGATCCTCGAGCGGGTTGTTGCGCGTGTTGCGCATCAGCTCCTCGATGGTGTCGGGCCCGTCCGAGAAGGGCCGGCCGCCCATCGCCGCCTCGTTCACCTCGAGGAACACCCAGTAGTCGCCATTGGGCCGCACCCCCGAATAGGCGGCGAAGGACAGGGTGGCGGCGTTGCCCGCGGTGCATTTGTCGGGCAGGACCGGGGCCAGCGCCTTGATCACCAGATCCGACATGCGCTGGATCTGGCAGAACCGCGCCTCGGCCGCCTGGGGCGGGATCGGGTTGAAGATGCAGCCCTCGGGCGCGGTCACCTTGATCGGGCGGAAGGACCCCTCGTTCTGGGGGATGTAGTCGCTGTGGGTGTAGGTATCGAGCAGGAGCGCGCGGAACACGAAATAGGCCGCGACCTTGGTCGATCCCTCGAAGGGCACGTTGAAGGCGGTGGGCACCTGGGGCGAGGATCCGGTCAGGTCCACCTCGACCGAATCGCCGCGCACCCTGACGCAGACCTTCACCGGCAGGGTCTTGCCGCGGTTGCGCCCGTCATCGTCGAGGAAGCCCTCGGCGTGATAGTCCCCGTCTGGGATCGCGGCGATGGCGTTGCGCATCATCCGCTCGGTATAGTCCATCAGCTGCCGGGTGGCCTGGATCACCGTGTCCTTGCCATAGGCCGCCATCAGTTCCTGGAACCGGCGCACGCCCAGCTCGGCCGAGGCGATCTGCGCCTCGAGGTCACCCATCACCAGCTGCGGCACCCGGGTGTTGTCGCGGATGTATTTCCACAGCCATTCGTTGCGCTTGCCCGCCTCGTAGAGCTTGACGCCGTCGAACAGCATCCCCTCGGCCCAGACATCGGGCACGTCGATGATCAGCCCCGGGGTGGCGGCGCCGATGTCGACGTGATGGGCGGTATTGGCCGAGAAGCCCACCAGCTCGTCCTCGAAGAACACCGGCATGACGATGGCGATGTCGGGGCTGTGGCTGGCCCCGCTGTAGGGATGGTTGTGGATCACGCAGTCGCCCGGCTTCCAGCCCGACAGCGGGATCGTCTTCTCGATGCCCCGCAGATAGCCGGGCAGCGAGCCGATATGCATCGGGGTCGAATCACTCTCGCACAGCGTGTTGAAGCTGGTGTCGAACAGTCCCGCGCCCAGGTCCTGGCTTTCACGGATGATCGAGGAATAGGACATGCGGTAGAGCACGTTGCCCATCTGTTCGGCGATCGAGTGCAGCGCGCCGCCGATGACCTGCAGCGTGATCGGATCGAGTTCCCTGGTCATGGCGTCCTCCTCAGGCCTTCGCGATGCGGATGTCGCCGTGGCCGAGCACATGGGCGAGATAGCCCGGCGGCAGGAGCGTGGTGGAGTTGTGCTGGATGATCAGCGCGGGTCCCGCGATGCTGTCACCGGCCAGCAGCTTCATGCGGTCATAGCGGGGGGTGTCGATCTCGCTGCCATCGTCGAAGACGGTGGGGCGGGTGTAGAGCAGCGCATCCTCGGGGTTGCGCCGGCCGCCTTGCGGCAGATCGGGCAGGGGCAGCTGCTCGACCTCGGCCGAGGCGACGATGCGCAGCGTCACCCCCTCGGTGATCTGGTCGCGGAAGGCGTGGCCGTATTGCTGGAAATGCACGTCATAGAAATTGTCGATCACCTGCTGGACATTGTCCGGGCCCAGCGGCCCGTCCGGCATGTCGGCGCGCAGCTCGAAACCCTGTCCCAGATAGCGGCATTCCATGATCCTGCGGAAGCGCCGCGATCCGGGCGGGATCCCGTCGGCGGCAAGCTGGGCGTCGGCCTCGGCGATCAGCGCATCGGCCACCGCGTTGATCCGCTGGAACTCCTCCGGCCCCGCCTTGTTCAGCTGGACCAGGATCGACCGGGTGTATTCATACTGCAGATCGGTGACCAGAAGCCCCATCGCCGCGGTGATGCCCGGCTGCAGCGGCGCGATCACGTCGCGCGCGCCGATGATCTCGGCCAGCGCCACCGCGTGCAGCGGCCCCGCGCCGCCGAAGCCCATCAGGGTGAAGTTGCGCGGGTCGATGCCCTTGGCGACCGAATTGGCGTTGATCGCCAGCGCCATGTTGTTGTTGATCACCTTCAGGATGCCCAGCGCCGCATCGCGCAGCGACAGGCCCAGCGGCCGGGCGATGTGCTCCTCGATCGCCTTCTCGGCCAGGCTGCGATCCAGCGACAGATCGCCGCCGAGGAACTGTTCGGGATCGAGCCTGCCCAGTGCCACCTGCGCGTCGGTGACCGTCGGCTCGGTGCCGCCCTGGCCATAGCAGGCCGGTCCCGGCACCGCGCCGGCCGAGCGGGGCCCCACCCGGAAGGCGCCGCCCGCGTCGATATGGGCGATGGATCCGCCGCCCGCGCCGATGGCGTCGATGTCGATCATCGGCACCAGGACCGGCAGCTGCGCCACCTCGGTGTCGCGGGGGTTCTTGATCCTGAGCTCGCCGTTCTGGATCACCGAAATGTCGGCCGAGGTGCCGCCGATGTCGATGGTGATGACATTGCCGGTGTCGCAGTGCCCGCCCGTCCAGCGCGCGCCGATCACCCCGCCCGCGGGCCCCGACAGCAGCAGTCCGATCGGCCGTTCCGAGGAGTTCTCGACCGTCGAGATGCCGCCATTGGACTGCATGATGCGCACCTGCGCGTCGATGCCGTTGGCGCGCAGCCGGCCCTGCAGGCTGCGCAGATAGCGCGCGGTCTTGGGGCCGATATAGGCGTTCATCGCCGTCGAGCTGAAGCGTTCGTATTCGCGGATGACGTTCACCACCTCGGAGGAGGCGCAGACGAACGCATCGGGCAGGATCTCGCGCACGATCTCCTTGGCGCGCAGCTCGTGATCCGGGTTCAGGAAGCTGAACAGGAAGCAGACGATCACCGCATCCAGCCCGCGCCGCGCGAAGAGTTCGGCCGCCGCGCGCACCTCGTCCTCGGCAAGCGGCACCTCGATGCGCCCGTCGGGGGGCATGATCCGTTCGGTGATCGGCAGGCGGTTGCGCCGCTTGACCAGCGGCCGCGACTGCCAGGGCACGTCGAACTGCAGGCTGAAATTGTGCGGCCGCTTGTGGCGGGCCATGTGCAGGATGTCGCGGAAGCCCCGGGTGGTCAGCATGCCCACCTCGGCGCCGTTGCGCTCGATCACCATGTTGGTGGCGACGGTGGTGCCATGGAACACCATGTCGATCTCGCCCGGTTCCACGCCCGCCAGCCGGCAGACCTGCAGGATGCCGTTGACCACGCCTTCGGACTGGTCATGGGGGGTGGAGGGGACCTTGGTCACCACCACCTGCCGGCCGTCGCCGCCGGCGCGGGTGCGTTCCAGCACGATGTCCGTGAATGTTCCGCCGACGTCCACCCCGACCCTGATCATTCCGCGTCTCCTCCCTGCGTCTGTCCCGTCGGCGGACCGGCGGGGTTCAGCCCATGTCGGGCACGATGGTCGCCCGTTCCGATCGCCAGCGCAGCGCCACCCGGGCGCCGGGTTCCATGCCTCTTCCCGCGATCCGTTCGCGGTGGGTCTCGATGCGCACGCTCTGCCGGTCGTCGAGGCGCACGCTGACATAGGCCAGCGGGCCGACCGCATCGATGCCGGTCACCGTGCCGGCGATGCTGTCCTCGCCCTCCTCGGGCGTGCTGTCCGGCGCCTCCAGCTTGACATATTCCGACGGCACCACCACCAGCGCCGGGCTTCCGACGGTGGCGGCGTCCGAGACGGCGACGCCGCGCAGGCGGCCGAAACGGGTCTGCACCGCGGCGGTGCCGGCGCCGGTTTCGGCCAGGGTGCCCTCGATGATCTTGTTGCGCCCGATGAAGCGGGCGACGAAGGGCGTGCGCGGACGGGTGTAGAGATCGAAGGGCGCCGAGATCTGCTCGACACGGCCGGCATTCATCACCACCACGCGATCGCCCATCGACAGCGCCTCGGACTGGGCGTGGGTGACGAAGACGAAGGTGATGTTCAGATCGCGCTGCAGGATCTTCAGCTCCTCCTGGATCGACCTGCGCAGATTGGCGTCCAGCGCGCCCAGGGGTTCGTCCAGCAGCAGGATCTCGGGTTCGGTGACCAGCCCGCGCGCCAGCGCGAGGCGCTGCTTCTGGCCGCCCGACAGCGACGCTTCCCGCGCATCGGCGACGTCGCCCAGCTCCAGCTTCTCGATCATCGCCTCGACACGGCGGCGGATCTCGGCCGCGGGCAGACGGCGCACCTCCAGACCGAAGGCGATGTTCTCGCGCACCGTCATGTGCGGGAAGATGGCGTAGTTCTGGAAGATGGTCGCGGTAGGCCGCTTCTCGGTGGGAACCCCGGTCATGTCCTGGCCGCGGATCATCAGCCTGCCCGAGGTGATGCTCTCCAGCCCCGCGATCATGCGCAGGGTGGTGGTCTTGCCGCAGCCCGACGGCCCGACGAAGGAGATGAACTCGCCGCGCTCCACCTGCAGGTCGAATCCCTCCACGGCCACGGTGCCGCCGGGATAGACCTTGCGCAGCTTCACGAGTTCCAGGTCATACGCAGCCATCGCGGGTTCCCTGTCGCGTGGGGCGGGAAGGGGCGCGCGCGCCCCTTCCCCGTGGTCTGGGTCAGGCCGAGAGGAACTCGTCCCACTTGGCGATCAGATGGTCGTATTCGTCCGGCCACTGGTGCCAGTACTTCACATGCGCGGCGCGCTCCTCCAGGCTGCCGCCGTCGCGCACGTCGCCGGGCTGGATGCCGCGCTCGGGCGGACCCTGCCAGGGCTTGCCCTCGTACCAGAAGGCGTATTTCTCGGGCGGCATCACGTCCTTGATGTTGGTCGTGGGCGAGTAGTAGCCCTGCTCGGACACGATGATCGCCGGCGGCCCCGACAGCCAGTAGTCGGCATAGGCGTGCACCGCCTCGACATTGGGCGAATTGGCGATCAGGCTGATGCCGATCGACCAGGCGCGGTAGCCTTCCTTCGGCACGGCATACTTGCAGGGCACGCCCTGGGCCTTGACCGCCATCACCGCCGGCTGCCAGGCATCGGCGAGGATCATCTCGCCCGAGGCAAGCAGGTTGACCAGTTCGCCGAAATCGCCCCACAGGGCGCGGAACTGGCCCTCCTTCTTCTTCGAGATCAGGAACTTGGCCGCCTCGTCGATCTCCTCGACCGTCGGGTTGCCCGGGTTCTTGTTCTCCAGCATGCCCATCGAGGTCATCGCCAGCACCGCCTGGCCGAAGGCGATCAGCGGATCGACGTTCAGGCCGGTCTTGCCCTTGAACTTGGGATCGAACAGCGCCGTCCAGGTGTTGGCCTCCTCGTCCGAGACCAGGTCGGGCCGGTAGCCGATCGAGTCGAAGTTGAAGACGGTGGGCACCATCCACAGCAGGGTCTTGGCCTCGTCGGCCCAGATCTGGCCCGAGATCTGCGCCCGCGGCTCCATGCGCGGATCGGTCTCGGTGAAGATCGGGCGGATGTTGGCCCAGTTCTTCAGCGCGCTGGTCGGGATCGGCTTGATCGTCTCGGTGATGATCACCGCAGGCAGGCGTTCGCCGATCGTCTCCCAGCAGTCATAGGCGGTCGAGCCCGACAGGAGCTCGGTCTGGGTGTTGGGGAAGATGTCGGCCTTGCCCGACACCGCGCGCACGCCCGACTTGGCCTTGAAGTCGTTCAGGATCCGCTCCTGCACCGTGACCGACAGGCCGACGGTGCGCAGCTCCTGATCCGACAGCGCCGCCCGGGCCATGCCGGGCCACACGAGGCCCGAGGAGGCGGCCAGCGCCCCGGCCCCGCCGAGGAAGCCGCGCCGCGTGGGGTGCAGCAGGCTTGGGTGAAGGATCTTCATGTCGTGTCTCCCTGATCTGGTTGGTGGTGTCTGTCGTCCCGCCGGCCTAGTAGCGGCCGACGACGAGTCCCCCGTCCACGGTGATGGTCTGTCCGGTGAGGTAGCGCGCCCCGTCCGAGCACAGGAACAGGATCACGTCGGCGATGTCCTCGGGCTCGCCCACCCGGCCCATGGGGATGAAGGCGGCGGCGGCCTCCAGCCCCTCCGGGCCGAGGCTGTGCTCGCGCGACAGCGCCTGGGCGGTGCGCACATAGCCCGGGGCCACGCCATTGACGCGGATGCCGTCGCGGGCCAGCTCCACCGCCAGCCCGCGCACCAGTCCGACCACGCCCGACTTGGCGGCCGAATAGTGCACATGCTGGTCCCAGCCGTAATTCGTGCCCATGATCGAGGACAGGCAGACGATCGCGCCGCCGCCGGCGCGGCGCATCCCCGGCACCGCCGGGCGGATGACGCGGATCATGCCCTTCAGGTCCACCTCGAAGGTGTGGTCCCACTTCGCGTCGGTCAGCTGGTCCAGCGGCACGCGATGGGCGATGCCGGCGTTGCAGACCACCGCCCCCAGCGGGCCATGGGCCGCCTCGACCGCCGCGACCACGGCCTCGGCCGCGGCGGTGTCGGTGACATCCAGCGCGTGGAACTGAGCACTGCCGCCCGCCCCGGCGATCGCCTCCGCCACCGCCGCGCCCTCATCCTCCAGCACATCGGTGACGACCACATGCCAGCCCGCGCGGGCGAAGGCGTGGGCCGTGGCCCGGCCGATGCCGATTCCCGCCCCGGTGATCAGGACCGTCTTCATAGCATCACGTCCCCCGAATTCGGGCCGAGCGTCTGGCCCACATAGATGCGCGCATCCTCGCTGGCCAGGAAGGCGACGGTGGCCGCCACGTCCTCGGGCTCGCCGAAACGGCCCAGCGGCAGTTCCGCCGCCTTGGCCGCGCGCCATGCCTCGGACAGGCCCAGCACCAGTTCGGTGTTGATCGGGCCGGGCGCCACCGCGTTGACACGCACGCCGCGCTTGGACAGTTCGCGCGCCAGCGACTTGGTCAGTCCGATGATGCCCGCCTTCGCCGCGGCATAGTGGGCCAGTTCCACCGCGCCGATCTGGCCCAGCTGGCTGGCGATGTTGACGATCACCCCGCTGCCGGCCGCCAGCATGGACGGAACCGCGCGGCGGCATCCCAGGAAGCAGCCGCGCAGATGGACGGCGATCATGCGGTCCCAGTCCGCGGGGGTGATGTCGGTGAATGGCCGCTGCTGCAGGAAGCCCGCATTGTTCACCAGAAGCGTCACCCGGCCCCAGGCCGCCTCGGCGGCGGCGAACATGGCGTCGATGTCGGCTTCCCGGCTGACATCCCCGGGTGCGGCGATCGCGCTGCCGCCCGCGGCGGCAATCTCGCCCGCGACCGACTGCGCGGCCTCGGCGCGCAGGTCGTTGACCGCCACCCGCGCCCCCTCGGCGGCAAGGCGCAGGGCGATCGCCCGGCCGATGCCGCCCCCCGCGCCGGTGACCAGCGCGGCATGGCCCGACAGGCGGCTCATGCGATCTCCTCCTGGATGCCGGTGGCGCGCATCCTGGCGCGCCGCACCGACAGCGCCATCAGGATGCCGTAGACCGACAGCAGCGCGAAGCTGAACAGCGTGGTCAGCACGCCGAAGGCGAACAGGTTGGGGTGAATCTCCACCGCGAAGGTGCCGTAGATGGCGATGGGCATGGTCACGTCCGACCCGGCGGTGAACAGCGTGCGGGGAAATTCGTCATAGCTGAGCGTGAAGGCGAACAGCATTGCCGACAGCACGCCCGGGAAGATCATCGGGAAGGTGACCTTGCGAAAGGTGCGCGCCGGCGTGACCCCCAGCATCCAGGACGCCTCCTCGACCGAACGGTCGAAGCGGTTGAAGATGGCCAGCATCACCAGGAAGGCGAAGGGATAGGTATAGACCACGTGCAGCACGAAGGCCGTGCTCCACCAGTTGCGGTCGATGCCCAGATTGTTGGCCAGAAGCGCCATGCCCAGGCCCAGCAGCACGCCGGGCACGATCATGCCCAGCACCACCAGATAGAACACCAGGCCCGATCCGCGGAATCGTTCCCGGAACGCCTGGGCGGTCAGCGTGCCCAGGACGGTGGACACGACCATGGTCGCGAAGGCGAGCGTCAGCGAGCGCACCAGAGCCTCGCCGATCGGCAGCGGCGCCACGCGCGACGGCGGCGCGAAGCCCAGCACATGCCGATACCAGTAGGTCGACCATTCCAGGATCGGGAATTGAGGCCCGCCCTCGGGTCCCTTCTGGAAGGACAGGATGCCCATCACCACGAAGGGACCGTAGAGGAAGGCGATGAACAGCGCGGTATAGACCGCCAGCCCGCCGCGCAGGAACTTCAGATGATGCATCCCCGCCCCCTCACAGCTCGCGCCGCAGATTGACCACGCGCAGCAGCAGCGTGACCACCAGCGCGGTGACGATGGTCAGGATCACCCCGGCCACCGCGGCGAAGGCCCATTTCAGGCTGCCCACCTGGGTGACGATGATGTTGCCCAGAAGGTTCACCTTGCGCCCCGACAGCGCCGATGCGGTGGCGAATTCGCCCAGCACCATCACCGAGACGAAGATCGCCCCCACCACCACGCCGGGCAGCGACAGGGGCAGCAGGATCCTGCGGAAGATCGTCCAGGCCGATGCGCCCAGGTCGCGCGCCGCCTCGATCAGGCTGGGATCGATGCGCGCCAGCATGAAGGCGATCGGCCCGACCATGAACACGACATAGATCTGCACCATGCCGATGATCACCGACAGTTCCGAGAACAGGAGCGCCTCGATCGGGGCGTCGATGATCCCCAGCTTCATCAGCACGATGTTGATCGCCCCCTCCTTGCCCAGCATCGGCCGCCAGGCCAGCACGCGGATCAGGAACGAGGTCCAGAACGGGATCACGCAGGTGACCAGCAGGACGGTCTGCACCGTCTTGTCGCGCACGAACTGGCCGATGAACAGCGCGGTGGGATAGCCGATCAGCAGGGTGATGACGAGGACGGTGAGCCAGATGCGCAGCGTGCGCAGAAGCGCCTCGACATAGGTGGTGGAGGAGAAGAACGCCTCCCAGCTCTTGGTCGTCAGGTCAGGCTTGATCGCGAAGGTGGTCTGCGTCCAGAAGCTGACATAGACCATCATCGCCAGGGGCAGGACGAGGAACAGCAGCATCCAGATCACGCCCGGCGCCAGCAGCAGCAGCTGGCGCCTGCGGGCGGCTGCGCCCTGGGTCACGCTCGCGGCGGCCATCACGCCCTCCCCCCCTGCGCGGCGTCGACGCGCCGCCCGTCCTCGCCGAACAGATGCGCCGCGGCCGGATCCCAGTGCAGCACCCGCGCCTCGCCCTGGGCGAAGCGCAGCGGGTCGGACTGGCTGAGATGCCGCTCCACCTCGATGATCCCGCCATCGCGGCGCTGGAAGAAATACAGCACCCGGCTGCCCAGGAATTCGGCGGTCACGAATCGGCCCTCGATCGCGGGCCAGCCCTCGGGCGCCTGGTCGCCGATCTCCACCGCGTCGTGGCGCACCGCATAGGCGCGGGCATGCACGCCGGCGGGCAGCGGCAACCTGTCAGCGCCCGAGACGAAGGCGCCGTCGCGCGTCTCGCCCTCCAGCAGGTTGTAGGCATTGACGAAACGCGCCACCCGTGCGGTGGCCGGGCGGCCGAACACCTCGTCGGGCGGGGCAACCTGCACCGCCCGGCCGCCATCCAGCACGATCATCCGGTCGCCCATGGCCAGCGCCTCGGCCTCGTTGCCGGTGACATGCAGGAACGTCACCCCCAGCGTCTCGCGGATCCGGCGCAGCTCGACGGTCATCCGCTCGCGCAGATTCGCATCCAGCGCCCCGAGCGGTTCGTCCAGCAGGCAGATCCTGGGTTCGGTCACCAGCGTGCGCGCCAGCGACACGCGCTGCTTCTGCCCGCCCGAGATCTGCGACACCATGCGCCCGCCAAGGCCCGAAAGCCCCACCAGATCCAGCATCGCATCCACCCGGCGCCCCAGCTCGGCCGGGTCGGTGACCGGATCGACCAGCCGGTTGGCCAGACCGAAGCCGACATTCTGCGCGACCGTCATGTGCGGGAACAGCGCATAGTTCTGCTGCACGAAGCCAAGGCCCCGCAGATGCGCCGGCTTGTGGGTGATGTCCTCGCCATTCAGGAGGATGCGGCCGCGGTCGGGGCGCTCCAGCCCGGCGATCAGCCGCAGCAGGGTCGACTTTCCCGAACCCGAAGGCCCCAGCAGGGTGAGATACTCGTCGTCCGCGACCATCAGATCCAGATCGGCGATCGCCGGACGGCCGTCATAGGACTTCGACAGCCCCCCGATCTCCATCATGCGGCTTCGCCCCCCCGCGCCTGATCAGCCGAACCCATCGCTCACTCCCCCGCAAAACTGTGCGCCTTGTGCGCAAAAGTCAAAACAAAATCCGCCCCCTGCCCGAAAATCCCGACATCCGGCGGTCGACCGTTGCCAGACACCCCCCGGATGCGCCATTCTCGCCCCATGCCGAGCGGTCTTCGTCTACGAAGTGCATTTCGCGCGCTGCCGGGCCGGGGGTCATGATTCCCAGCGCGCCCCCGCCCGGAGAGCGTCCCGCGCCGCGCTACTCGGCGATCGAGCGGGCGCTTGCCGATGCGATCGGCGCGGCCCGGCTGCCCCCCGGCACGGTGCTGACCGAGGAGCCCCTGGCGCGGCTCTTCGGTACCAGCCGCACCCCGGTGCGCACCGCGCTGGCCGAGCTGGAGGCGCGCGGGCTGCTCGGGCGGTTCGAGGGGCGCGGCTATGTGGTCGCCGGCGGCCCGCCGCGCCGGCTGCGGCTGACGCGCGACCTCCTCGGCCTGCCCGATCCCCCCAGCGCCCCGCAGCCGGGCAGCGCCGAGCGCATCGCCCGCGACTTCGAGGCGGCGATCGCCAGCGCCCTGCCCTTCGGGCTCTACCGGATCAGCGAACAGGCGGTCGCCGACCATTACGGCGTCAGCCGCACCGTGGTGCGCGAGCTGCTCTCGCGCCTGCAGGATCGCGGGCTGGTGCGCAAGGATCTGCGCTCGCACTGGGTGGTGGGGCCGCTGACCGCCCGCGACGTGGGGCACTACTTCTCGATCCGGCGCCAGCTGGAACCCCTCGCCCTGACCGACAGCGCGCCCCGCATGCCCGCGGCCGAGATCCGCGCGATGTGGCAGCGCCTGGAGGCGGCGATGGCCGAGGCGCCCGATGCCCTGCAGGGCCGCCTTGCCGCCGAACGGATCGCCGCGCTGGAGGAGGACATCCACATCCGCCTTCTGGCCCGCAGCCCCAATCCGCATCTGCTGCGCATGATCCACCAGAGCCAGATCGCCCTGACCGTCAACAGCGTCTTCGCCAGCTTCGTCGGCGCCCGGCCGTTCGGGCTGGCGCTGCGCGAACATGCCATCGTGCTGGAATTCGTCATGCGCGGCGCCCATCAGGCGGCGGCGGCGGCGCTGGAGGAACATCTGCGGCTGTCGGCCGAACGCACCCGCCAGCGGCTGATGGCGATCAGCGTCTTTCCCAGGCCGGAGCTGCCCGCCTATCTGATCCGGCAGAAGCGCTGACACCCTCATCCCCCGATCGCCCAGTCCCAGCCGCGGACCAGGTAGTTGTGTTCGCACATCACCGTGTCCCACACGACCACCCGCGACATGCGCGCGGAATAGTCGCCCCCCTCGCGGCTGTCGCCGGGGCCGAAGATGACCCGCCCCCAGGGGTCGCGGATGTCGCAGGCGGCGGGCTGCCCGCCATACCAGAAGTCCCATTCCGCCGCCGTCAGGCAGCGCCGCACCGTCTCGGGATTGGCCATGTAGGCCCCGGCGCGGGCCATGATCGCCCCGGCCCGGCCGTCGAGCCACCAGTTCAGATAGTCATAGGCCGCATCCAGCGCCCATCCCGCCAGCGTCACCGACAGGCCCAGCCCGCCGAACCAGCCCCGATAGCCCTCGCGCGGGGTGGCCATGGCGACTGCAACCCCCTCGGCGCGCAGCCGCGTCACCCCGGACCACCACAGCGAGCCGATCATCGGCCCGCCCCCGCGCAACGCCGCCAGCGCCTCCTCCTCGTCGGTCCAGAAACAGCGGAAATGGCCCGCCACCCGCAGCGCGTGCAGCCGGTCGACCAGGGCGTCGATCTCCTCCAGCGTCAGGTCGCCCAGATCGCCGGGATGCATCTGGCCGCGCGCCTGCAGCGCCAGCAGCATGTCCAGCGACCCGATCGCGGCATCGGCCTGCAGAACCACCCGCCCCGCCCAGGCCGGGTCCAGCAGGTCGCCCCAGCTGGTCACCCCGGCCGGATCCGCCCCGACCACCGCGAAGCCGTCGGCATTGTGCACGGTGGGCAGCATGCTGATGCGGTCCGATTCGCTGTCGCCCAGGCTGCCATCCAGCTGCACAAACAGCCGGCGCGAGGGATCGCCGCCCCGCGCCCGCGGCCGGTCGGGGGCGATGCGCCCGGTGCGCGGCAGGGCGTTGATCTCGTCCCAGCGGGTGATGCGCGCCACCTCGATCGGCTGGATCGATCCGGCCGGCCAGATCAGGTCGATGTCGTGGAACCACTGGTCGTAGACGTCGAAGCTGTCGGGGGACAGCGCGCCGCGGCGCTGCGCCGCGCTGCCGTCGAGGGTGATGAACTCGAAGTCCAGCCCCAGATCCTCAGCCGCCGCGCGGGTGACCGGGCGGATCTGGGTGACCGAGGTGCCCAGCACCCTGAGCGGCGCCCGCGGGCGCCGCACCGGGGGCGCGGCCAGCGCTGCGGCCTGGCCGGCCATCCCTGTCAGGCGAGCGCGGCGCGGATGCGCGCCATCAGCGCGGCCCGTTCCCGGCGGGCGGCCAGCGCCTCCTCCATCCCCACCTGGCGGAACCGCACCGGCATGTGCGGCTGCAGCTGGCCGATCAGGTCCATGTCGGCCGAGATCACCGTGCCGATCATGAAATACCCCCCGCCCGAGACAGCGTCGCGGTGCAGCACGATGGGCTCGGTGCCGCCGGGCACCTGGATCGAGCCGTAGGGATAGCAGGCATCGGTGATGTTGGAGGGGTCCGAGCCCGCCCCGAAGGGCTGCCGGCGCGGCACGAATTCCAGCGGCCGGCCCCCGCGGAAGCGGTAGCCCATGCGGTCCGCCTCAAGCGCCACCTTCCATTCGTCCTCGAAGAAGGCGCGCTGCGAATCCCCGGTGATGCGGTGCCAGTAGAGCCCCGGCAGCACGCGCAGCTCGCAGGGGCTGGCGGGCAGCCGCCTGAGCGCCTCGGGCACGGTCAGGCCCGGGCGCGCGGCATTGCCCGGCCCCAGCGGCAGCCGGTCGCCCGCCGCGATGGCCCGCCCCTGGACGCCGCCCAGCGCGCCGATGGCATAGGTGGAGCGCGAGCCCAGATGCGGCGGCGTGGCGATGCCGCCCGACACCGCGACATAGGCCCGTGCGCCGGCCCTGAGATAGCCGAAGCCGAGGCGCTGTCCCGCCCGGACCGGGATCGCCGACCAGCCGGGCTGTTCCTCGCCGTCGAGGAGGACCGGCAGGTCCGCCCCGGTCACCGCCACGGTGGCATCGGTGGTGAATTCCAGCTCGGGGCCCATGAACACCGCCTCCAGCCCCGCGGCATCCTCGGGATTGCCGACCAGCAGATTGGCCGCGCGCAGCGCCAGCCGGTCCATCGCGCCGCCCATGGGTATGCCCAGATGGAAGTATCCCGGGCGCCCCAGGTCCTGGATGGTGGTCAGAAGTCCGGGCTTGATGACGTCAATTGCCATTCAGGGCCTCCATCAGCCGCGCGTTGGTCCCGTCGATGTCCGCACTCCATTGGGCAAGATCGAAATCGACCTTCGCCATCCGCGGCGCCCAGCGCCCGGCCTCGATCTCGGCGGCGATGTGGTCGTGCTCCTCGCGGCCGATCGGCCGCCACCGGACGATGTCGCCGGGATTGAACAGCACCATGAAGTCGCGCAGATAGCTCACCGTCTGGGTCGGATCGTAGATCGGCATCGGCGTGATGCCGAACATCTGGTATCCGCCCGCCCCGCGCACGGAATAGATGCAGCCGAAGCAGCCGCCATGGCCCACGGTCTGCTTTGGCGTATCGGTGCGCGGGCGCAGGTATTTCGGCACCTCGAGCTGACGTTCGCGTTCGACCAGCTGATAGAGGAAGGGCAGCCCGGCGACGAATCCGACCATCGAGACGAACCAGGGCGCGGAATGATGCCTTTCGATGAAGGCATCGGCGTCCGGCAGGCCGTTCACGCGGGCGGCATAGTCGAGATCGGTGCCCGAGGGGTCCTGATGGCGTTCGCGGAAGCGCATCAGCGTCTCGTGCGTCCAGGGGTCGCGGTAGAAGACCGGCACCTCGATGATGCGGGTGGTCAGCCGCTGGGGCGCGCTCTCGGCGGCGCTTTCCAGCGCCTTCAGCTCGGCCAGCATCGCGTCGGGGGCGATGACGTCGGGATCGAAGCGCACCTGGAACGAGGCATTGGCGGGGCAGATCTCGGTGACGCCGCGGATCTGCGCCTCGCGCACCGCCTTGGTGATCGACAGGCTCTTGAAGAAGGCGTCGAGCGACATCTCCTCGTCGATCTCGACGAAGATGTGCTCGTCGCCGCCGAAGGAATATCGGGTCATGAAGGCGGCCTCCCTGGTCAGGACCGGATGGGATTTCTCTCGAGCCAGCTTTCCAGCCAGCGGGTATGGACGTTGCCGGCGGCGACGTCGGGATCCTCGGCCAGCGCCGCGAACAGCGGCAGGGTGGTCTTGACCCCCCCGATCCGGGTCGCGGCCAGCGCGGCGCGCAGCCGCTCCAGCGCCTCAGCGCGATCGGCGCCGTGCACGATCAGCTTGCCCAGAAGCGAATCATAGAAGGGCGGGATCGCATAGCCGGGATAGAGCATGCTGTCGAAGCGCACATCCGGCGGCAGCGCCAGTTCCTCGACCACGCCGGGAAAGGGCATGAAGCCCCTGGCGGGATCCTCGGCGTTCACCCGAACCTCGATGGCATGGCCGTCGAGCCTGATCGCCCCCTGTTCCAGCGTCAGCGGCTGGCCGAAGGCGATGCGCAGCTGCCATTCCACCAGGTCGATGCCGGTCACCGCCTCGGTCACCGGATGCTCGACCTGGATGCGGGTGTTCATCTCCATGAAGAAGAACTGCCCCGATGCGGGTTCGAACAGGTATTCCAGCGTGCCCGCGCCGCGGTAGCCCACGCTCCGGGCCAGCCGCACCGCGGAATCGCACAGCGCCTGGCGGGTGTCGGGATCGAGACACGCCGCCGGCGCCTCCTCCCACAGCTTCTGCCGGCGGCGCTGCAGCGAGCATTCGCGCTCCCACAGATGCACCGCGCGGCTGCCGTCGCCGAGGATCTGCACCTCGACATGGCGGGCGTCGCGGATCATCCGTTCCAGATACAGCCCGTCATCGCCGAAGGCCGCGCGCGCCTCGCGCTGGGCCTCGGCGATCAGCGCCGGCAGGGCCTGCGCATCCTCGGCCACGCGGATGCCGCGGCCGCCGCCCCCCGCCGCCGCCTTGATCATCAGCGGAAAGCCGATGTCGCGGGCGATCCGCACCGCCGCCTCGGCGTCGCGCACCCGCCCGTCGCTGCCCGGCGCCACCGGCACGCCCGCCGCGACCGCGGCCGCGCGGGCGGCGGCCTTGTCGCCCATGCGGCGGATGGTCTCGGGCCGGGGGCCGACGAAGATCAGCCCGGCCGCCTCCACGGCCTCGGCGAAATCGGCATTCTCGGACAGGAATCCATAGCCGGGATGCACCGCCTCGGCCCCGGTCCGCAATGCGGCGTCGATGATGGCCGGGATGTTCAGATAGGACTTCGCCGCCTGGGGGGGGCCGATCTCGACCGCGCGGTCGGCCTCGCGCACGGCCAGCATGTCGGCATCGGCGGCGGAATGGGCCTGGATCACCTCCATGCCCAGCGCGCGCGCCGCACGGCCGATGCGCAGTGCGATCTCGCCGCGATTGGCGACCAGAAGCCGGCGGCCGGAAAGCTCCATCGCCGCGCCCCTCAATCCATTTCCGCCAGGACCGCGCCGGCCATCACCGGCTCCTCGTTCTCGACGCGGAAGCGCAGGTTGCTGCCGGCCTCCTCGGCCTTGACCTCGTGGAAGGTCTTCATCACCTCGACCAGCCCGATCACCTGGCCCGCCGCGACGCTGCCGCCATCCTCGACGAAGGGCGGCTGGTCGGGGGCGGGGCGGCGGTAGAAGGTGCCGGGCAGGGGCGAGCGGATTTCCTTTGCCATGGGCGGGTTCCCTTTCGGCTGTGCTGAGGTTCAGTCGATCTCGAGATCCATCGGCGCGGCGATGGTGATGCCGGCCTCCAGCAGCGCCTCGCGCACCGCGCGCCCGATCGCCAGCGCGCCGGGCGTGTCGGAATGGAAGCAGATCGATTCGAAGGCGATGTCGATGTCGTCGCCCTCGACGGTGCGCACCTTGCCCTCGCGACAGGCGCGCACGCATTTCGCCGCCACCTCGGCGGGGTCGAGCGGGCGCATCCGCCGCGCGAAGACGATCGAGCCCGAGCGGTCGTAGTCGCGGTCGGCATAGAATTCGCGGATCACCGGCTGGCCCATCTCGGCGGCGATGCGGGCGGTCTCGGAGATGTGCATGCAGTAGACAAAGAGCTCCGGCCCGGTGCGCTGCAGCGCCTCGATCATGAGCGCCGACAGCTCGGCATCGCGGGCGGCGGTCATGTACAGCGCGCCATGCGGCTTGACATGCTGCAACGCCACCCCGTGGCGGCGGCCGAACTCGCGCAGCGCGCCCAGCTGATACAGGATGTCGTTGACCAGCTCCTCGGGCCGGGCGGCAATCGTGCGCCGGCCGAAGCCGCGCAGGTCCTGATAGCCGGGATGCGCGCCCAGACCCACGCCATGTTCCGCGGCCAGCCGCACCACGCGATCCATGATCGAGGGATCGCCCGCATGGAAGCCGGTGGCGACATTGGCCGAGGAGACGATCGGCATCAGCGCCTCGTCGGGCGCCTCGCCCAGGGTCCAGTGGCCGAAGCCCTCGCCCATGTCGCAGTTCAGATCGACCGATGCCCGGTACATCGCTTCCTCCCCTGTCGGCACGGGATGCTGCATCGCTTCAGCGCCCCGCAGAAGTTCTTTTTTCGCTGGCCGCGATATCGGTTTTTCTGATAATGCCGCCGGGCATGAGCTTCAACCTGCGGCATCTGAAGTATTTCATCGCCACCGCCGAGCTGGGCCAGGTCAGCCGCGCGGCGGTGGAGCTGTCGGTCAGCCAGTCGGCGGTGACCACGGCGATCCGCGAGATCGAGGCCCGGCTGGGCGCCCGGCTGTTCGACCGTTCGGCCCATGGCATGGTGCCGACCGAGACCGGCCGGCGCTTCCTGTCCGCGGCGCGCGACATCCTGCACAAGGTGGACGAGGCGCTGCAGCTGGCCGCCGCGCCCGAGGTCGAGGGCAGCCTGACGGTGGGGGCCACCTACACGGTGATCGGCTATTTCCTGCCCCATCACCTGGAGCGTCTGGCCAGCGCCCTGCCCGGCCTGTCGCTGCGCCTGCACGAGATGACGCGCGAGATGATCGAGGAGGCGCTGATCGCCGGGCGGATCGACATCGCGGTGGCGCTGACCTCGAACATCACCGATCCCGAGCTGGAGACCGAGACGCTGATCCGCTCGACCCGGCGGCTGTGGACCGCCTCGCGCCATCCGCTGGCGCGGCCGGGGGTCGGGCTGGCCGAGGTGGCGCGCGAGCCCTATGTGATGCTGACGGTGGACGAGGCCGCCCACACCGCCATGCGCTACTGGTCGGCCACGCCCTGGCGGCCGCGGGTGGTGCTGCGCACCTCCTCGGTCGAGGCGGTGCGCAGCCTGGTCGCCGGCGGGCAGGGGGTGTCGATCCTGTCGGACATGGTCTACCGGCCCTGGTCGCTGGAGGGGCGGCGGCTCGAGGCGGTCGATCTGGCCGATCCGATCCCGCCGATGGATGTCGGGCTGGTCTGGCGACGGGGCATCGAGTTCTCGCCCCAGATGGCCGCCTTCCGCGATCACTTCCGCGCCCGCTTCCACGGCCCGCAGCTTCCCGGCGGCCGCGCCGGCTGAACGCCGTCGCGCCTCAGGGGTCAAGCCAGCTGTCCGCATCCGACAGCGGCACCTGGAAGCGGCTGGCGGGCCGGGTGCGCGCGCCCCACGCGCGCAGCACCGCCTTCTCGGCCGCGCGGGCATCGACCTCGCGCCGGATCACGGCGGGATCCCACCCCGCCAGCACCCGCGCGGACAGGGCCGCGCGCAGCCCCGCATGGGGCGGGCTGTCCCACAGGTCGCGGGTCTCGTCGGGATCGGCGGCCAGATCGAACAGCATCGGGCGATGCCCCTCGACATGGACATATTTCCACCGCCCCGCGCGGATCATGCGCTGGGTGGTGGGCTCGCGCCCGGTCCAGACCGAGGCGGTGTCGGTGACGTATTCGCAGAAGGTCTCGTCCAGCCAGGGCGCGGCGGGATCGCGGGCGATGCCCAGCAGGCTGCGCCCGTGCGAGCGCGGCAGGGGCGGCGCGCCGGCGGCATCGATCAGCGTCGCGCCGACATCGATCAGGTTGACCACCCTGTCGCAGCGCGCCCCTTCCGGCAGCCGCCCCGGCCAAGCGAGGATCAGCGGGATGCCGGCCGATTCCTCGAACATGGTGTTCTTCCACCACAGCCCGCGTTCGCCGGCATGTTCCCCGTGATCCGAGGCATAGACGATCAGGGTGTTGTCGCAAAGCCCGGCGTCGCGCAGCGCGGCCAGCACCTGGCCGATGCGCCGGTCCAGCGCATGGACAAGCCCCCAATAGGCGGTGCGGGCGCGCAGCACCGCCTGGGGATCGCCCTCGGTGCAGCCCTCGGCCCGCCAGCGGGCGACCCAGGGATGTTCCCGCGCGGGCGGGGCCAGCCGCGGCGGCCCGATGCGCCCGGCAAAGCGGTCGTAATCCGCCGGGCGGGCGACGAAGGGGCAATGCGGCAGGATGAAGCCCACCTGCATCATGAAGGGCGTGTCGTCGCCCGCCGCGCGCGCCCGGCCCAGCTCGGCCAGCCGTGCACAGGCCAGCCGCGCGGTCAGCTCGTCCACCACCTCATAGCCCGACTGCCCCCGCCCCGACAGGGCGAGCGCGCGCGCCAGCCCGCCGGGGCCGGGGCCGCTCGGCCCCTGGGCCCCGGCCAGCGGCCCCAGCCGCTGGCGCTCCACCCCCAGCCAGTTCGGCGCGCAGTCGCCGGACAGCCGCTCGGCGAAGCCGTGCAGCTGGTCGGGACCGATCAGATGCATCCGCCCCACGCAGATCGTGCGCCAGCCCGCCGCGCCCAGCGCATGGGGATAGCCCGGCAGGTCGGGGGCCAGCGCGTCTTCCAGCGTCCAGCAGGCCTGCTCGTGGGGCCAGCGCCCGGTCAGCAGCGACATGCGCGATGGCGTGCAGATCGGCGCGGGGCAGCAGGCATTGGTGAAGGTGACCCCGCGCGCGGCCAGCGCGTCGAGATGGGGCGTCGCCCCGTGCGGGTCGCCATAGGCGCCGCAGACCCGGCGGGCGTGCTGGTCCGAGAACAGGAACAGCATGTCGGGCGGGCGGGGCATCGTTCAGTCCAGCGGCGGGGTGCGATAGAGCGTCCGGCCCCCGATGCGGATCTCGACCTGCTGGAGATAGGGGGCGAGCGCGGCGGTGTTCACCTCGACCCCCAGACCCGGCGCGTCGGGGGCGCGGATCGCGCCATCCGCGATGGGCAGCGGCGCGACCGGCACCGCCCGGGCCAGGGCGCTGGGCCGGGCGGGGTATTCGCAGATGTCATGGCGCGACAGTCCGGCATAGGGCTGCAGCGAGGCCGACAGGGCCAGATGGGTGGTGAAGCAGTGATTGACATAGACCGCCCCGCGGGCATCGGCGTGGCGGGCCGCGGCATGGGCCGGGCCGATGCCGCCGATGCGGCCGGTGTCGATCTGCAGGAAGCGCACCCGGCCGTAATCGACGACATGGCGCGCCATGGCGAGGTTGTGCGCCGCCTCGCCCCCGGCCAGACCCACCGGGCTCTGCGCGGCCAGCGCGGCATAGGCCTCGTAGGCATGGGCGGCGAAGGGCTCCTCCAGCCACAGCGCGCCGGCGGCCCGAAGCGCGGGCAGGCGCGCCGCCGCGGCGGCGACATCCTCGCCGAAGACCTGGCCCGCATCGACCATCAGCAGCCCGTCGCCGCCGATCCCCTCGCGCGCGGCGGCGAACTGGTCGGCATCCGCCCGGGCGCTGCCGGTGCCGATCGGCCCCCAGCCCAGCTTGACCGCCGTGAAGCCTTGCGCCCTGGCCTCGCGGCAGCGCGCGCGGGTCTCTTCGGGCGTGTCGCCGAACAAGAGCGAGGCATAGGGCCGCTTCGGCGCGCTGTGGCGATGGCCCAGCAGCCGCCAGACCGGCTCGCCATGGCGGCGGCCCAGCAGGTCCCACAACGCGGTCTCGAGCCCCGACAGGGTATGGGGCGCCTGCAGCAGGTCCATGCTGTTGCGCGCCACCCTGACCGCGATGGCGGCGATGTCGGCGGGCGAGTCGAGCCGCGCCCCCAGCACCGAGGCCGCGACCGGCTGGCAGGCGCCATGGGACATCGGACAGACGAAGGCGGCGATGGAGGGCAGCGGCGCGGCCTCGCATTCGCCCCAGCCGACATGGCCCCCCGCCGCGACCCGGACCAGAAGCGCATCCTGGCTGCCATCCGCGGCCGCCGTCACCTCGGGCATCGCGAGATAGAAGAAGTCGACCGCCTCGATCCTCATGCCGCCCCGCGACGGTAGAGCGTGGCGCGCGGGGTGAAGGTGGCGTCGGGGTCGAGCGGGAACATCGGCCGCGCGCAGATCCGGTGGCCGAGCCGGGCGATGTCGGCCGAGGTCGCCCCCGGCGCGTCGATGTTGAAGTTGCGCCGGACCCAGGCGTCATACATGTGGCGTTCCACATGGGGCGACTTGACGACGATCAGGTCGAAGTCGCGCGGGTTGCAGCCATTGGCGAAGTAGAGCGCGCGATCGAACAGGCTGACGCTGCGCGAGAGCACCACGACGGTCATGCGCTTCCAGCGCAGCACCGCGCAGGGTCCGGCATCGATCGGGGTGCCCATGGTCTCCAGCCGCGCCCGGCCGTCGGAGATGAGCGCCACCTCGGCCTCGACCGGCATCGGCGTGAAGCGCCCGGGGTCGATCGCCCCGCCCAGCGTCACCCGGATCCGCGCCCCCACCCCGGCGGCGTGGGCCGCCGCCGCCGCGGCGGGATCGACGATCTGGGCCAGCACCCGGCCGGGATAGCCGGCCGCGTCCAGCGCCCGCAGGATGGCGTTCGAATCGCCGGTGGCGCCCGAGGACGTGGCGTCGGCGGCGTCGGTGAACACCACCGGGCCATCCAGCACCCGGGCCTGGGCGATGGCGCGCGGCAGCGGCACCAGCCGCGCCTGCATCCGGTGGCGCAGCGCCCAGAACTCGCCGGCAAGGCGCAGCGCCTCGTCGCGGGCGACCGCCCCGTCGCCGGCGGTGGTCACCAGGACCTGGCTGCACAGTTCGGGCACGTCGGTGAAGGGATTGCCGATCATCACCGCCGCGGCCAGCGCGCGGCCCTCGGCCTGCAACCGCCGGCATTCCAGGATCAGGTCGCCATAGCAGCCGGTGGCGGTGATCAGCTCGTCCCCGCGCACCAGCGCCGGGATCACCACACGCGCGGTGCAGGGGGGCGGTCCGCCCTGCATCAGCCCGATCAGCAGCCGCGCCGCCCTGGCGCCGGTATCGGCGAAATCGACATGGGGATAGGTGTGATAGACCGCCAGCGCGTCGATCTGGCGCAGCATGCGGTCGGTGCAGATCCCGTGCAGGTCGAGGGAGATGACCAGCGGCCGTTCCGGCCCCAGCATGCGGCGGATCTCGGCCAGGAGATGGCCCTCGGGGTCGAGTTCGCCCACCGCCGCCATCGCGCCGTGCAGCGAGGCATAGACCGCGTCGGCCTCGCCGATCCGGGCGGCCACCGCGTCTAGGATCTCGGCCGACAGGCGCCGCCAGCCATCGGCCGACAGGATGCCCGCGCTGCCCGCCCGCGCGGCGATGGCGGGGATCACCTCGATCCCGGCCGCCTCGAACACCGCCAGCGCTCCGCCGATCTCGGTGTTCAGGCCGCGATGGTCCAGCATCGCCGCGCCATGGGCGATGTCGAAATTGGCGTATTCCGACGGCAGCGGGTTGAAGGAGGAGACCTCCTGCTTGCAGTCCAGCATCAGGATCCGGGCCATGGCGCGCCCTCAGCCCCGATAGGGGGTCATCACCACGGCGACGGTGTCGCCGCGGGCCACCCGGCCGGGCCCCGCCGACATCCACAGCACGCCGTCGCGGCGGTAATCGACCCTGAGCGGCGGGCGGTCGACATCCTCGACGAAATGCAGGAAGCCGGCGGGCTCTCCGGCGCGCACCGTCTCGCCGACCAGGTTGCGCGGCTCGAAGGTCCCCGCCGCCGGGGCGAAGGAACAGCAGTCGCGGTCGGGAACCACCATGTGCCGGGTTCCGGGACTGCCGTCGCGCTGCCGGGTATCGGGCTCGCCCTCGATGATGCCGAGATGCCGCATCAGGTTCACCACCCCCCGCCGGGCGATGCGCAACCCCTCGATGCTGACCCGCCCCCAGCCGCCCAGCTCGGTCCCCAGCGACAGGATTCGCCGCCTCTCGACCGCCGAGGTCAGCGTCGCCCCCTCGTCCACCCCCGAGAAGATGACGTTGTAGGGCGCCCCGAAGGCCGCGGCGGCGGCCATGGTGCGCGCCATGCGCTCGGGATCGCCCAGATCATGCATGTTCGTCGAGGGTATCGAATCGCCCGAATGGCCGGCGGTGTGCAGGTCCAGCGAGGCATCGACCATCGGCAGGATGACCGCGTCGAGGTAGTGGGCCAGCATCTCGCTGAAGCTGCCGCGGGGATTTCCCGGGAAGCAGCGGTTCAGGTCGCGCCCGTCGGCCGGCGACAGCCGGGTGTCGGCCATCACCGCGGGAATGTTGACCGCGGGCAGGATGATGACCCGCCCCTGCACCGCGGCCGGGTCGAGGCCGCGCGCCAGCTCGGACAGCGCGATCGGCCCCTCGTATTCGTCGCCATGGATGCCCCCGGTCAGCAGCAGCGTCGGCCCCGGCCCGCCGCGGACGACCACCGCCGGAATCTCGACCACCCCCCAGCCCGAGGTGTTGCGCGACAGCGGCGCGCGCAGATAGCCCGCCTGGCGGCCCGGCGCCTCCCAGTCGATGTCGGTGGTGATGCGGCTGGGGGCGGCGGCCATGATGCGCTCCACTCTTGCGTGGATCGTATGATTGTATACTATTCCATGCAGTGTCAAGCGGAGGCTCCGGATGAGCATCTCCCCGTCAGGCCGCGAGCCGGTCCGCATCACCCGCATCGCCACCGCCGCGCTGATGGGTCACAGCCCGCCCGGCGGCTGGTCGGCAGAGATCCGCCCCGAGGATTCCATCCACACCCTGATCGCGGTGCACACCGATGCCGGCGTCACCGGATTCGGCAGCGCCTTCGCCCCCGGGCCGCTGGTCGCCGCGGCGGTGGCGCAGCTGCAGCCGCTGTGCCTGGGCATGGACGCGCTGCAGCCCGAGCGGGTCAGCGAGACGCTGCATCGCCACAGCTTCTGGTTCGGCCGGGGCGGGACGCTGACCCATGCCATCAGCGGAATCGACATCGCGCTGTGGGACATCCTGGGCCGGGTCACCGGGCTGCCGGCCTGCATCCTGCTGGGCGGCCGCTACCGCGACCGGGTGCGGCCCTATTGCAGCCTGCTGATGACCGGCCCCGACCGGATGGGCGAGCGGATCGCCCGATGGCGCGCCCGCGGCTTCCGCGCCTTCAAGATCGGCTGGGGGCCGTTCGGCCGCGCCGGCGATTCCCGGCTGGACGAGGCGATCGTGCGCGCGGCGGTCGACGCGCTGCCCGGGGGCGGGCAGCTGATGGTCGATGCCGGCGCCTCCGACGCCTTCTGGCCGCACGGCCTGAAATGGGCCCTGCGCACCGCCGACATGCTGGCCGAACACGGGGTGGCCTGGTTCGAGGAACCGCTGCCGCCCGACGCGCTGGAGGACTATGTCACCCTGCGCCGCGCCGCGCGGCTGCCCATTGCCGGTGGCGAGGTGCTCACCCGGCGGCAGTCCTTCCTGCCCTTCATCACCCGCGGCGCCCTCGACATCGTCCAGCCCGACGCGACCAAGGTCGGCGGGCTGTCCGAACAGCGGCGCATCGCGCGCATGGCCGAGGATTTCGGCCTCGCCTATGTCGGCCATGGCTGGAACACCGCGCTGGGACTGGCGGCCGACCTGCATCTGGCCGCCGCGCTGCCGGGGGTCGGGCTGGTGGAATACATCGGCGGATCTCCCTATGTCGATGCGCTGACCGCCGAGCCCTTCGCGCTGGATGGCGACGGGATGCTGGCGGTTCCCGACCGGCCCGGCCTGGGGGTCGCCCCCGACCCCGACCATGTCGCGCGCCTGTCCCCCGACGCCGCGGCCCTGTTCGCGGACTGACGCGAAAACGCTTGCCCGCCCCCGCGCCGCGGTCCAGCCTGCGCGCCATGGAGAGTCGTTTCGTCACCATCGCCGGAGAGCGGTTCCACATCCGCCTGGCCGGGCCCGAAGGGGCGCCGCCGGTGCTGCTGCTGCACGGTTTTCCGGAATATTCCGGCGCCTGGGAGGAGGTGGCCGCCCGGCTCGCCCCGCGCCTGCGCGTCATCGCCCCCGACCAGCGCGGCTATGGCCGCAGCCCGGCCCCGCCCGAGGTCGCCGCCTATGCGCTGCGCCGGCTGGTGGCCGACATGGCCGGGCTGATCGCCCGGATCGGCGCCCCGGTCACCGTGGTCGGCCATGACTGGGGCGCCTCGGTCGCCTATGGGCTGGCCATCTTCCGGCCCGAGCTGGTGGCCCGGCTGGTGATCCTGAACGGGGTGCACCCGATCCCCTTCCAGCGGGCGCTGGCCGCGGGCGGAGCCCAGACCCGCGCCAGCCAGTACATCCTGAAGCTGCGCGAGGAGGGGATCGAGGCGCGCCTCGCCGCCGACGGCTTCGCGCGGCTGCTGCGCGCCTTCTCGGCGCAGATGGACATGGGCTGGCTGACACCAGGCCGGCTCGCGCGCTACCGCGCCGAATGGGCCCGCCCCGGCAGGCTGACCGGCATGCTCAACTGGTATCGCGCCTCGCCCCTGGTGGTTCCGCCGCCGGGCCGGGCGCTGGCCGACCCGCCCCGGCTCGACCCCGCGGCGCTCAGGGTGCGGGTGCCGCATCTGCTGATCTGGGGGCGAGAGGACACCGCCCTTCTGCCCGAGGCCACCGAGGGGCTGGAGGCGCTGTGCGACGATCTGACCCGGATCACCCTGCCGGGCTGCGATCACTGGCTGCACCACCAGAAGCCCGACGAGGTGGCGCGGCTGATCGCGGAATTCGCCGGCGCCTGACCGGCGCGACCGCCCGGCCCCGGTCCTGCAACCCTGCGTTGGTGGACTGCGGACGCGCCGCGATGATATGATCCCGGCATATGTCTATTCGGAGAGTATGCATGAAGTCCCTTGTTGTTGCGTCGGCCGTTGTCGCTTCGGCTGTCGCCTTCGGCCTGTCGGCCGTTCCCGCCGCCGCCGTCACCCTTGTCGACTTCACCGACCGCACGATCTGGTCGGGATCGGGGGCAGCGGCGACATCGTTTCACGATTACGGCGCCTTCTCGGTCAGCGTCACCAGCAACCCGGCCGGCCGGCTGAACTTCACCCAGAACTATGACGGCCCGGCGGGGGCATCCTTCTGCGGCGCGGGCGGGCTGGCCTGCATCTCGGACGGCCTCGGCATCACCGATGACGAGATCGGCGGGACCGAATCCGCGACGCTGACATTCTCGCGCGCGGTGACGGTCAGCGGGCTGCACTTCCTCGATCTCTTCGTGGCCCGGAACCAGTCCAGCCGCGAGACCGCCAAGGTCTCGGTCAATGGCGGATCCTGGCAAAGCTTCGCCGCCGTGAATACCGGCAATGGCGGCTATCTGTTCGAGGCGGTCAACTGGACCAATGTGACCAGCCTCGCCGTCGCCTATCAGATCGGCAATGACAGCTCCGGGATGGGCGACTATGCGCTTGCCGCGGTGGAGGTCACGCCGGTCCCGGTTCCCGCCGCGGGGCTGCTGATGATCACCGGCCTGGGCGGGCTGGGCCTGATCGCGCGCCGGCGCCGGAAGCCGGCCTGACCCGGCCGCCCCGGCCGGGGCGCGCCCCCGCGGCCCGCGTCGCGACCCGGATGCGGCAAAGCCGATGCATCCCCATGGCCAAGCTGCCGTGGGGATGTTTTATTGTGCCCGCGGGCAGGCAAGGGATTCGGGAATACCGGACGCATGGCAGGAACCACGGGCACGGCAAGGGCGCAGGATCTTTTCGCCGCGCAGCAGGAGCGCTATGACGCCTCGGCGATCGAGGTGCTGGAGGGGCTGGAACCCGTCCGCAAGCGCCCCGGCATGTATGTCGGCGGCACCGACGAGCGGGCGCTGCACCATCTTGTCGCCGAGATCCTTGACAACGCCATGGACGAGGCCGTGGCCGGCCATGCCAGCCGCATCGAGATGGAGCTGCACGCCGATGGCAGCTGCACCATCCGGGACAATGGCCGCGGCATCCCGGTGGATCCGCATCCGAAGTTTCCCGGCAAGTCCGCGCTAGAGGTGATCCTGTGCACCCTGCATGCCGGGGGCAAGTTCTCGGGCAAGGCCTACCAGACATCGGGGGGGCTGCACGGCGTCGGCGCCTCGGTGGTCAACGCGCTGTCCGAAAGCATGGTTGTCGAGGTGGCGCGCGAGCGCATCCTGTGGCGGCAATCCTTCGCGCGGGGCATTCCCCAGGGTCCGCTGGAAAGGGTCGGCCCCGCCCCCAACCGCCGCGGCACCACCATCACCTTCCGACCCGATCCGCAGATCTTCGGCCCGCACGCCCGGCTGAAGCCGGCGCGGCTGATGCGGATGGCCCGCTCCAAGGCCTATCTGTTCTCGGGCGTCGAGATCCGCTGGCGCTGTGCGCCCGAACTTGCCGGCCCCGATGTCCCCGAGGAGGCGACGTTCCACTTCCCCGGCGGGCTTGCCGATTTCCTTGCCGCCAGCCTGGGCGGCGCGGCGACGGTGACCGAGGCGCCTTTCGCCGGCCGGGTCGAGTTCGCCGAGCGGTTCGGCCCCGACACGCCGGGTTCGGTGGAATGGGCGGTCCACTGGACCCCGGACGCGGACCCCTTCGTCTCCAGCTACTGCAACACCGTGCCCACCCCCGAGGGCGGCACCCACGAATCGGGCTTCTGGACCGCGATCCTGAAGGGAATCCGCGACCATGGCGAACGGGTCGGCAACCGCAAGGCCGCATCCATCACGCGCGAGGATCTGACCGGCGGGGCCTGCGCGCTGATCTCGGTATTCATCCGCGAACCGGAATTCGTCGGCCAGACCAAGGACCGCCTCGCCTCGCAGGACGCCCAGCGCCTGGTCGAACAGGCGGTGCGCGACCGCTTCGACACCTGGCTTGGCAGCGACCCGCGGGCGGCCGGCGCGATCCTGGATTTCCTGGTCCTGAAGGCCGAGGAGAGGCTTGCCCGCCGGGCCGAGAAGGAGACCGCGCGCAAGACCGCCACGCGCCGCCTGCGCCTGCCCGGCAAGCTGGCCGACTGTTCGGCCAGCGGGCGCGAGGGGACCGAGATCTTCCTGGTCGAGGGCGATTCGGCGGGCGGGTCGGCCAAGCTGGCCCGCGACCGCCGCACCCAGGCGCTGCTGCCGCTGCGCGGCAAGATCCTGAACGTGCTGGGCGCCGCCTCGGCGAAGATGACCCAGAACCAGGAGCTGGCCGATCTCTGCCTCGCGCTCGGCGTGCAGCCCGGCGCGCGCTTCAATCTGGATGACCTGCGCTACGAGCGGGTCATCATCATGACCGATGCCGATGTCGACGGGGCGCATATCGCCGCCCTGCTGATGACCTTCTTCTTCACCCAGATGCGCCCGCTGGTCGATCGCGGCCGGCTGTTCCTCGCCCAGCCCCCGCTCTACCGCCTGACCCAGGGGGCGGTGTCGGTCTATGCCCGTGACGACGCCGAGAAGGAGGCGCTGCTGGCGCGCGGCCTGGGCGGGCGCGGCAAGATCGAGATCAGCCGCTTCAAGGGGCTGGGCGAGATGAATCCCAGGGATCTGCGCGAGACGACGATGGACCCGGCCCGGCGCCGGCTGATCCGGGTGACGATCGACGAGGACGAGCCCGGCGAGACCCGCGATCTGGTGGAGCGGCTGATGGGCAAGCGGCCCGAACTGCGCTTCGCCTATATCACCGAGAATGCCCGCTTCGCCGAGGAGATCGACGTCTGATGGACGCACCCCGCCCCCCGTTCGCGCCCATGCGCGCCGGCGGCGCGCCGGGGCGCCGGCTGGCGGCGCTGCGCCATCCGCACCTGAACCGCGTGGCGCTGATCTTCGCCCCCGCGGCGCTGGCCGGGCTGGGCCTTGGCGCCTGGATCGCCGAGGGGGACGTCGTCACCGCCCTGGCCGCCTTCGCCTATGGCCTGCTGTGGTGGAGCCTGATCGAATATCTGCTGCACCGCCACCTGCTGCACTGGGCGCCCGCCGGCCCCCGCGGCCGGGCGATCCGGCGGCTGTTGCCCGGACATCTCGGCCATCATGCACAGCCGCAGGACCCCGACGAAGTGGTCTCGCGCAAGCATCTGTTCGCATTGCCCCTGGGGCTGCTCGCCCTGGCGGGCATGCGGGCGGTGGGCTTCTCCTGGGGCTGGAGCGTTGCGGCGCTGGGCGGCGGCGCGATGGGCTACGCGCTCTATGAATACCTCCATTTCGCCTGCCATCAGCTGCCGATGGCCTCGCGCCTCGGCCGCCGGCTGACCCGGCACCACGCCATCCACCATTTCCGCGACGAGACGGTGAATTTCGGCGTCACCTCGCCACTGTGGGATCATGTCTTCGGAACCGTCTGGCGCGGGCCGCGCTGAGCGGCGCGCGCTTGCGCCCCTGCCGGGCGTCCGGGCAGGCCGAGGATCGCGGGCGGGCTGGAGGCGACGACCGGATTCGAACCGGTGTACACGGATTTGCAATCCGCTGCGTAACCACTCCGCCACGTCGCCGCCTGCCCCGCGGCTCATAGCACCCGGCCGGATGCGGCGCAAGCATGGGCCGCCTTGCCGATTGCCCGCCCGTCCCGCTTGTGGCAAGACCGGCAGCGTTCAGCCGCGAGGATGCCGATGACCGACTTCGAAGCCGCCCGCACCGCGATGGTCGACTCCCAGGTCCGCCCCTCGGATGTGACGCTCTATCCGATCATCGCGGCGATGCTGGAGGTCCCGCGCGAACTCTTCGTGCCCGCCGCGCTGCGCCCTGTCGCCTATGCGGGCACCGAACTGCCGCTGGCCCCGGGGCGGGTGCTGCTCGACCCGCGGACCATGGCCAAGATGCTGGATGCGCTGAATCCCGGGCCCGAGGAGCTCGTGCTCGATATCGCGCCCGGGCTGGGCTACTCCTCGGCGCTGCTCGCGCGGCTGGCCGCCGCGGTGGTGGCGGTGGAGGAGGATGCCGCGCTTGCGCGCGACGCCGCCTCGGCCCTGGCCGCCGCCGGCGTGGCCGACACGGTGATCATGCGCAACGCGCCGCATGCCGGCGGGTCGCCCGAACATGCCCCCTTCGACGCCATGTTCATCAATGGCGGCATCGAACAGCTGCCCGCGGCTCTGATCGACCAGATCAAGCCGGGCGGGCGCTGCGTGGCGATCTTCATGTCGGGCAGCATGGGACGCTGCGGGCTGGGCATCCGCACCGCCGCCGGAATGGCCTGGCGCACGGTGTTCGACGCGACCGCCCCGGTGCTTTCCGGCTTTGAAACCGAGGAAAAATTCGTATTTTAGGGCGGGAAGCTCATTGACGGCCGCAAGTCCGCTTCCCTTGCGGCGCAGCGGGAGACGGCCATGAGGAACCATGCGATCTGCGTGCGGGGCGTCCTGGGGCTCATGGCGGCGGGGATCGGGGCGGCGGCGCTGTGGGCCCTGCCGGCCGGATCCGCCCGCGCCCAGACCCTGGCCGATGCGCTGGTCGCGGCCTATCAGACCAATCCGACGCTTCAGATCGGCCGTGCCCAGCTGAAACAGGCCGATGAACGGGTGGCGCAGGCGCGTTCGGAGCTTCTGCCCGACGTCACCGCCACCGTGACGGGCACGGTCAGTTCGGACGGGGCGGCCGAAACCTTCCGCAACGCCGATCGCGACTTCCGCCCCGATGCCTCGGTGGATGCGCGAATCACCGGCACGGTCACGCTGTGGTCGGGCGGGCGAAACCCCGCCAACATCGCCTCGGCCATCGCCAGCGTGATGGCGGCACGCGCAAGGCTGACCAGCATCGAGCAGGACGTGCTGCTGGGCGCGGTGACCGCCTTCATGGATGTGCGGCGCGACCTGCAGTTCGTGACGCTGGCGCGCAACAATGTCCGGGTCAATGGCGAGCTGCTGCGCGCCACGCGCGACCGGTTCGAGGTGGGCGAGGTCACCCGGACCGATGTCAGCCAGGCCGAGGCCGCGCTGGCCGCCGCGCGGGCGAATCTGGCCCAGAACACCGGCGCGCTGGCCCAGTCGCGGGCGCGGTTCCTCTCGGTGGTGGGGCTGGAGGCGAAGGATCTCGCCCCGCCGCCCCCCGCCCCCGACCTGCCCGGCACGCTGGCCGAGGC
>RFGB01000024.1 GCA_003697125.1 Alphaproteobacteria bacterium
CCCCAGCGCCAGCGGCGGGATCAGCGCCAGCGCGCCGCGCAGGGCCAGGAAGACGAAGCCGGTGAGCAGCCCCATGTGCAGCCCCGAGATGGCCAGCAGATGGGCGAGGTTCGAGGCCCGCAGCGCCTCGGTCGCCGCTTCGGGAATGCCCGAGCGGTCGCCCACCAGGATCGCCGCCGCGAAGCTGCCCCTCTGCCCCGGCAGCGCGGCGCGCAGGGCCTCGGCCAGATGCGCCCGCCAGCCCGCCACCGCCAGCACCGCCCGGTCCCACAGCCCCGGCGGCGCGCGGGGATCGATCGCCAGCACCACGCCGCGGGCGATGCCGGTGGCGCCCAGCCGGTCGAACCAGGCCATGCGGCGAAAATCGAACCCGCCCGGCTCCACCGGCCCGCCGGGGGGGATCAGGCGCGCATGCACCATCACCCGCATCCCCGGCCGGAACGGCGTGGCCGCATCCTCGGGCAGCACCGTCACCCGCACCCGTGCCGGCGTCAGCCGGGGGTCGAGCCCGTGCACCACCACCCGGTCGAGCAGGAGCCGCCGGCGCCCCTCCGGCGTCGCCGAGACATCGAGCACCCGCCCCTCCACGGTCGCCTCGCGGGCATGATCGATCACCGGGGCGGCAACCTCATGGGCGCGCCACACGGCCAGCGCGAAGCCCACCGCCAACCAGATCAGCGCCTGACCGGCGACCGCGCCGGCAAGACCGCTCCGGCGCAGCCCCGCCCACAGCACCAGCCCAGCCAGCGGCAGCGCCATCGCCGCGCGCGAGGGTTCGGCGGGCAGCGCGAAATAGGTCGCGATGCCGATGCCCATCAGCGCGGGGATCCACAGCGGCAGCTGCGCGCGTTCGGCAATCAGGAACCGCTCGACCCCCATCCCGGGCCCGCCCCTTGTTCTTGCGCCCGAAACCGGTCCATAAGGAGGCCCGATCGAACGTCCGGAGGGTTAACGAAGCATGAACGTCGTCACGCGTTTCGCACCCTCTCCCACCGGCTTCCTGCATATCGGCGGCGCCCGCACCGCGCTGTTCAACTGGCTGTTCGCCCGCCACCATGGGGGGCGGTTCCTGCTGCGCATCGAGGATACCGACCGCGCGCGATCGACGCCAGAGGCGACGCAGGCCATCCTCGACGGGCTGCGCTGGCTGGGACTCGACTGGGATGGAGAGGCGGTGAGCCAGTTCGCCCGCGCCGCGCGCCATGCCGAGGTGGCCCATGCCATGGTCGAGGCCGGCACCGCCTATCGCTGCTATGCGACGCGCGAGGAGATCGAGGCGTTTCGCGAGGCCGAGCGCGCCGCCGGACGCCCGCCGCTGTTCCGTTCCCCCTGGCGCGAGCGCACCGACGGCCCCGATGCCCCCTATGCGATCCGCCTCAAGGCCCCGCGCGAGGGGGAGACGGTGGTCGAGGATGCGGTGCAGGGCCGGGTGGCCTGGAAGAACGACACCCTCGACGACCTCATCCTCCTGCGCTCGGACGGTGTGCCGACCTACATGCTGGCGGTGGTGGTCGACGATCACGACATGGGCATCACCCATGTCATCCGCGGCGACGACCATCTGACCAACGCCGCGCGGCAGACGCTGATCTATCGGGCGCTGGGCTGGCAGGTGCCGGTCTTCGCCCATATCCCGCTGATCCACGGCCCCGACGGCACCAAGCTGTCCAAGCGCCACGGCGCGCTGGGCCTCGACGCCTATCGCGCCATGGGCTTCCCGCCCGAGGCGATGCGCAATTACCTGGCGCGGCTGGGCTGGAGTCATGGCGACGACGAGTTCTTCACCACCGAGCAGGCGATCGCCTGGTACTCGCTGGAGGGCATCGGCCGGGCACCGGCGCGCTTCGACCTGGCCAAGCTGGAACATCTGTCGGGCATGCATATCCGCGCCATGGCGCCCGAACGGCTTCTGGAGCTGCTGGAGGAGCATGTTGCGCTGCAACGCGGCCAGCGGCCCGATCCGCGCCGGCGCGAGATGCTTGCCCGCGCCCTGCCCGCAATGCGGGCCAGGGCGCGCACCCTCAGCGAACTGGCTGACATGGCGCAGTTTATTCTCGGCGAACGGCCCTTCCAGCCCGAGCCTTCCGCGGCCCGCCACCTGACGCCCGAGGCTCTGGAACTGCTGCGCAGATTGACTGAGCGGTTGCGAAATGCTAGCTGGACCGCGGAAGATCTCGAGGCCGAGACCCGTGCCTTCGCCGATGCCGAGGAGATCAAGCTTGGCGCGATCGCCCAGCCTTTGCGGGTTGCCCTCACCGGGCGGACGGTGTCACCGCCCATCTTCGATGTAATGGCCACGCTGGGCCGCGAGGAGACGCTGGCCCGCATTGCGGACGCCACGGGATGATGGCTGCGCGCCCCGCCGCGCGCTTGGGTGAAAGTCGGGCGGCCCGCCGTCCGGCCATGCAGGAAGGAAGAACAACATGAAACAGGCCAGCCGGACCGCGACACTGACGCTTGACGGAAAGTCGATCGAGCTTCCCGTGCTCTCGGGATCGACCGGCCCCGACGTCATCGACATCCGCAAGCTGTATTCCCAGCTTGGCGTGTTCACCTTCGATCCCGGCTACACCTCGACCGCCTCCTGCGAATCCCGCATCACCTATATCGACGGCGAAAAGGGCGAGCTGCTGTATCGCGGCTATCCCATCGACCAGCTGGCGGAGAAGTCGCACTATCTCGAGGTCTGCAATCTCCTGCTCTACGGCAAACTGCCGACGCCCGCGCAGCTTGAGGATTTCACCAACCGCGTGACGCGGCACACCATGCTGCACGAGCAGATCCAGTATTTCTTCCGCGGCTTCCGGCGCGACGCCCATCCCATGGCCATCGTCTGCGGCGTGGTGGGCGCGATGTCGGCCTTCTACCACGATTCCACCGACATCAATGATCCCTGGCAGCGCGAGGTCGCCTCGATCCGCATGATCGCCAAGATCCCGACCATCTGCGCATGGGCCTACAAGTATTCGGTCGGACAGCCTTTCGTCTATCCGCGAAACGACCTCGACTACGCGTCGAACTTCCTGCACATGTGCTTCGCGGTTCCCGCCGAACCCTATTTCGTCGATCCGATCATCGCGCGGGCGATGGACCGCATCTTCATCCTGCACGCCGATCACGAACAGAACGCATCCACATCGACCGTGCGTCTGGCCGGATCGTCGCAGGCCAATCCCTTCGCCTGCATCGCCGCCGGCGTGGCCAGCCTGTGGGGGCCCGCCCATGGCGGCGCCAACCAGGCCTGCCTGGAGATGCTGCGCGAGATCGGCACCGTCGACCGCATCCCCGAATACATCGCCCGCGCCAAGGACAAGAACGACCCCTTCCGCCTGATGGGCTTCGGCCACCGGGTCTACAAGAACTTCGACCCGCGGGCGAAGGTGATGAAGCAGTCGGCCGACGAGGTTCTGGGTCTTCTGGGGATCGAGAACAACGAGACCCTGAAGGTCGCCAAGGAGCTGGAGCGCATCGCGCTGGAGGACGAATACTTCATCGAGAAGAAGCTCTACCCGAATGTGGACTTCTACTCGGGCATCATCCTCGAGGCCATCGGCTTCCCCACATCGATGTTCACCCCGATCTTCGCCCTGGCCCGCACCGTGGGCTGGATCGCGCAGTGGAAGGAGATGATCGAGGATCCCGACGGCAAGATCGGCCGCCCCCGCCAGCTCTATACCGGTGCCACCCGGCGCGACTATGTGGACATAGAGGCGCGCTGACCGCGCCCGCCGCCGGGGGGGCCGCCCCCCGGCCCCCCGGTCAGCCCGCCGCGCGTTCGGCCCGGCGGGAAAGCCAGCCGGCCAGCTCCTCGGGCGGCATCGCGGGCGCGAAGGCGTGGCCCTGCGCCAGGGGGCAGCCCAGACCGCGCAGCCGCTCGGCCTCGGCCCGGGTCTCGACCCCCATCGCCACCATCTCCCGCCCGAGATCGCCGCAGATCCCGGAAAGCCCCCGCAGCGCCCGGCGCCTGGGGCGCGCGCGGTGAAGCCGCTCGAGGAACCCGGCATGGATCTTCACCCCCGCCACCGGCAGACGGGTGAAGGGAACGAGCCCCCCCTGATCACGGCCGAAATCGTCGATCAGCACGGCGATGCCCCGGCCCGCGAGATCGGCGAGCGCCGCTTCCAGCGCCGCATCGCCGCCGATCAGCGCGGCCTCCGGCAGCTCCAGCGCGATGTCGCCGGGCGCGAGATCG
>RFGB01000187.1 GCA_003697125.1 Alphaproteobacteria bacterium
CTTCAAAGGTGACATTGGTTGCGCCCCGGGCGCGGGCGGCGGCTTCCTCGGCCGGGCTGCGCACCGTCCAGCACAGCACCGGCGTGCCGCGCGCCCTGAGCGCCCTGACCGGCGCCATGTCGAGCGCGCGGTGGAAATGCGAGATGAAGGCGGCGCCGACCGTGTCGAAATCGGCGATGCGGGCGAGATGGGCGCGCCGGTCGGCGGCGACGCCGGGCCATTCCTCGGCGGTGAAGGGGCAGGTGACGAGCCCGCGGGGAATGGCGGGGGCGGCGTCGCGGCAGGCGGCGATGGCGTGGGGGTTGAAGGACATCACCGCCACCGGCCCGTCATGGGCGGCGAGCAGCCTGGCGGCGCGGGATTCGAGGGCGCCGACGCGCGGGCCGAGGGCGCCGTCCTGGTCCTTGATCTCGACCAGCAGCGGGGCGTTGCCGACAAGGCCGAGGATCTCGGCCAGGGTGGGGATGGTCTCGGCGCTGCCGCGCAGGGGGATCCGGGACAGCTCGGCGGCGCTGCGCAGGCGCAGCGGGCCGGCCTCGGGGGTCAGGCGTTCCAGATCGTCGTCATGGAAGACCATCGCCTCGCCATCGGCCGAGAGCTGGATGTCGATCTCGATGCCATAGCCCGCGGCGGCGGCGCGGGCGATGGCGGCGCGGGAATTCTCGATCACCCCGCGCGCGGGGTCGTGCAGGCCGCGATGGGCGACGGGATGCCTGCGCAGCGCGGCCGGCAGGGCCGGGCGGTCAGGCAATGCGGAACACCCCCTCCACCTCGACCGCGACGCCCAGCGGCAGCGAGGCGCAGCCCACCGCGGCGCGGGCATGGCGGCCGCGATCGCCGAAGACCTGCACCATCAGGTCCGAGGCGCCGTTGACCACCGCGGGATGCTCGGTGAAGTCCGGGGTGCTGTTGACGAAGCCGGTGAGCTTGACCACCTGGATCAGGCGGTTGAGGTCGCCGCCGAGCGCGGCGCGCAGCTGGGCGATCAGCGCCAGCCCGCAGGCGCGGGCGGCGGCCTGGCCCTCGGCCACGCTCATCGTCTCGCCCAGCCTGCCGCGGATCGGGCCATTGGGGCCGAGCGCGATCTGGCCCGAGACGAAGCACAGCGTGGCGGTGATGACATAGGGCACGTAATTGGCCGCCGGGGCGGGGGCTTCGGGCAGGGTGATGCCCAGTTCCTTCAGGCGCGCGTCGATGTCGGGCATTGCGGTCCTCTTGCGGCCTATTCCTCGCGGAAGGCCTTCTCGAAATAGTCCATGAAGGGCTTGATGATGTAGTTGAGCGCGGTGCGCTCTCCGGTCTGGATGAAGGCCTCGACCGGCATGCCGGGCAGCAGTTCGCGCCCGCCCAGCTTCTCGATCTCGCCGGGGTCGGGATGGACGCGGGCGGTGTAATAGGCGATGCCGCGCGCCTGATCGACGAAGGCGTCGGCCGAGACCTGGACGACATGGCCGGTCAGTTCCGGCGTGTTGCGCATGTTGAAGGCGGAGAAGCGCAGCGTGGCCTCCTGCCCGACATGGACCTCGTCGATGTGCAGCGGATCGACGCGCACGGTGATCACGAGCTCGCTCTCGTCGGGGACGATGTACATGATCGGCTCGGCGGGGCGGACGACGGCGCGCAGGGTGTGGACGGTATTGCCGTAGATGACGCCGGACATCGGCGCGCGGATGTCGAGGCGCGAGAGGCGCTCGAGGGTGGAGATGCGGCGTTCGCGCAGCTCCACCTCGCGGTATTCCAGATCGCGCAGGGCGCTGATCGCCTCCTCGATGGCGCGGGTCTCGAGCTTGAGGATCTCGAGCTCGATCTCGGCGATGCGGGCGCGCGCCTGGGCGGTGGCGGCGATGAACTCGCCCACCTGCCCCTGCAGGCGGGCCTGTTCGCGCTGCAGCGCCAGCACGCGGCTGGCCTGGGCGAGGCCCTTGTCGAGGAGCGACTGCTGGTCGGCGAGCTCCTGCTCGATCAGCTCCAGCTGCCGGGTCATCGCCTGCTGCTGCGCGGCGATCCCCTCGATCTGGCGTTCGGTCTGCGCCTGGCGTTCGCGCAGCTGGGCGATCTCGCGCGCGCGGGTCTCGCGCCGGGCCTCGAACAGGCGTTGCTGGCCGGCCATCAGCTCGGCCACGTCCGGCCGGGTGCGGGCCAGCTCGACCAGCTCGGGGTCGAAGGTGATCGTCCCGGCGCGGTCGCGTTCGGCGGCCAGCCGGGCCCGGCGGGCCATGATCTCGAACAGCTGGCCCTCGACGATGTTGAGTTCCGAGCGCAACAGGGTGTCGTCGAGGCGCAGGAGCACGTCGCCCGCCGCGACCCGGTCGCCATCCTTGACGAAGATCGCGCCCACCACGCCGCCATCGGGGTGCTGGACGACCTGGCGGCTGGCCTCGACCTCGATCTGCCCCGGGGCGACCACCGCGCCCTGGATGGTGGCGGTGCCGCCCCACAGGCCGAATCCCAGCACCAGGATCGCCACCGCGACCAGTCCGGTCATCATCGGGTCGCGCGCGTTCCAGCGCGGATCGGGCGGGGGCGGGGTTCC
>RFGB01000003.1 GCA_003697125.1 Alphaproteobacteria bacterium
GCGGGGGTTCGATGCCCCCGCCGCGCCGGCCCCGGTCCGGAAATGGTCAGTCGATCTTGCGCGCGTCGCGGTACATCACCCGATGGCGCCGGTTCGCGATCCAGTCGGCGAGTTCCGCGTCGCTGAGGTGGTGGGCCGGGTCGAAGCGGTCGAGGCTGACGATGTCGCCATAAGGCCGGCGCCAGCGCTTGTAGGGCTTCTGGGCCGGGGGGCCGAACAGGAAGATGTCGAGCACCGAGATGTCCTCGGGGATCCCGAGCAGCGGCTTCATGGCGCGCTGGGCGTTCTCCTGCCCGATGGCGGTGACCCACCACACGCAATAGCCCAGCGCCGCCGCGGCCAGATGCGCCGACATGGTCGCCGCCGCGACCGACTGCAGCAGGATGCGCTCGGCATTCTCGCGGTAGATCCGGTCGAGTTCGGAACCGTCATTCAGCACCGGGAATGCGTTCACCCAGCGCATGTCGGCGCAGACCACGACGAAGCCCGGCGCGGTTGCCAGCCCGCGATAGTCGGGGGTGGGGAACTTCATCTTCATCTTGGCGCGGGCGCGCTGCTCGGCGACGAAATATTCGGAGATCTGGCGCTTCACCTCCGCGTCGCGGATCACGATGAACTGCCATGGCTGGGCGTTCGCCCCCGAGGGGGCGTGCCGCGCCGCTTCGAGGATCATCTCCACATGTTCCTCGGGCATGCGGTAGTCCGGGTCGAAGCGGCGCACGGTCACCCGGTTGCGGATCACCTGCATCAGCGCGTCATAGCGACTGCGGTCGCCGATCGGGGGAAGGTCGAGCTCGGCCTCGGCGGCGGCAAGGTCCACGGCGGGGGTGGTGTCGGCGGCGTCGTCTGGGGTCATCGGCTCCTCCCTTCGCTCGGCGCACAATACCATGCCGCGCGCCCGATCACAGGATCAGGTCGACCAGCCCGATATTGCTGACGCCCTGCAGCTCGATCCGGATCTCGGGGGTGGTGCCGCCGGCGGTGTTGATCTCCAAAAAACCGCCATTGCCGTTGAAGCGCACCTGCCCGACATCGGTGAAGGCCAGGTCGCGGCCGATGAAGGTCAGCGTCTGGAAGCCCGCGCTGTCCCAGTCTCCGTCGATCGCGGCCAGATGGATGCGGTCGCCCTCGGCGCGGCTGAAATCCGTCACGCCGTCGCGGTCGGCCGCCTTTGCGCCGCCGTCATTGCGGCCGAAGCGGAAGATGTCCGCCCCCGGGCCGCCGGTGATGGTGTCGCCCTCCCGTCCGCCCAGAAGCACGTCATCGCCCGGCCCGCCATCGACGATGTCGCGCCCCGCGCCCGCGGCGATGCGGTCGTCGCCATCCTCGCCGAAGGCGCGGTCGTCTTCATTGCCGCCGAAGATCCGGTCATTGCCGGCGCCGCCGCGCAGGGTGTCGTCGCCCTGCTGCCCGTCGAGCCGGTCGGCGCCGTCACCGCCGAAGGCGAGATCGGCCCCGCCCGCGCCCTGCAGGATGTCGTCTCCGGAATCGCCGACGAGGCGGTCGTCGTCGGCCCCCGCCTTCAGCACGTCGTTGCCGGCCTGGCCGAGCAGCGTGTCGGCGCCCGCGGCCCCGAAGGCGCGGTCGTTTCCGGCGTCGGCCAGCACCCGGTCATCGCCCTGCAGGGTGCGGATCACGTCATCGCCCGCCCCGGAGGAGACGGTGTTGCCGGTCTGGTTGCCGATGATCGTATCCGCCCCCGATCCGGTGGTGACATTCTCGATCAGCGCGCGCAGGTCATCGCGATAGAGCAGCGCGTTGGCGATGTTGCCGCGCGCGAGGTTCACGGGATTGCCCGCCTGCCCCAGGCTGAGATTGGACAGCTGCGCGGGCGAGAAGGTCGAGAACGCGCCGGGGCGCAGGTCGATCCCCTGATCGGTGGCGTAGTTCGAGAAATCGTAGGTGTCGGTGCCGTTGCCGTCCCACACCGTCAGCAGGATCTTGCCGTTGTAGGGTTCCGAGAAGGTCTGGTGGAAGGGCGCCGAGCCGCCGACCTCGTCGATCGTCATCTGTCCGGTCACGGGATCGAAGGAATAGGTGGTGTCGCCATCGTTCGACCCGCGCCCGTGGTTGGAGCCATACATGTGCTGCAGCGCCAGATAGTCGAGCTGCATATAGGTCCAGGGATACTCCTCGCGCCCCGACGCGCCGCCGGAAATGTCGTGCCCGACATAGCTGCGATAGGTCATCACCGAGAATTCCTGGCTGTCCATGTCCGCGGGCAGCGCCGGAAGCGCGATGGTGCGGGTGCCGTCAAAGGTGGTCTGGTTCGCCTCGTGCCCGTGCTTCAGGCCCAGCGAGTGGCCAAGTTCGTGCAGAAGCCCCGCGGCATACTGGAAGCTGCCCAGAACCGGATCCAGATAGGCGCCCAGCGTGAACCAGTTGTCCCCCATCGCCGAGGCGGTGATCTGATAGGGATCGGGCGGGTTCGCCTCGGCCGAGCCGCGCCCGCCCGGGACGTGCAGCTGGGCAAGGACATGGCCCTGCTCATAGGCTATGCGGCTGGCCTGGGCGAAGCGGAGATTGCCGCCGCCGAAGTTCTGGTCGGGCGAAAAGGTGATCTGGGTGAACACGCCCAGGTTGTTCAGGCCGAAATTGACGATCTGGTCCGCCTGGAAGCTGGTGAAGGGCTGGAAGTTCTCGATGAACTGATAGCCGGGTCCGCCGAAGGACTGGGGATAGAATTCGGCATCGGTCTGGGGGAAGCGCACGGTCAGCCGGGTGGTGTTCCATTGCCAGCCCCACAGGAGACCGTCGATCCGCTGATCCCCGGTCAGGGGCATCACCAGGGGCTGGGCATCGGGCGAGGCGATGGCCGGGGGGGGCGTGCCCGCGAAGGCGGCCATGTCCAGGCAGCCGGGGCTGCGCATCATGTTGTCGGCGCGTGCGGTGCAGAGGATACACATTGGCAACTATTCCCTGTCGATATGTTCCGGTCCGGACAACCGTATCAGACCGGGGCATGTCCGGCCATGTTCGGCTTGTTTGTCCGCCGGCGATTTCGGGCTAGGGTCGGGCAGGGCGGCCGCCAGGGACGCCGTGACGAAGGGGAGGGACGCGATGCTTGCCTCGAACGAACCCAGCTTCCGGCAGTCGGTCGACATCATGTTCAACCGCGCCGCGGCGCTTCTGGACCTGCCGCCGGGGCTGGAGGAGAAGATCCGGGTCTGCAACTCGACCTATGTCGTGCGCTTCGGGGTGCGGCTGCGCGGACAGATCCACACCTTCACCGGCTATCGTTCGGTCCATTCGGAGCATATGGAGCCGGTCAAGGGCGGCATCCGCTACGCGCTCTCGGTCGATCAGGACGAGGTGGAGGCGCTGGCGGCGCTGATGACCTACAAATGCGCGCTGGTCGAGGTGCCCTTCGGCGGGTCGAAGGGCGGGCTGTGCATCGATCCGCGGGTGTGGAACGAGGAGGAGCTGGAGCGGATCACCCGCCGCTTCGCCTATGAGCTGATCAAGCGCGACCTGATCAATCCCAGTCAGAACGTCCCCGCCCCGGACATGGGCACATCGGAACGCGAGATGGCCTGGATCGCCGACCAGTATCGGCGCATGGCCACCACCGACATCAACGCCCGCGCCTGTGTCACCGGAAAGCCGCTGAATGCGGGCGGCATCGCCGGCCGGGTGGAAGCCACCGGCCGCGGCATCCAGTTCGCCCTGCGCGAATTCTTCCGCCATCCAGAGGATGTGGCCCGCGCCCATCTCGACGGGTCGCTGGCCGGCAAGCGCATCATCATCCAGGGGCTGGGCAATGTCGGCTATCACGCGGCCAAGTTCCTGTCGGAGGATGACGACTGCCGCATCGTCGGCATCATCGAGCGCGACGGCGCCATCCTCGACCCGGGCGGCCTGCCGGTCGAGCGGGTGAAGGCGCATCTGAACGAGACGGGCGGCGTGCGCGGCTTTCCGGGTGCGGAATATGTCGCCGACGGGATGAGCGTTCTGACCGAGGATTGCGACATCCTGATCCCGGCGGCGATGGAGGGCGTGATCAACCTGGCCAATGTCCATCGCATCCGCGCCCCGCTGATCGTCGAGGCGGCGAACGGGCCGATCACCGCCGGCGCCGACGAGGTGCTGCGCGGCAAGGGCACGGTGATCATCCCCGACCTGTTCGCCAATGCCGGTGGCGTGACGGTCAGCTATTTCGAATGGGTCAAGAATCTCAGCCATATCCGGTTTGGCCGGCTGCAGCGCCGGCAGGAGGAGACGCGCCACCATCTTCTGGTCGAGGAGCTGGAGCGGCTGTCGGCCGACCGGGGTCTGGGCTGGACGCTGTCGCCCGGCTTCAAGGAGAAGTATCTGCGCGGGGCGGGCGAGCTGGAGCTGGTGCGCTCGGGGCTCGATGACACCATGCGCGGCGCCTATCAGGCAATGCGCGAGGTCTGGCTGGGCCGCAAGGACGTGCCGGATCTGCGCATCGCCGCCTATATCGTGGCGATCCAGCGCGTGGCGGCCAGCTATCGCGCGCTGGGGCTGTGAGGGGGCGCCCTCAGCCCCCCGCGCGGCCCAGAAGCCCCAGCACCGAGTCAAGCCAGCGATAGCCCTCGCGCGCCAGGGTGTAGCCGAGATCGTAGAGCGCGCGCATGTAGTCGCGGTCGAACAGCTCCTCGGCGCTGCGGTTGAAGCTGTCGGGCACGAAGGCCAGGCGGAAGGCGAAGCCGTCGCGCGCCGCAAGCCCTTCCGCGGCCAGCAGGTTGCCCAGCGTCTGCGACTTGATCAATGTCGAGACCGACCGCTGGGCGATCTCGATCACCCCCAGCGGGGGCGGGGCGTATTCGGGAAGAAGCTTCGCGTTGCGGATCAGATACAGCGTGCGCCCAGACCGCGGCACGCCCAGCGCGTCGGCCACCAGCCCCAGATTCACGCTGGGCGGATAGGCGAAGATCGACAGGGTGACGCCGCCATCGACATGCACCTCCTGATAGGTCTCGCCATCCGCCTCGACCTGGAACAGCACCGGCGGGAAGGCGCCCGGAATCGAGGCCGAGGCCAGCATCACCTTGCGGATCAGCTCGGGCGCGTCGGGCCGGCCGGTGGCGGCGATGGCGCCCAGATCCCAGATCACCGGGCGCTGGCTGTCGATATGGGTGGTGGCGACCAGAAGCCTGCGGCCCCTGCCGTGTTCGGCCGCGATCCGCGCGGTCAGCGCGTCGTCGACGGTGGCGCGCAGGATCTGGCGCAGCGGTTCGGTGTCGGCCACCGCCGAGCCGCCGAACAGCGCGCGGAACAGCGTGAAGGTCAGCAGGTTCTCGGTGCTGACATTGGTGTAGAAGCGCTCCAGCTCGTCGTCGAATTCCGGCCCGAGAAAGGCGAAGGGGGCGATCAGCGCGCCGGTGGACACGCCGGTGACCACGTCGAAGACCGGCCGGTCGCCATGTTCCGACCAGCCGCGCAGGAAGCCCGCCCCGAAGGCGCCGTCGGGGCCGCCCCCCGACAGGGCGAGGATGGTGAAGCGCCCATGGTCCAGCCCCGCCTTGCGGCGCTGGCGCACGAAGGCGGCCAGTTCCTCGCGCCCGGGTTCGTAGCTGCCGTCATAGAAGGTGCGCACCCCGGGAAAGCCGGGGATCTCGGCCAGGGCATAGCGCTCGGGCGGGGGGGCGTCGGGGATGCGCGGCGGTGGCGGGGTGCAGGCGACCAGCACGGCAAGCGCCAGCGACGGCAGGATGCGCATCATGTCCCGGGCTCCCCTGCGGCCGCGCGCGATGCCACCATCGCCGCGATCGCCTCGGCCATGGCGCGGGCCTCGGCCCGGGCCACGGCGCCGCCCACGCCCATCCGCCGCCCGCGCCGCCACCACAGCCCGGGCACCCAGCCCGGCGGCGCGGGCCGGGCGAGATGAAGAAGGAACCCCCCCGAGGGGCGAAGCGACAGGATGCCGGTGTCCACCCGCTCGATCTCGGCCAGGGGGCAGATCATCCGGCCGCGATCGTCGGTCAGCCCCTGCGGGGTCAGGACCAGCGCCCCTCGCATGCCGCGCCAGACCGCCCGCGCCGCGACCAGCGCGGCGATGCCCAGCGCCAGTGTCGCGCCCCCGGCCGCGGGGCTTGCCGAAAGCCCCCGCGCCCCCAGCCAGATCATCAGCAGCCCCGTGGCGGCGATCAGGCCGGTGGTCACCGCCCTGCGCACGGGCGAGGGGGCAATGGTCGGGCCGCGCGCAACGATGTCCTGGGGCATGGCCGTGGTCATGGCAGGTCCAGAAACCGGGGAAGATCCGCAACGCTATCCAGCACGGCATCGGCATGGGGTGCAAGGGTGGCTCGGTCGGCGACCCCGGTCAGCACCGCAAGCGCCCATGCCCCCGCCGCCCGCGCCGCGGCCAGGTCGTGCAGGCTGTCGCCGACCATCGCCACCTCGGCCGGCCGCAGCCCGGCAACGCGGCAGAAGGCCAGCACCATGCCGGGCGCCGGCTTGGCGCCATGGCCGCTGTCATAGCCGGCGATGAAGTCGAAGGCGTCCGCGTGCGGCCCGAGATGGGCGCGCGCGGCGGCCTCGGAATCGTTGGTGGCCAGCCCCAGCCGCAGCCCCGCC
>RFGB01000188.1 GCA_003697125.1 Alphaproteobacteria bacterium
CGGCAGCGGTGGATTTCGTGATGGCGCTGATGCGCCACAGCGCGGCGCTGGGCTGGACGGCGACCGGGCTGATCGCGCTGGTGGTCCTGGGCCTGGCCGGGCGCGAGATCGCCGCGCTCAACCGCCTCGACCGGATCGCGGAGCTTCAGGCGCTCGGCCGCCGCGCCGCCGCGGGCGCCGACCTGGCCGCGGCGCGGGAGCTTTCGGCGCGCATCGGCGCCCTCTATGCCCGCCGGCCGGAACTCGCCTGGGATCTGGCGCGGCTGGCCGAGACCCGCGCGGAGCTTCTCGACGCCGATGCGGTGCTGGACGCCACCGAGCGGATGGCGCTGGCGCGGCCGGATGCCGCCGCCCTGGCCGAGGTCGAGCGCGCGGCGCGGCAGGTCGCCATCGCCACCGCGCTGCTGCCCCGGATGCTGGCCGATACCGCCGCGGTGCTGACGATCAATCTGCGCATGATCCGCCGCATCGCCCAGATCTATGGCGGGCGCGGCGGGGTGGCGGGATCGTGGCGGCTGATCCGCCGGGTGACGGGCCATCTGGTCGCCACGGCCGCGGTGTCGGCGGTCGATGACCTGGTCGGCGCCGCCCTGGGCGGGGGGGTGCTGGCGCGCCTGTCGCGGCGCGCGGGCGAGGGGCTGGTGAACGCGGCCCTGACCGCGCGGGTCGGCATCGCGGCGATCGAGGTGACCCGCCCCCTGCCGCACCGGGCGCTGCCGCGCCCGTCGGTGACCGCGATCCTGCGCCGCGCCGCGGCCGGCATCGTCCCGGGCGGAGAGCGGGAACCGCCGGCCGCGGGCGCGCCCGAAGCGGAACGGGGCTAGCGCCGCTCCAGCCGCTCGCGGCGGTCGCGGACCCGCTCGACCCGATCGGCCGGGCGATCCTCGCGCGGGCGCAGCCGCAGCTCGCGCCGCTCGAAGCGATAGCTGTCATATTCGCCCGGAAGCACCCGGTTGGGCGCCGCCTCGCGCCGGGTCAGGGCGGCGCGGCGCTCGATCACCTCGCGCCGGTCGATGCGCGCGGGGCGACGCTCGATGACGTCGCGGCGGATCACCTCGCGGCGGATCACCTCGGGCCGCCGGACGATGACGCGGCGGTCGATCACCACCGGCCGACGGTAGACCGGCACCGGGCGATAGATGCGCACCGGGCGATAGACCGGCACCGGACGGTAGACCGGGACCGGCCGGTAGATCGGCACCGGCAGAAGGCTGACCGCCGGCGGGCGGATCACGACGCCGGGCCGCACCACATAGCGCGGCGCGACATAGCCCGGCGTCACCACCACCCGCGGCGCGACATAGACCCGGTTGTCGGTCACGGCATCGGCGATGATCGCCAGCGCCGTGGCACCGGCCAGCACCCCGACCAGCGTGTCGAGATTGTCCGCCCGGGCGGGCGAGGGTGCCGTCGCCGTGGCGCCGATCGCGATGCCCGCGACCGCTGCGAGCGCGGTGACTCTGCTGAACATGGCTTCCTCCTGACCCGGGTCGGCGCCCGGATTGCCGTGATGGCTGCCTTCTGGCCCGCTCAACTCTACGCCCCGCGGCCCGGTTCCCGTCGCCCCGGCCCGATCACGCCTGCGTGAAGACCCGCGCCGCTGGACCTCGGCCGACCCCTCCTGTATAGCCGCGCAGGCGGGGGTCATCCCGATCCCGTCGCGCAGTTCCGCCCGGCGCGCGATCGTCGCACCCGCGCGCCCGCGCGCCCCCGTCACGGATGAAACAGCACAGCGGACCCGCCGAGATGTGCGCCGACATGCCCGACCAGCCCGACGCGCCCGACTATCGCGACAGCGTCTTCCTGCCCCGCACCGAGTTTCCGATGCGCGCGGGCCTTCCCCGGCGCGAGCCCGGCTGGCTGGCGCGGTGGGAGGAGATCGGCGTCTATCGCCGCCTGCGCGAGAAGGCAGGGCGCGAGCCCTTCATCCTTCATGACGGCCCGCCCTACGCCAACGGGCATCTGCATATCGGCCACGCGCTGAACAAGATCCTGAAGGACATGGTCGTGCGCAGCCAGCAGATGCTGGGGCGCGATGCCCGTTTCGTCCCCGGCTGGGACTGCCACGGCCTGCCCATCGAATGGAAGATCGAGGAGCAGTATCGCGCCCGCGGCAAGTCCAAGGACGACGTGCCGGTGCTGGAGCTGCGCCGCGAATGCCGCGACTATGCCGCGCACTGGATCGAGGTGCAGCGCGCCGAGTTCCGCCGCCTCGGCGTCACCGGCGACTGGGACAATCCCTACCGCACCATGGATTTCCATGCCGAGGCGGTGATCGCCGCCGAATTCATGAAGTTCCTGATGAACGGCTCGCTCTATCAGGGATCGAAGCCGGTGCTGTGGTCGGTGGTGGAAAAGACGGCCCTGGCCGAGGCCGAGGTCGAGTATCACGAGCGCGAGAGCCCGGCGATCTGGGTCGCCTTTCCGGTGGTCGCCGCCCCCGCCCCCGACCTGGCCGCGGCGCGGGTTGTGATCTGGACCACCACGCCATGGACGATCCCCCAGAACCGCGCGGTGGCCTTCAACCCCGACATCGCCTATGGCCTCTACCGGGTCACCGAGGCCCCCGAAGGCAACTGGGCCAGGGCGGGCGACTGCTATCTCCTCGCCGACCGGCTTGCGCAGGAGGTGATGGACAAGGCCCGCGTCGGCGCCTTCGCCCGGCTGCGCGGGGTGGGCGCCGAGGAGCTTCGCGCCATCACCTGTGCCCACCCCTTTCGCGGCATGGCCGGAACCGCCGGCGAATGGGATTTCGACGTGCCGATGCTGCCCGGCGATCACGTCACCGATGACGCGGGCACCGGCTTCGTGCACACCGCACCCAGCCACGGCGCCGAGGACTACGAGCTCGGCCGCCGCCATGGCCTGCCGATGACCTTCAACGTGCTGGAGGATGGCACGTTCCGCCCCGACCTGCCGCTGTTCGGCGGCGCGGTCATCTTCGACCAGAAGGGCCGCGAGGGCGACGCCAACGCCCGCGTCATCGACCGGCTGGCCGAGGCCGGCGCGCTGATCGCCCGCGGGCGGGTGCGCCATGCCTACCCGCATTCCTGGCGGTCCAAGGCGCCGCTGATCTTCCGCAACACCCCGCAATGGTTCGTGGCCATCGACAAGCCGCTCGATGACGGGTTGGGAACGCTGGGCCGCACGATCCGCGAGAGGGCGCTTGCCGCCATCGCCCTCACCAGCTTCACCCCGCCTTCGGGGCAGAACCGTCTGCGCGGCATGATCGAGGCGCGCCCCGACTGGGTGCTGAGCCGCCAGCGCGCCTGGGGCGTGCCGCTGACCTGCTTCGTGCGCAGGGGCGCCAAGCCCGACGACCCCGATTTCCTGCTGCGCGATCCCGCGGTCAATGCACGCATCGTCGCCGCCTTCGAGGCCGAGGGGGCGGACGCCTGGTATGCCGAGGGGGCCAAGGCGCGCTTCCTGCAGCCCGAGCATGATCCCGAGGAGTGGGAGCAGGTCTTCGACATCCTCGATGTCTGGTTCGATTCGGGCTCGACCCACGCCTTCGTGCTGCGCGACCGTCCCGACGGGTCGCCCGACGGCATCGCCGACCTGTATCTGGAAGGGACCGACCAGCACCGGGGCTGGTTCCATTCCTCGCTGCTGCAGGGCTGCGGCACCATCGGCCGCGCGCCCTATCGCGGCGTGCTGACCCATGGCTTCACGCTGGACGAGAACGGCGAGAAGATGTCCAAGTCGAAGGGCAATGTCGTCGCGCCCGAGGCGGTGATCCGCGAATATGGCGCCGACATCCTGCGGCTGTGGGTGGCGCAGTCCGACTATACCGCCGATCTGCGCATCGGCCCCGAGATCCTGAAGGGCACCGCCGAAAGCTATCGGCGCATGCGCAACACGCTGCGCTTCCTGCTGGGCGCGCTGGACGGCTTTGCCGATTCCGAGCGGCTGGAACCCGGGCGGATGCCCGAGCTGGAGCGCTGGGTGCTGCACCGGCTGGCGGAACTGGACGAGAAGGTGCGCGCGGGCTATCGCAGCTATGCCTTCCAGAAGGTGTTCGCCGAGCTGTTCCAGTTCTGCACCGTCGATCTCTCGGCCTTCTATTTCGACATCCGCAAGGATTCCCTCTACTGCGACGCCCCCGCCAGCCTGCGCCGGCGCGCCTGCCGCACCGTGCTCGACCACCTGTTCCACCGGCTGGCGACCTGGCTTGCGCCGATTCTCGTCTTCACCGCCGAGGAGGTCTGGCTGTCGCGCTTCCCCGGCGAGGGCGAATCGGTCCACCTGCTCGACTTCCCCGCCACCCCCGCCGCCTGGCGCGACGATGCGCTGGCGGCGAAATGGGCCGGCATCCGCCGGGTCCGCCGCGCGGTGACCGGCGCGCTGGAGGTCGAGCGGCGCGAGAAGCGCATCGGCGCCAGCCTCGAGGCCGCCCCGATCGTGCATGTCGCCGACCCGGCCCTGCGCGAGGCGCTGGAATCGGTCGACTTCGCCGAACTGTGCATCACCTCGGACATCACCGTCTGTGCCGACCCCGCACCCGAGGGGGCCTTCGTTCTGGAGGATGTCCCCGGCGTCGCGGTGGTGACCGCCCGCGCGCGGGGCGGAAAATGCGCCCGCTGCTGGCGGATCCTGCCCGATGTCGGCAGCCATCAGCACCCGGCCGCCTGCGGGCGCTGCGACACGGTGCTGAGCGGGATGGCAACCGCCTGACCCGCGCCCCGCCCCGCGCGGCCGCCCGCCGGGGCCGCGCGGGCGGCGTCTCAGTCGCCGCGCAGAACCCGCGTGGGGTGCAGCATGCCGGCGCGATAGGTTCCGATCGCCACCGCCCGGCCCTCGAAGGACGCCCAGGCCTCCTCGCCGAAACCGACATCCGCGGCGATCACCATGCCCGGATTGCCGTTGCGCAGCCGCGCCGCCCCCTCGGCCGTGCAGGGAAGCTCCGGCAGCTCGGCAAGCCCCGCCTCCAGCGGCAGAAGCCGCGCGTCGAGCTCGGGGCTGCCGGCCAGCTCGTCCAGAAGCGCCAAGGGAACCGCGTCGGCCAGCTCGAACGGCCCGGCCCACAGGCGCCTGAGCGCGGTGACATGGGCATGCGTGCCCAGCGCCCGGCCAAGATCGCGCGCGATCGCGCGCACATAGCCGCCCTTGCCGCAGACCAGCTCGAATTCCGCATGATCGGCATCGGGCGTTGCCCGCAGCACGAAGCTCTCGACATGCAGCGGCCGTGCGGCCAGCTCGAACGCCTCCCCGGCGCGCGCAAGGTCATAGGCCCGCTCGCCCGCCACCTTCACCGCGCTGACCCGGGGCGGCACCTGCATGATGTCGCCGGTGAAGGCGGGCAGCGCGGCCCGGATCGCGGCGGCATCGGGACGCAGCGGGCTTTCGGCGATCACCTGTCCCTCGGCATCGTCGCTGTCGGTGGCGATCCCCCAGCGCAGGGTGAAGCGGTAGCATTTCAGCGCATCGGTCACATAGGGAATGGTCTTCGTCGCCTCGCCGAAGGCCACCGCCAGCACGCCCGTGGCCAGCGGATCGAGCGTGCCGGCATGGCCCGCCTTGCGCGCGCCCAGCGCCCAGCGCGCCTTGTTCACCACCGCCGAGGAGGTGACCCCCGCCGGCTTGTCGATCACCAGCCAGCCATCGACCGGGCGGCCCTTCCTTCCGCGCGCCATGCCACACCTTCGTCACAGCACCGGGGCCCGTCCCTCGGCCGCCCAGGCCGCCGAGACCCGCCGGTGCAGGTCGAGATCGGCGGCATAGAGGCTGGCAATCCGGGTTTCAAGCGCGGCATCAACCACCATCGCCCCCCGCCGGGCCGATCCCGTGGCATTCGGCCGGCCCAGCCGGGCCAGCAGACCGGCGATGCCGGGGATCGCGGCGCCCAGATGGGCGGGAAGCTGCGTGGCGACCCCCTCCAGCGTCAGCCCGCGCAGCCCGACACCGCTGCCGCGGGCGACGAAGGCGACCTGCGGGCGCCAGTGGCCGTTGATCCGCCCGGCGGGGATGCTGCGCAGCTGCCAGTCGATGAAATCGGCCAGCCGGTGCAGGTTCTCGCGGTGCTGCGTCACGGTCAGATCGGGGCCGGCATGGAAGCCGCCGCGCCGTGCCAGCCCTTCGGCGATCCAGGGGAAGCTGCCCGGTCCGGTGCCGATCACCTTGTCGAAATACAGCGAAAGGAACCGCGCCAGCGGGTCGCGCAGCATCACGAAGGCCAGCCCGCCATGGCTGTCGGCGGTGATCCTGAGCCGCGGCAGCGGCACGTCGCCATGGATCCGCGCCGGGTCGGGATGGGGCCGGCCATGGTCGATCAGATAGCACAGGTTGCGCAGCAGGGTGCAGCCCGCCTTCGGCACCGGAACGAACATCAGCGGCGCGCGATGCGCCGCGGTCAGCACCAGCGCGGGCCGTCCGCGCCCCGGGCGCCGGGGCCGGTTGACCCAGCCGCGCGCGCGCCGCGCCGCCCAGCGCGCGCGCGCCCGGCGCACCAGCGCCGCATCCCTGGGGTAGAGCGCCTCGACCCGCTCGGCCAGCGCGGGATCCCGGATGTCGATCCTCGGCGCTGCGTTGCGGCCCGGCACCGCCTGCATCCGCGTCGCGATGTCGGGGATCGCGGCGCCGAGGAAGGCGGGCAGCTGCCAGTCGAGCCCGTCGAGCGTCAGGATCTCGGGCGCCACCGCCGCCGCGCGTCTCAGCCGCGCCGCCTGCGGGCGCCAGTGCGGGTTGACCCGCCCCTCACCCTGCCCCGGCAGATGGCGTTCCAGCCAGCCCAGCAGGGCCGCGGCATTGGCCAGATGGCCGGCGGGCGGCAGATCCGGCGCGGGGTCGAGCCCCGCCTCGGCGATGATGCGGCGGCGCAGCTGCCCGAGCCCGGCCGCCCCGTCCCGGGCGATCTTGTCGAAATAGAACGACAGGAAGCGGTCCACCGGATCGCGCAGCACCGCGAAGCGGAACGGGCTCTCGGCCAGGAAGGCCGCGTCCAGATCGCCCGCCCGGATCAGTCCCGGTTCGGCATGGATGTGCAGCGGGTCGGGATGCGGCGCGTCATGGTCCAGCATCCACAGCAGGTTCTTCAGATAGGTGCTGCCGCACTTGGTGATCGGCAGGTAATGGATCGGATAGCGGCGCGTGGTCAGGAACATCGCGCCCAACCCGACGGCCGGCCCGGCGCCGGCCTGCGGCGACGCGGGGCGTGGCATCGCCCTCAGTCCGCCCCGTCCAGGTCGCGGCGCACCGCCTCGTCCTCCATCAGCCGCCGCACCGCATCCATGCGGTCGAACAGCTCGTCGGGCAGGAAGCGCAGCTCGGGGGCATATTTCAGCCGCACCGAGGCGGCGACCGCGCGGCGCAGCGCCGGGCGGTGGCGGTCCAGCGCGGCCAGCACCTCGGCCACCCCCGCCCCGCCCAGCGGCAGCACATAGACGGTCGCATGGCGCAGGTCGGGCGACATCCTGACCTCGCCGACCGTCACCGGGCGGCTCAGCGCCGGGTCGTGCAGGTCGCCCCGGGTCAGGATCTCGGACAGCACGCGGCGGATAACCTCGCCCACGCGCAATGCGCGCGGCGACGGACCCGCGGCGGACGGACGGCGTGACATGGCCGGCCTCCCTTCCATGGCGGGCGCCGCCCCCGGCGGGAGCGGCGCCGGCCGGTTCATTCCTCCGGGTCCAGCCCGACGGGCCGGCCCACCACGACGAAGCGCAACCGCGCCGGATCAAGCCGGCTTCTCGCCACGCGGTTCACGTCCTCGAGCGTGACCGCCTCGATCAGGCGGTTGCGGCTGGTCAGATAGTCGATGCCGCGCCCGTCCTCCTGCAGCGCGACCAGCAGGCGGGCGATCGCGGCGCTGGAATCGAACTGCAGCGGCCAGGCGCCGGTCAGATAGGTGCGGGCGGCCTCCAGCTCCTCGGCGGTCACCCCCTCGCGCGCCGCCCGCGCCCATTCCGCCCGGATCACCGCGATCGCCTCGGCCACGCGCTGATTGGCGCTGGCCACCCCGCCCATCCACAGATCGGCGCGCCGAAGCCCCGCGAGATAGCTGTAGACCCCGTAGGTCAGGCCGCGCTTCTCGCGCACCTCGGCGGTCAGGCGCGACGAGAATCCCCCGCCGCCCAGGATGTGGTTCAGCACGAAGGCGGGGAAGAAGTCGGGATCGTCGCGGGCGACGCCGGGCTGGGCGAAGACCACCACCGACTGCGGGGTGTCGAAACCGACCACCGTCACCCCGCCGGTCAGCGACATCGCCGCGGGCCCGGGCAGCGGCGGGCCTTCGGCGGCGAGACCGGCCAGCAGGCCGTCGAGCATCCGCCCGGCCTCCTCGGCGCCGATGTCCCCGACGATGGCGATGCGGGCGCGCCCGGGCACCAGCAGCCGGCGATGGGCGGCCAGGAGGTCGTCGCGGGTGATCGCCGCGACGCTGGCCTCGGTCCCATCGACCGGCCGGGCATAGGGATCGCCGGCGAAGACCAGCTCGGCAAAGCGCCTGCGGGCGATCGCATCGGGATCGGTGGCATCGGCGCGGATGCCCGAGATGATCTGCGCGCGCACCCGCTCGATCGCCGCGGGGTCGAAACGCGGCCGCACCAGCGCATCATGCAGCAGCGCCAGCGCCGGGCCCAGATTCTCGCGCAGGAAGCTGGCCGACAGCTGCACCGAATCGCGCCCGGCCGAGAAGGAGAACCGCGCCGCCAGCGCCTCCGCCGCCTCGGCGAAGGCGACGGCGTCGCGCTCTCCCGCCCCCTCGGACAGCAGCGCCGCCATCATGCTGGCCAGGCCCGCGCGGTCGGCGGGGTCGAGGGTGGCGCCCCCCGCGAAGCTGATCGCGAGCGAGACGACCGGGATCGCGTGCTCCTCGACCAGCCAGGCGGTGATTCCGCCCGGCGAGGTGATCTCGACCGCCTCCGTCGCCCCGCGGGCGGGCAGCATGGCGGCGATCAGCATCAGTGCGGACGCGACCAGACGGATCACTGCGCGGCCTCCCCTTCGCTTTCCGAGGTCAGCCAGCCGGTCACCGAGCGCCGCAGGTCCAGCACCTCGCGCGCCGCGGCAACGATCTCCTCCGCGCCGACTTCCTGCAACAGGCGCGGCCATTCCTCGACATCGGCAAGGGTCAGCCCGCTGGTCAGCGCCATGCCGTAGCGCCGCGCGAGCGACATCTGGTTGTCGAGCGCGAAGATCTCGGCCGCGCGCACCTGGGTGCGCACCCGCTCCAGATGGGCCGGATCCGGCCCGTTGGCGATGAAGCCGGCGATGGCGCGGTCCATGGCGGCCTCGGCCTCGGCCAGGCTCACCCCGGGGGCGGGGACGACCCAGATCGAGAAGGTGGAGGGGTCGAGCGAGGAGGCATCGTAGAACGCGCCCGCGCCCAGCGCGATGCGGGAATCGACCTGCAGGGCGCGGCCCAGCACCGAGGTCAGGTCGGACCCGCCCAGCAGCCTTGCCAGCAGCACCAGGGCGGCGGCCCTGCGCTGCTGGCCGGGGTTGCGTTCGGGCGCCAGATAGCTGCGCAGCACATAGGGCTGGCGCACCCGCGCATCGGCAAAGACCAAGCGCCGCGGGGCGGTCTGGGGCGGCTCCTGCGGGCGCTGGCGCGGCGGCAGGTCGGCGCTGGGGGCGAGCGGGCCGTAATGACGTTCGGCCAGCCGGCGCACCCGGGCCGGATCGACATCGCCCACCACGATCACGATCGCGTTGTTGGGCGCATAGTAGCGCCGGTAGAAATCCAGCGCATCGGCGCGCGAGAGCGCGGCGATCTCGTGGCGCCAGCCGATGATCGGGATCCCGTAGGGGTGGTTGAGGAACTGCGCGGCCTGGCGCTGTTCGTCGAACAGGGCGGCGGGATCGTTCTCCACCCGCGTGTTGCGCTCCTCCAGGATCACGTCGCGCTCGGGCGCCACAACCGCCTCGGTCAGGACCAGATCGCGCATCCGGTCGGCCTCCATGCGCATCACCATCTCCAGCCGGTCGGCGGCGATGCGCTGGAAATAGGCGGTCTGGTCGCGGCTGGTGAAGGCATTGTCCTCGCCGCCATTGGCGGCGATGATCCGGCTGAAGGCGCCCTCGGGGATCTCGTCGGTGCCCTTGAACATCAGATGTTCCAGGAAATGGGCGATGCCGGACTTGCCCGGCGGTTCGTCGGCGGCGCCGACGCGATACCAGACCATGTGGGTGACGACCGGGGCGCGGTGATCCTCGATCACCACCAGCTCCAGCCCGTTGTCCAGCACGAAATGGCTGACCGGGATCCCCGCCGCCGCGGGCAGGGATGCGCCCAGCCATGCGGCGGCCACGGCGGCGCGAAGGGTCGTCATCCGCTTCTCCTCCCCTGGCGGGCCGTCACCCCCGTCCGGGATCCGGCGCGGGGGATGTATGGCGCATCGCGCGGTTTCCAAGGCCGGTGATCGTCGCGGCCGCCCCTGTCTCAGAACAGGCGCGAGCGGTCCGGCGGCGGCGGGGGCGGGGGCGCGGCGGGGGTCGGAACGCCCGCCGCGCGCAGCCGCTCCAGCTCGGCATAGGGGTCGAGCACCTGATCGGCATAGGGGTCGTAGGTCTGCCTGCCGAACAGCGAGCGGATGGCATAGCGGCCCCGCTGCGCCTGAAGGCGGGCATCTTCCTGGCCCAGGGTGGAGCGGATGGCGGGATCGGCGGCATCGGCGCCGATGCGCGCCAGAAGCGCCTGCTCGCCCGGGCTGGGCGCGGCCTGGTCGACGCGCGTTCCCGCGCCGCGCAGCAGCGCATTGACCTCGGCCCGCGGCTGGGGATCGACGCGGTTCACCCCCCCGGGGTCGGGCGGGGGCAGCTCGTTCAGCGCCGGCGGCATCTCGAGCGGCTTGCGCTCGACCACGAGGAACTCGTCCGGCGCGGGCTGACGCAGGCCGATCGCGCGCAGCAGGCTCTGGCGCTGCGGATCGCCGCTGCCGGTCCCGCAGGCCGCGAGCAGGGCGACGAGACCGGTCAGGACGGTCAGGCGGATGGCACGGGGCGTGGACGTCATGGGCTGACCTCGATCATTCGGCGCCAAACTAGCCCAGCCCGGCGGCGGGGTCACGCCCCTTGTCGCCGCCCCCGCGCCGCGGCCGGTCGGGCAGCAGGATCAGCCCCGCGACGCCGGCGAAGATCGCCACATCCGCGACGTTGAACGAGAAGGGATTGTCGATGCCGCAGCAGGACATGTTCAGGAAATCGGCCACCGCGCCGTGAACGACGCGGTCGATGGCGTTGCCCAGCGCCCCGCCGATCACCAGCCCGGCCAGGATGCGGGTGAGCGGGCGCGGCGCGCGGCGCAGCCAGACCGCCAGCGCCACGCTGATCGCCACCGCGACCGCCACCAGAAGCCACCGCCCCCAGTCCGGCCCCGATCCCAGCAGCCCGAAATTGATCCCCCGGTTCCACGCCATGCGCAGGTTGAGGAAGGGGGGCCAGACCTCGAGGCTGCCGAGCCTGGCCAGGTCCAGCCAGACGACCACGACCAGCTTGACCAGCTGATCGAGCACCAGCGTCACCGCCGCCGAGGCGAGGATCGCGCGCACCGCCCCGCCCGCCTAGTGCCGGAAATGCCGCATGCCGGTGAACAGCATGGCAAGACCGGCATCGTCCGCGGCGGCGATCACGTCGGCATCGCGCACCGAGCCGCCGGGCTGGATGACCGCGGTGGCCCCCGCCTCGGCCGCCGCCACAAGCCCGTCGGGAAAGGGGAAGAAGGCGTCCGAGGCGACCACCGATCCGCGGGTCGGCGGCTCGGCCAGCCCCAGCGCCGCGGCCATGTCCTGCGCCTTGCGCGCCGCGATGCGGGTGGAATCGACGCGGCTCATCTGCCCCGCGCCGATGCCCACCGTAGCCAGGTTGCGGGCATAGACGATCGCGTTCGACTTCACATGCTTGACCACCGTCCAGGCGAACATCAGATCGGCCATCTCGCGCGGGTCGGGCGCGCGCCTGGTCACCACCCGCAGCGCATCGGGCGCGGGCCGGCCCGCGTCCCTGTCCTGCAGCAGGAAACCGCCGGCGACGCGGCGGAACTCCAGCCCCGGCGCGCCGGGGTCGGGCAGCCGCCCGCCGGTGGTCAGCAGCCGCAGGTTCCTCTTCGCAGCGAAGACCGCGCGCGCCTCCTCGTCGGCATCGGGGGCGATCACCACCTCGGTGAAGATCTCGGTGATCGCGCGCGCGGTCTCGCCGTCCAGCGCGGTGTTGAAGGCGACGATTCCCCCGAAGGCCGACACCCGGTCGCAGTCATGGGCGGCGCGGTAGGCGGCAAGCGCGGTCTTGCCGCGCGCCACGCCGCAGGGATTGGCATGCTTGACGAGCACGCAGGCCGGGCCTTCGGCGGGGTCGAACTCGGCGACCAGCTCGAAGGCGGCGTCGGTGTCGTTGATGTTGTTGTAGCTCAGTTCCCTGCCCTGATGCTGGATCGCCGTGGCCACCCCGGGGCGGTGCGAGCCGTCGGCATAGAAGGCGGCGCGCTGGTGGGGGTTCTCGCCATAGCGCAGGGTCTGCACCAGCCGCCCGGCCAGCGCCCGGTGCCGCGGGGCGAAGGCGCCCAGATCGGCCGCCATCCAGGCCGAGACGGCGGCGTCATAGGCGGCGGTGCGCGCGAAGGCATCCATCGCCAGCCTGCGGCGCAGCGCCAGGCTGGTGCCCCCCAGCCGCGACAGCTCCTCCAGCAGCGGGGCATAGTCGGCCGGGTCGGTCACCACCGCCACATCGGCATGATTCTTGGCTGCGGCGCGGATCATCGCCGGCCCGCCGATGTCGATCTGCTCGATGCAGGCGGCGCGATCGGCCCCCGCGGCGACGGTGGCCTCGAAGGGGTAGAGGCTGACGACCAGGATATCGACCGGCGCGATGCCATGGGCGGCCAGCGCGGCCATGTCGCCGGGGTTGTCGCGCCGGGCCAGAAGCGCGCCATGCACCGCCGGGTGCAGGGTCTTGACCCGGCCGTCCATCATCTCGGGAAAGCCGGTCAGCGCCGCGACGTCGGTGACCTCGAGCCCGGCCGCGCGCAGCGCCGCCGCGGTTCCGCCGGTCGAGACCAGCGCCACCCCCGCGCCGGCCAGCGCGCGGCCCAGTTCGGCCAGCCCGGTCTTGTCGGACACCGAGATCAGCGCCCGCCGCGCCGGGCGGATGTCGCCTGCCTCCTCCATCTTCCCTCCTCCTTGCCTGCTCCCCGGGCGGGCGTCACGCCCCGGGGCCGGCGCCGGCCGCAGCCTCCTCACCCGCCGCGGCGCTGCGGCGCCGGCCCTCGGTCGCCCGCCTCAGCGCCCAGGTGACGCGCCCCGCATAGTCCACCACGCGGCCGGTGACCACGATCCGTTTTGTCGCGCGCGGGCGCGGATGGCGCCGGTCGAGCCAGGCCGAGCCCTGCAGCTCCAGCGTGCCGCCGGACTGGCGGAACAGCCAGGTCTCGCCATCGGGCCAGGACAGCGCCACCGCCGAGTCGGCCAGCGCCATGCGCGCCTCGACATCCGGGTGCAGGTGGAAGACGACCGAGAAGGCAACCCCCAGCCGCGGGGCGGCGGCGACCATGCGGTCGAAGCTGCGCCTCTCGGCCGGGCTGCGCGCGGACAGGGTGTCCTCGCCCCGCAGGTCCAGCCCCGAGGTCGCCAGATGCAGCCGCCTTTCATGCACCAGCCCGTAATCGCGGACATAGCCGTCATGGGCGGCGATGATCCAGGCGCCATTCAGGTCGTCGGTGCGGGCGGTGGCCACGTTGCGCGGACCGTCCACCAGCACCGGCCCCAGGACGCGGGCGGCAAGGCCGGTGGTGACGAACCGCGACGAGGAGAGCCGCTCGATCACCAGGGTGGAGTGGGCCTCGCTCACCCGGCTGGCCTGCGCCCAGTCCGGGCCGAAGTCGCGCCCCGGCCCGATGCTGCCGAACAGCGGCCGGCGGCCCAGCGAGACCTCGATGCCCAGTGTCGAGGCATGGCCGTCCGGGCCCGCGGGGGGGCGTTCGGCATCCATCACCAGGATGGCGGGGCCAGAGGCGAGGCGCTGGAAGCCCATCGCCCCGCCGCGGGCGATGCCGCGCAGCTTGCTGTCGGCCAGCGCCTGATCGACCAGCCCCTCGGCCCCCTCGGAACCGCCATGGAAGCGCACCAGCGACCCGTCGCCCAGCCTGAGCGCGCGCAGCGCCGGCACGATGCGCCGCAACGCGGCCGGATGGCGCGGATCGGGCAGCTTGCCCGCCTCCTCCAGCGCCCGGATCAGCCCGACCAGAAGCGAGAGGATCCCGGCCAGCTCCTCGGGATTGCGGCTCGCGATCCCGCCATCCGGGCCGATCCGCCGCTCGCATTCGCGGCCCAGATCATGCACGGCGCCGGCAAGCCCGCGCGCGTGCCGCTCCAGCGCCAGACAGGCATGGATCAGCCCGGCCAGCGCCACGAAGCGCGGCAGCCCGGGCGGGGCGGCATGCCAGCGCCCGGCGAGAAAGCGCGCCTGCGCCCCCAGCGCGCGCAGCAGCCGGCGGCTGGCATCGGGGGCAAGCCCGATGGTGAGGAAATCCAGGTGGCCGATCCAGCGCATCACCCGCCAGCCGGCCAGTTCCGGGGTCCAGCCCGGCCCGCCGCCCCCGCCATGGCGGGCGATCCAGTCGAGCGTCCAGTCCTGCGCCAGCCGCCGCGCCGCCTGCCCGCCATCCGCGGCCAGGTCATCGAGCCAGCCGAAGGCGTGCAGCGCCGCGGCGAAGTCCGGGTCCGGCGGCGCGATGTCCCATGGCGAGCCCGCATGCCGCACCTCCCGCCCGGCGCAGCGGAACAGGCCTGCGGCGAGTTCCTGCGCGCGCTGGAAGCTGCCCAGCGGCCGCGCCTCGGGCTGCCACAGGCAGGCCCCGGGTGAGCCCCCGAAGCGCGCGGTCCGCGCGGCAAGGCGGTTGCGCAAGCCCTGCCACCCCAGCCGCAGCGCCGCAAGAGCGGCGCGGAGCGTGAGCCCCGTCCTCGTCATCCCCGCCTTCCGCCTGCCCGGTGCGCGCCTGCGGCGCAGCATAGTCGCCCGCCCGCGGCGCTGTCACGCGCGCCGGCGCATCAGGGCGGCAAAAAACCCGTCCATCCCGCCGCGATCCGCCCAGAGGTCGGGGCGCAGCCGCAGCACGCCCCCCGCCAGCCAGTCCGGCGCGACCCCGGCCAGCGGCGGCGGCGCCACCGGCTCGGCATCGCCATGGCGCGACACGAAGGCGCGGGCGCGGATCTCGCCCTCCTGCGGGAACAGCGAGCAGGTGACGAACAGCAGCCGTCCGCCGGGGCGCAGCCACTCCCATGCGCGATCCAGAAGCCGGTCCTGCAGCGCGGCCAAGGGCGCGACGTCCAGCGTGGCGCGCCGGTGCAGGATGTCGGGATGGCGGCGCAGCGTTCCCGAGGCCGAGCAGGGCGCATCCAGCACCACCACGTCGAAGGGCTCGGGCGGCGCCCATTCCAGCGCGTCGGCGACGACGGTGCGGGCGGCAAGCCCGGTGCGGGCCAGGTTCTCGGCAAGCCGCGCCATGCGAACCGCCGAGACGTCGAGCGCGGTGACCCTCGCCCCGGCCGCGGCCAGCTGCATCGTCTTGCTGCCGGGCGCCGCGCACAGATCCAGCACCGACAGCCCGTCGAGCCGCGCGCCCAGCATCCTCACCGGCAGCGCCGCGGCGGCGTCCTGCACCCAGAAGGCGCCCTCGGCGAAGCCCGGCAGCGCCGAGACCTGCCCCGGCCGCGCCAGCCGCAGCGAGCCGGTGGGCAGAAGCTCGGCCCCCAGCCGCGCGGCCAGCGCCGGGGCCTCGGCCGGATCGCGCACGGTCAGGTCCAGCGGCGCCCCCGCCAGCATGGCGCGGGCGATGCCGCGGGCGGCCTCCTCCCCCCAGGCCCGCACCAGCCGCGCGGCGAAGGGCCCGGGCAGGGCCAGCGCGGGCGCATCCTGCGCCGCCCACAGCGCCGGCCCCTCGGCCGCGACGCGCCGGCCCACCGCATTGACCAGGCCCTTCAGCCGCCGGGTGGCGGCCTCGCGCCCGGCCAGGGCCACCGCGGCCGAGACCGCGGCATGGGCCGGCACGCCGTCGGCCAGAAGCTCGGCGGTCATCAGCCGCAGGATCATGCGCACCCGGGCCGGCGGCAGGCGCGACAGGAACCCCGCCAGGATGGCGTCGATCTGCCCCAGCCTGCGCAGCACCAGCGCGGCCAGATGCAGCGCCCGCGCCCGGTCGGGCGGGGACAGGTCGCGGGGCAGCGCCGCCTCGTCAAGCATCCGCCCGCGGCCCAGCACCTCGTCCAGCAGGGTCAGCGCCGCGGCGCGGGCCGCCTCTCCGGGGCGGCTCACGCCCAGGGGCCCCGGCGCGCCGCCCCGCGGCGCAGCCGCCCGGCCCGCGGCAGGCCCGGGGCTGGCGCGGCCGGGCCGTCGGGCACCCGCTGGCCCATCTCGCGCGCCATCTCGCGCAGCGCCGCGATCCGGTTGGCCGGGTCGGGATGGGTCGAGAACAGGCTGTCCATGCGCCGCCCGGACAGCGGATTGACGATGAACATGTGGGCGGTGGCGGGGTTGCGCTCGGCGGGCTCCATCTCGACCCGCGCCGCGGCCCCGGCGATCTTCTCCAGCGCCGAGGCGAGCCACAGCGGCTGGCCGCAGATCTGGGCCCCGGTGCGGTCGGCGGCATATTCGCGGGTGCGCGAGATCAGCATCTGGATCATCAGCGCCGCGATCGGGGCCAGCAGCACCGCCAGCAACAGCCCCACCACGCCCAGCGGCCCGCGGTCGCGGCCGCCGCCGAAGAACAGCCCGAACTGGGCAAGGAACGAGATCGCGCCCGCCACCGTGGCGGCGATGGTCATGATCAGCGTGTCGCGGTTGCGGATATGGGCCAGCTCATGGGCGATGACGCCCGCAAGCTCCTCGCGGCTCAGGAGCCGGATGAGCCCGGTGGTGACCGCCACGGCGGCATGCTCGGGGCTGCGCCCGGTGGCGAAGGCGTTGGGCTGATCCTCGCGGATCACGTAGATCTTCGGCACCGGCAGCCCGGCGCGGCCGGCGAGTTCGGCCACCAGGTCATGCAGCGCCGGGGCGCTGGCGCGGGTGACCGGTTCGGCATGGTAGAGCCCGAGCACCATCCGGTCGGAATTCCACCAGGCCAGCGCATTGGTCGCCAGCGCGACGGCCAGCGCGATCAGCGCGCCGCCCGTGCCGGCGATCAGCCATCCCACGCCCATGAAGAGCGCGGTGAGCGCGGCCAGCAGAAGCATCGTGCGGATCGCGTTCACTGTTTCCGTCCCGCCTTGCGCTGTTGGGTCCGCCCCCCGATCGCGCTATATCGGCGCCATGGGGCGGCGGCCCGGAACCGGAGGGGAATATAGGATGACCACCGAGGCGGAGAAAGAGGCCCGCATCCGCGCCGCGGCGGCGCGCGCCCTGGCCGAGGCGGCGGCGCGGCGCGCGGCGGCCGCCCCGCTGCAGATGCCGCGCGAGCTGGGCGGGCGCGAGGGGCCCGAGCCGACGCGCTTCGGCGACTGGGAGAGGAAGGGCATCGCCATCGACTTCTGAGCGCGGCGCCCGCCGCTCAGCGCGTCAGGAAATCGAAATGCACCCCCCGGCCCGCGCACAGCGCCGGCAGCGGCCGGTCGGGCGCCTGCGCGAAGCGCGCCACCAGCGCCCGCGCGCAGGGCGCGCTGTCCAGCACCGAATGCGCCGCGCCCGGCACCACATGCAGCTGTCCGCGGGGCAGATGCGCCAGCGCCGCCTCGGCATAGGCGGGCGGGGTCACCGGATCCAGCGCGCCGGCCAGCATCAGCACCGGCACCGCGGAGCTGACCGGCCGCGCGAAGCCGGAATCGCGCGGCCGCACCGGCCAGCCGTCGCAGGCGGGCAGGCGCAGCGCCAGGCCCAGCCAGCGCGACAGGCGCGGATAGCGCGCCATCGCCGCGCGCAGCGCGTCGGGGTCGAAGAAGGCGAAATCGTCATTGCAGGTCACCGCCGCCTGCATGCCATGCGCCCAGCCCGCGAACAGCGGATCGAACACCCAGGGTTCGGCCAGCACCTCGCGGAAGCGCGCCACATCCCCGCGATCCAGCGCATCGATCGCCAGCGGCAGCGCCTCGATCCCGTCGCGCCAGTAGAGCGCGGAGAAGATCATGTCGATCAGCACGGTATCGTCGAGATGGAAGTAGAGCCGCGGCAGCCGCCCGCCGGGGTCGTCGACATGGATCGGCAACGGGGCCTCGGCCAGCCGCTCCAGCAGCCGGTCGAGCCGCCGGCCCAGATCGGGGAAGGCGCGGTCGCACAGCGGATCGGCGGCGCAATTGGCGATCAGCGCCCCGAGCGCCGCGACGAATGGCGCGGGATCGTGCCAGTGCGCGGTGACCTGCGGCGGAAAGACCGAATCGAACACCGCCGCCCAGACCCCGCCGGGATCCTGGCGCAGGATCTCGAAGCCGAGCCGGGTGCCATAGGAAACGCCGTAAAGCATCCATTGCCCGACGCCCAGCGCGCGGCGCAGCGCCACCATGTCGCGGGCATTCTCGGTGGTGGAATAGCCGGCAAGGTCATGCCCCTGCCGGCCGAGCCGCGCGCGGCAGTCGCTGTCGGCCCGGCGCAGATTGGCCACCCAGTCGGTCGGCGGTCCGGGCCGTTCCGTCGCGCCCAGATAGACCCGGGGATCGCCCAGCTCGGGGCAGGCCAGCCCCACCCCCCGGACCAGCGTGCCGCGCTGGGCGGGCAGGATCACGTCGCGCTCACCGCTCCAGGGCATCACCCGGTCGAGATAGTCCGCCCAGCCGGCAACGCCCTCGGCATCCTCGAAATCCATCGCCTGACCGGGGCCGCCATTGAGGAACAGCACCGGCGGCAGGCCCGAGGGGCGCCGGGCGCGGAAGATGCGCACATGCAGATAGATGGTCCGGCTCAGCGGATCGGCGCGGTTCTCGGGCACCTCCAGAACCCCGCAGTCCAGCCGCCGGCCGCCCTCGGGCTGCCATGGGCAGCCGATGTCGTGCCACACGCCGTCGGCCGCGGCCCGCCAGGGCGGGGCGCCGCGCTCGGCCGCGGGCCGGGCGGCAGCGGCCAGCGCCAGCATGATCGCGCCCAGCATGATCGCGCCCGGGACGAG
>RFGB01000189.1 GCA_003697125.1 Alphaproteobacteria bacterium
ATGATGTCGGGGGTCAGCTCGTCCTCGATGCGGGCGATCTGGTCCTTCAGCATCAGCCGCTTCTTCTTCAGCCGCCGCAGGGTCAGCTGGTCGGCGCGTCCCTGGGCATCGAGTGCGGCGATCGCCTGATCGAGATCGCGGTGCTCGCGCACCAGCATGTCGAGACGCAGCCGCAGCATGTCCTCGCGCGACATCTGCGCGGAAAGCGACGGATCATCCGACCCGTTTCCCGTGGCTGGCGGCTCGTCATCCCTCATGGGCCGAGATTATCCGGATTCGTGCCGCGCGCAAAGAGGGCGATGCTTGCCCGCGCCGGTGCATTGCCCTATCTCAGCCGGGATGGATCCCCTCGGCAGCCTCCAGCGCATCATCCGCCGCGCCCCCCTCGTCTCGGTCATCCGCCTGCACGGCACGATCGGCGCGGGCGGACGGCTGGGCGGGGGGCTGAACGATCATGCCCTTGCCCCGGTGATCGAGCGGGCCTTCCGGCGCGGGGCGCCCGCCGCGGTGGCGCTGTCGGTCAATTCGCCGGGCGGTTCGCCGGTGCAGTCGGCCCTGATCTCGGCCCGCATCCGCCGGCTGGCCGAGGAGACCGGCATTCCCGTCTTCGCCTTCTGCGAGGATGTCGCCGCCTCGGGCGGCTACTGGCTGGCCAGTGCGGCCGACGAGATCTGGGCGGATGCCAGCTCGATCATCGGCTCGATCGGGGTGATCTCGGCCGGCTTCGGCCTGCATGAGGCGATCGGACGGCTGGGGATCGAACGGCGGCTGCATGTGGCGGGCGAGGACAAGGCGCTGCTCGATCCCTTCCGGCCCGAACGCGCCCGCGACGTGGCGCGGCTGGAACGGATCCTGAAGGGGATCCATGCCGAATTCATCGCCCATGTGCGCGCCCGCCGCGGCGCGCGCCTGTCGGGGGGCGACCTGTTCACCGGCGAGATCTGGCTGGGCGCCGAGGCGGTGGACAACGGTCTGATCGACGGGATCGGCCATCTGGTGCCGAAGATGCGCGAACGCTACGGCGCGCGCGTGCGCTTCGCGGTGGTCGAGCCGCGCCGGCCGCTGCTGCGGCGGCTGGGCATGGCGGGGGCGGGGCTCGGCGCGGGATTCGGCGCGGGGCTGGCCGATTCGCTTGAGGAACGCGCACTGTGGGCGCGCTACGGGTTGTGAGAGATGATCGCCAAGCTGGCCGTCCTGCTGCTGCTGTTCCTCGCCGTGCTGGCGATCGTGGGCAAATGGGCCCCGCGGCTGCCCCGGATCGGGCGGCGGCGGCCGCCTTTGGCGGGGCGGATCTGCCAGGAATGCGGACGGCTTCGCGACGCGCGCGGCCGCTGCGATTGCGGCGGCTGACGGCCGGCCGGGGCGGGGCAGCCGCGTGATCATCGATCTCGTCCTTGCCGCCGCGGGGCTGGGGCTCCTGATCGTGGGGGGCGACCTCCTGGTGCGCGGGGCGGTGGCGGCCAGCCTGCGGCTGGGCATCCCGGCGCTGGTGGTCAGCCTGACGGTGGTGGCCTTCGGCACCTCGGCCCCCGAGCTGCTGGTGGCGGTGCAGGCGGCGATTCGCGGCGCGCCCGATATCGGGGTGGGCAATGTGGTGGGGTCGAACATCGCCAACATCCTGCTGGTGCTGGGCCTGCCGGCACTGATCCATCCGATCCTGCTGCGCGATGGCGAGACGCGGCGGATCTACCTGCTGATGGGGCTGACCAGCGTCGCCTTCGTCGGGCTGTGCTTCCTCGCGCCGCTCGGGATCTGGCACGGGGTGGTGCTGCTGGCGCTGATGGCGCTGGTGCTGCATGACAACATGCTCAGCGCCCGGGCGGGGGCGGTGACGGTGGATCCCGGGCTTCTGGAGGGTTGCGCGAGCCCGCTGCGCACCGTGCTCTATCTGGCCGGCGGCATCGCCGTCCTGCCCTTCGGCGCGGATTTCCTGATCGACGGCGCGCGGGGGGTGGCGCGCGCGGCGGGGGTGTCCGAGGCGGCGATCGGGCTTACGCTGGTGGCGGTCGGCACCTCGCTGCCGGAACTCGCCACCTCGGTCATGGCCGCCCTGCGCCGGCACGCCGACGTGGCGATGGGCAACGTGATCGGGTCGAACATCTTCAACCTCGCGCTGATCATGGGGGTGACCAGCTTCTTCGGCCCGGTGGCGATCGCGCCGCATTTCCTGCAGCTGGACCTGTGGATCATGCTGGCGGCGACGGCGCTGCTGGGGCCGTTCGTGTGGTTCGACGGGCGCATCGGGCGCCGGGCGGGGGGCGCCTTCGTGGCGGCCTATGCCGCCTATGCCTGGCTGGCGCTGAGCTGAGCGCGTCAGCCCGGCGGGCGGTCGAAGGCGGCGCCGGCGGCGATCAGCGCCTCGATTTCCTCGGCACTGTAGCCGGCCTCGGCCAGGACCGCGCGCGTGTCCGCGCCGAAGGGGCGGGGGGGGAACCCGGCCGCGGCATGGGGCGTGTCGGACATCACCACCGGATTGCCGGTGACGCGGAACCCGTCGAAATCCAGCAGCATCCCCCGGTGGCGGGTATGGGGATGATCGAGCGCGCGCGACACCGGCATCACCGCCCCCGCGGGCACGCCCTCGGCCATCAGCCGGGCGGCCAGCGCCTCGCCGTCATGGCGCAGGGTGGCCGCGGCGATCAGCTCGGCCAGTTCGCGCCGGTGGCGGTTGCGCGCGCCGTTGGTGGCGAAGCGCGGATCCTCGGCCACGTCCGCCAGCCCCAGCACGGCGCACAGCCGGCGGAACTGCGCATCATTGCCGCCGGCGATGAACACCGGCACGGTGGCGGTGGGAAAGGTCTGATAGGGTGCGATGTTGGGATGGGCATTGCCCACCGGCCGCGGTTCGGGCCCGCCCATCAGGAAGTTGACGGCATAGGGGAACAGGATCGACAGCGAGGTGTCGTAGAGCGTGAGGTCGACGATCTGCCCCCGGCCGGTCGCCTGCCGGGCGTGCAGCGCCATCAGGATGCCGATCGCCGCCGACATGCCGGTGCAGATGTCCGAGATCGGGATGCCCATCCGCGTCGGTTCGCCCCCCTCGGGGCCGTTCACCGCCATCAGCCCGGCCTGGGCCTGCACCACCGCGTCATAGCCCGGTAGCCCCCCCAGCGGACCGTCGGCGCCGAAGCCGGTGATCCGGGCCTGGATCAGCCGGGGAAAGCGCGCGCGCAGCGCCTCGGCGCCAAGGCCCCATTTGTCCATCGTGCCGGCCTTGAAGTTCTCGACCAGCACATCCGCCCCGGCCAGAAGCCGCAGGAGCACCGCGCGCCCCTCCTCCCGGCGCAGGTCCAGCGCCACCGCCCGCTTGTTGCGGTTGAGGCCCATGTAGTAGCTCGCCGCACCGGTCCCGGGATCGAAGGGGGGCCCCCAGCTGCGGGTGTCGTCGCCCTGGGGGGGCTCGATCTTGATCACGTCCGCGCCGTGATCGGCCAGCCACTGGGTGCAGAACGGCCCGGCAAGGATCCGGGTCAGGTCGATCACGCGAAGACCGGTCAGCGCGGGCATGGGCAACTCCCTCCTCGCGCCCTGATAGCGGCGCCGCGGCGGCCGGGCAACGGGGCGCG
>RFGB01000190.1 GCA_003697125.1 Alphaproteobacteria bacterium
CCGCCGGGGCTGGAGCCGGTGCTCGCCGCGGAGGCGGCCGCGGCGGGCTTCGCCGGCCCGCGCGTCCTGCCCGGCGGGGTCGAGATCGCCGGCGGCTGGCCCGAGGTGTGGCGCGCCAATGTGCAGCTGCGCGGCGCGGGCAGGGTGCTGGTGCGGCTGTGGTCGTTCCGCGCCCCGCATCTGGCGCGGCTGGACCGTCAGCTGCGGCGCCTGCCCTGGGGCGACCTGTTTCCCCCCGCCACCGCGGTCTGCGTCTCGGCCAGCTGCCGCCGCAGCCGGATATGGCACGAGGGGGCGGCCGCCGAAAGGCTGGCCGGCGCGCTGGCCGCCGCGGGCATGGTTCCGGGCCGCGCCGGGGTGCGGGTGATGCTGCGCATCGAGGACGACCTGTGCACGGTCAGCCTCGACAGCTCGGGCGCGCCGCTCTACCGGCGCGGCTTCAAGCAGGCGGTGGGCAGGGCACCGCTGCGCGAGACCATGGCCGCGCTGTTCCTGCGCGCCTGCGACCATGTTCCGGGCGAGCCGGTGGTCGACCCGATGTGCGGCGCGGGCAGCTTTCCGATCGAGGCGGCCGAGATCGCCGCCGGGCTGCCGCCGGGGCGCGCCCGCGGCTTTGCCTTCGAGGCGCTGGTCGGCTTCGATCCCGCCGCGCTCGCCCGGCTGCGCGCGGCCGATCCCGCACCCCCGGGCGGGGCGATCATCGCGGCCGATCGCGACGGCGGCGCCATCGCGATGGCCCGCGCCAATGCCGAACGCGCCGGGATCGCGGCGCGCATCCGCTTCCTCGAACGCGATGTCGCCGCCCTGGAGCCGCCCGAGGGCCCGCCCGGCCTCGTCATCGTCAATCCCCCCTATGGCGCGCGGATCGGCCGGGCCGGGGCGCTGCACGGGCTGCATGCGGCGCTGGGCCGCGCGCTGATCGGCCGCTTCGCCGGGTGGCGGGTGGGCCTGATCACCGCCGAACCGGCGCTGGCCCGGGCCACCGGCCTGCCCTTCGGCCCCCCCGGGCCGCCCGTGCCCCACGGGCCGCTGACGATCCGCCTCTACCGCACCGGGCCGCTGTGACCCCCCCCGGGGGGGGGGCGGTTGACAAGGTCGGGAATTCTTGCGCCACTGGCGCGGCGAGCGGCCGGAAGACCCGAGGAGGGCGGGGCCGGGCTGACGAGGGGCGGGATGCGCGGATCACCATGCACGGCAGCGCCGCGTGCCGGTGCGCGGGGCCGGGCGGCGGCATGCGGACCTCGCCCCCGGGATGGAGCGGAGGAGACCGGGAACAGATGAGCGCACAGACGGGGGGGCGGCGCTATCGCGTCGCGATCGATACCGGGGGCACCTTCACCGACGCCTTCTTCTTCGACGAGGAGACCGGAGCGGTCTCGGTCACCAAGGTGCCTTCGCGGCCCGACCGTCCCGACGAGGCGGTGCTGGCCGCCATCGCCGCCGCCGGGATCGGCCCCGCCGACATCCGGCTTCTGACCCATGGCACCACCGTGGCGACCAATGCCCTGATCACCCGCCGGCTGGCCCGGGCGGCGATGATCTGCACCCGCGGCCACCGCGACGTGGTCGAGATCCGCGACGGCACCAAGCCCGACCTGTGGGATGCCTATGTCGACGTGGCCGAGCCCTATATCCGCCGCCGCGACCGTTTCGAGGTGGACGAGCGCATCGACTATGCCGGGCGGGTGCTGACCCCGCTGGACGAGGCAGGGGTGCGCGATCTGGCCCGCATCCTGAAGCGGCGCGGCTATGAGGCGGTGGCGGTGTGCTTCCTCAACTCCTACGCCAATCCCGCCCACGAGCTGCGGTGCAAGGAGATCCTGGCCGAGGAGCTGGGCCCGGACGTGTTCCTGTGCGCCTCGGCCGAGATCGTGCCGGAGATGTTCGAGCATCCGCGCCATTCCACCGCGATGATCAACGCGGCCACCGGACCGGTGGTCAGCCGCTACATCGAACGGCTCGACCGCTCGCTGAAGCAGGGCGGCTATGCCGGCGACCTCTTGATCCTGCATTCGGGCGGCGGCGTGCTGACCGCCCAGGGCGCCAGCCGCTATGCCGCGCGGCTCGCCTCCTCGGGCATCGTCGCCGGCGCCATCGCCGGCGCCCACATCGCCGGCCAGTGCGGCTTCGAGAATGCGATCAGCCTCGACATGGGCGGCACCTCGACCGACATCTCGCTGTGCTTCCAGGGCCGCATCCCCACCACCCAGCGCTGGCAGGTGGAATACGGCTATCCGATCATGTTCCCCTCGGTCGAGGTCATCACCATCGGCGCGGGCGGCGGATCGATCGCCTGGATCGACCAGGGCGGCAGCCTGCGCAACGGCCCGCAGAGCGCGGGTGCCGATCCGGGGCCGGCCTGCTATGGCACCGGCGGCGAGGAGCCGACCAACACCGACGCCAATCTCCTGCTGGGGCGTCTGGGGGGCGAGCTTCTGGACGGCAAGGTGCGGCTGGATGCCGACGCCGCGCGCCGGGCGATCCATGACCGCGTCGGCGCGCCGCTGTCGCTGGACGATACCGAGGCCGCGCATGCCATCCTGCGCGTGGCCAATGCGAACATGGCCAATGCGGTCAAGCTGATCTCGGTCGGCAAGGGGTTCGACCCGCGCGATTTCGCGCTGGTGGTCTTCGGCGGTGCGGGGCCGCTGCACGGGGCGGATCTCGCCCGCGATCTCGACATCCCGGTGGTCATCTTCCCCCGCTTCCCCGGCATCGCCTCGGCGATGGGCTGCCTTCTGGTCGACATCCGCCACGACCTGGCCACGATGATGCTGAAGGGCGCGTCGAACGACAATCTGGACGAGGTCGAGGCCGAATTCCGCAAGCTGGAGGACGAGGCGCGCGCCCGTCTGCGCGAGGAGGGTGTGGCGCCCGAGGCGATGGAGCTGCAGCGGTCCTTCGAGATGCGCTATGTCGGCCAGTGGCGTCAGCTCGAGGTCGCGGTCGGCCCCGAGCCGCTGACCGACCTTGCGCCGGTGCTCGACAGCTTCCATCGCGAACATGCCCGCGCCTATTCCTTCGAGGATCGCGGCCGCGGGGTCGAGATCTACGCCCTGCGCGTGGTCGCCCGCGGCGTGGTGCCCAAGCCGCAGGCCGCCCCCGCGGCGGCCGGGGCCCGCACCACCCCGCCGCCGGCGGCAAGCCGCCGCCAGGTGCATTTCGGCGCCGGGCACGGCTTCCTGGACACGCCGGTCATGCGGCGCGAGGAGCTTGCCCCCGGCATGGTGCTGGAGGGGCCGATGGTGATCGAGCAGCTCGATTCCACCGTCATCCTGCCCCCGGGGACCCGAAGCGAGGTGACCCCCGACCACCACATCGTGATGCGCTTCGTCTGAGGGAGGCCGGCCATGGCACTCGACCGCGTGACCTTCGAGGTCCTGAAGAACGCCTATGTCAATCTGGTGGACCAGATGTCCGAGCAGCTGCTCAGGACCTGCTATTCCTTCGTCATCTACAGCCGCGACTTCTCCAACTGCCTGTGCGACGCCCAGGGCAACACGGTGATGCAGGGATCGGGCGACATCGCCGTCCATGTCGGCACGCTGCATTTCACCGCCAAGTCGATCATCGAACGCTTCGGCGACGACATCCATGAAGGCGACGTCTTCATGTCGAACGATCCCTATACGGGGGGCACGCATTTTTGCGACGTGCGCATCGTGCGCCCGGTCTTCGTCGACGGAGAGCTGATCGCCTTCACCCAGTCCAACGGCCACTGGGCCGACATCGGCGGGTCGGTGCCGGGATCCTTCGACATCAATGCCCGCCACCATTACGGCGAAGGCCTGCGCATCACGCCGATGCGGGTGGTCACCCGCGGCCGGATGCTGGACGACGTGATCGACATGATCGTCGGCAACACCCGCGCGCCGGCCGATGCCAGGGGCGATTTCCTGGCCCAGTGCGAGGCGACGCGGCTGGGGGCGCAGCGGCTTCTGGAACTGGTGGCGAAATACGGCAAGGACACGGTGCTGGAATCCTTCGCCGCCTGCCAGGACTATGTCGAGACCTACGCCCGCCAGAAGCTGGCGACGCTGCCCGAAGGCAGCTGGAAGACCGCGGACTTCATCGACCAGGATCCCTCGAAGCCCGAGGGGCTGATCCCGATCGTGGTCGAGATGACCATCCGCGACGGCAGGGTCAGCTATGACTTCACCGGCACCCATCCGGCGATCGACTGCTTCCTCAACGGCACCGAAAGCTCGGTCTTCTCGGCGGTGGTCGCGGGCACGAAGTTCTTCTTCCCCGAGATCCCGCTCAATTCCGGCTTCTACCGCTTCATCGACACCAAGCTGCCCGAGGGGTCGGTCGTCAACGCGCCCTATCCCTATGCGGTCACCGGTTTCTGTTCGGGCGCCTACGAGAAGGTGATGAACGCCATCTTCCTGCTGTGGTCGCAGGTCATCCCGGAACGGGCGCTCGCCTGCGCCTTCAATCTGGAATACCTGCTGATCGGCGGCACCGACCGGCGGCCCGAGACGAACGGCAACTTCTTCATGTGGTATGACTGGTCCTCGGGCGGATGGGGCGCGCGCCACGGCATGGACGGGTCGAACGTCACCTCCTCGCTGTTCGGGGTGGGGCTGGCGCAGCAGTCGGTCGAGGCGCAGGAGCGGCTGAACCCCGTGCTGATGCATGCGCGCGAGATCGCCCCCGATTCGGGCGGGCCGGGCCGGTTCCGCGGCGGCTGCGGGGTGGTGAAGCGCGCCCAGCTGACCGACATCGACGCCACGGTGATGTCCTATTGCTGCGACCGCGCCAGGTCGATCACCTGGGGCATGAAGGGCGGCCAGCCCTCGCTGCCCCACGGGGTGACCCATCAGCGCAACGGGGAATCGCGCAATCTCGGCGCGGTGTTCTCCAACGTGCCGATGCAGGCCGGCGACTGGTTCATCCGCCCCTCGGCCGGGGGCGGCGGGCTCTATGATCCGCTGGAGCGTGACCCGGCCAGGGTGCTGGAGGATGTCATCGACGGCTATGTCACCGTGGAGGGGGCGCGGCGCGACTATGGCGTGGTGATCGAGGCGGTGGATCCCGAGATCGACGACTACCGCATCGATGACGCCGCCACCGCGAAGCTGCGCGACACGCTGCGCGCCGAGCGGGCCGGCTGGCTGGACGTGCCCGCCGAGGAGGTGGCGCGCAAGCTGCGCGAGGGGTCGATGGACATGTTGACGGCGATCCGCCGGCATGGCGTGATCTGCGACTGGAACGACTTCACCCTGCTGCCGCGCACCACCGAACAGTTCCGCGCGGCAATGCGCGAAAGGGCGCGCTAGCCCGGGGCGCGGCCGGGTGCATCAGCGGGCGCCCGGCCGCCGCCGGAACCGCGGCCGCCCGCAACGGAGGGAGCGGGCGCCATGGCCATGCTGGAGGAGCTGAGGGAGAGGATCCGCGCCGCCACCTTCGGCGACGAGGCCGAGGCGCTGGCCAAGCTGCGCGCGGGGGCGGATTTCCCCCCGGCCCTGGCCGCCCGGGTGCATGAGCACGCGGCCGCGATGGTCGAACGGATCCGCGCCCGCGGCCGGCCGGGGCTGATGGAGGCCTTCCTGACCGAATTCGGCCTGTCCACCGCCGAGGGCGTGGCGCTGATGTGCCTTGCCGAGGCGCTGCTGCGCGTGCCCGACGCCGCGACCGTGGACGCGCTGATCGAGGACAAGATCGCCCCCTCGGACTGGGGCCGGCATCTGGGGCATTCCAGCTCGCCGCTGGTCAATGCCTCGACCTGGGCGCTGATGCTGACCGGCCGGGTGCTGCGCGAGGATGAGGAGGAGGGCGTCGCCGCCGTGCTGCGCCGCGCCGTGCGCAGGCTGGGCGAGCCGGTGATCCGCGCCGCGGCCCGGCGCGCGATGCAGGAGCTGGGCAACCAGTTCGTCCTCGGCCAGACCATCGACGAGGCGATCGCCCGCGCGCGCGAGGCCGAGGCGCGCGGCTTCACCCATTCCTATGACATGCTGGGCGAGGCCGCACGCACCGCCGCCGATGCCGAGGCCTATCGCCGCGCCTATGCCAACGCCATCGCTCGGCTCGCCGCCGCCTGCCGCTCGGCCGATGTGCGCGACAATCCCGGCATCTCGGTCAAGCTGTCGGCGCTGCATCCGCGCTACGAGGCCGTCAAGCGCGATCGTCTGATGGCCGAGCTGGTGCCGGTGCTGCGCGGCCTGGCCGAGGCGGCGCGCGCCCATCACATGGGCTTCAACATCGATGCCGAGGAGGCCGACCGGCTCGACATCTCCCTCGACATCATCGAGGCGGTGCTGGCCTCGCCCGGCCTGGCGGGATGGGACGGGTTCGGCGTCGTCGTGCAGGCCTATGGCCGGCGCGCGGGGGCGGTGCTCGATTGGCTCAACATGCTGGCCGCCCGCCTCGACCGCCGGATCATGGTGCGCCTGGTCAAGGGCGCCTACTGGGACAGCGAGATCAAGCGCGCCCAGGTCGAGGGGCTGCCCGACTTTCCCGTCTTCACCCGCAAGGCCACCACCGATGTCGCCTATCTGTGCTGCGCGCAGCGGCTGATGGGGATGACCGACCGCATCTATCCCCAGTTCGCCACCCACAACGCCCATACCGTGGCCGCGATCCTCGCCATCGCACCCGACCGCGACCGGTTCGAGTTCCAGCGCCTGCACGGGATGGGCGAGGCGCTGCACGATCTCGTCCGCGCCGAGGCGGGCACGCGCTGCCGCATCTACGCCCCGGTGGGGGCGCATCGCGACCTGCTGGCCTATCTCGTCCGCCGCCTGCTCGAGAATGGCGCCAACAGCTCCTTCGTCCATCGCATCGTCGACGAGAGCGTGCCCGCGCGCGAGGTCGCGGCCGATCCCTTCTCGGCCCCGGGGCTCGGCACCCCGAACCCGGTCATCCGCCGCCCCCCCGACCTGTTCGCACCGGAAAGGCGCAACTCGCGCGGGGTCGATCTCAACGATCCCGTGATGCTGCGGGAATGGGAGGCCGCCCGCGCCCCCTTCCGCACCGCACGCTGGTCGGCCGCCCCGCTCGGCGCGGTGCCCATGGCCGGCGGCGCGGTCGAGGCGGTGCGCAGCCCCTTCGACCCGGGCGATGTGGTGGGCGAGGTGCGGCTGGCGACGGCCGCGGATGTCGATGCCGCGCTGGCCGCGGCCGAACCCTGGCCCGCGCCCGCGGCCGAACGCCGTGCGGTGCTGGTGCGGGCGTCCGAGCTGTTCGAGGCCAATGCCGGCGAATTCGCGGCGCTTCTGGCGCGCGAGGCGGGCAAGACGCCGCGCGATGCGGTCGCCGAGCTGCGCGAGGCGGTGGACTTCCTGCGCTATTACGGGGCGCGGTCCGTCGCGCTGACCCATCCCCCCCGGGGCCGTTTCGTCTGCATCAGCCCGTGGAACTTCCCGCTGGCGATCTTCACCGGACAGGTCGCCGCCGCGCTGGCCGCGGGCAATGCGGTGCTGGCCAAGCCGGCCGAGGCGACGCCGCTGGTCGCCGCGCTGGCCACCCGGCTTCTGCACGAGGCGGGCGTGCCGCGCGCGGCGCTGGCGCTGTTGCCCGGCCCGGGGGGCGAGATCGGCGCGGCGCTGGTCTCGGATCCGCGGGTGGACGGGATCGCCTTCACCGGCTCCACCGCCACCGCGCGCGCGATCGAACGCGCCGCGGCGCGGCATCTGGCCCCCGACGCGGTGCTGATCGCCGAGACCGGCGGGCTCAACGCGATGATCGTCGATTCGACCGCCCTGCCCGAACAGGCGGTGCGCGACATCATCACCTCGGCCTTCCAGTCGGCCGGGCAGCGCTGCTCGGCGCTGCGCATGCTGTATGTGCAAAAGGAGGTGGCCGGGGACATCCTGCGCATGCTGTCCGGCGCGATGGAGGAGCTGGCGCTGGGCGATCCCTGGTCGGTGGCCACCGATGTCGGGCCGGTGATCAGCGCCGCGGCCGCGGCCGGCATCCGTGCCCATGTCGATGCGCACCGTGCCGCGGGGCGGGTGCTGAAGGAGCTGTCGGCCCCGTCCCGGGGCCATTTCGTGGCGCCGGCGGTGATCCGGCTGGCGGGCATCCACGAGCTGGAGCGCGAGGTCTTCGGCCCGGTGCTGCACGTCGCAACCTACCGCGCCGAGGCGCTGGAGGAGGTCATCGCCGCGATCAATGCCACCGGCTACGGCCTGACCTTCGGGATGCATTCGCGCATCGACGACCGGGTGCAGATGGTGGCCGAACGGATCGAGGCCGGCAACATCTACATCAACCGCAACCAGATCGGCGCGGTGGTCGGCTCGCAGCCCTTCGGCGGGCACGGCCTGTCGGGCACCGGGCCGAAGGCGGGGGGGCCGCACTATCTGCCGCGCTTCTGCCGCGTCCCGGTCGCGCCGCCCCGCACCGCCCCGCGGGCGGCCCCCGCCGATCCGGCGGCGGTGGAACGGCTTCTGGCCGCGGCCCGGCCCGAGCCGGGGGAACGCTTCGTCGCGCTGATGCCCGGACCCACCGGGGAATCGAACCGCCTGTCGCTGGTCCCGCGGGGGCGGGTGCTGTGCCTCGGCCCCGGTGCCGAGGCGGCCGCGGCGCAGGCGCGGCAGGCCCGCGATACCGGCTGTGCGGCGGTGATGGTCGCGGCCGGGGCGCGGGGCCCCGGCGCGCTGGATGGCGAACTGGCACCGGCGGATCTGACCCGGCTGGCGGGGTTCGACGCGGTGGCCTTCTGGGGCGACGCCGAGACGGCGCGCGCCCTGCGCCGGGCCCTTGCCGCGCGCGAGGGGCCGATCCTGCCGCTTCTGACCGAGGCCGACATCCGCCCCCGCTGCGTGCTCGAGAAGCACCTGTGCATCGACACCACCGCCGCGGGGGGCAATGCCAGCCTGCTGGCCGCGGCGGGCTGAGCAGCGCTAGTCCGGCCGCGCCCCGCCCGGCGCCATCGCCATCAGCGCCCGGAAGCTGGGCGATCCGGGGTCGGCCAGTTCGTCCAGCACGTCGAAATGGTCCCGCCCGGGGGCGCGGTGCACCGTCAGGCCGGGCAGCAGCGGCCCCCATGCCCGGGCCAGCGCCTCGGTCTGGAGAAGGAAGGCCTCGGGCTCGTCGGCGCCCACCAGCAGATGCACCGGCACCTGATGCCGGGGCGGGAAGAGCAGCGGCGACAGGGCGTCGGTCTGCGCCGGGGTGATGCCGACCAGGTCGTTCACATAGCTTGCCGCCACCGGGGCGAGGTCATAGACCCCCGAGACCAGCAC
>RFGB01000191.1 GCA_003697125.1 Alphaproteobacteria bacterium
AACAGGGCTATGTGGAATCGCCCGTGCGCATCCCCGCGATCCTCAAGGAGATCGAGAAGACCGGCCTTTTCCGCCACGAACCCGCCCGCGCCTTTCCAGACCGCTGGATCCGCGAGGTGCATGACGGCCATCTCGTGGACTACATCCGCCAGGCCTGCGCCGCGCTTCCCGAGGGCAAGTCGGTCTATCCCTACGTCTTTCCGGTGCGCAATGCCGCGCGGCTGCCGAAAGAGCGCTCGGTGCTGGCGGGCTACTGGTGCATCGACACCTTCACGCCCATCAACCGCAACGCCTGGCCGGCGGCGCGCCACGCGGTGGATTGCGCCCTGACCGCCGCCGATCTGGTCGCGAGGGGCGCGCGCGCCGCCTATGCGCTGGTGCGCCCGCCCGGCCACCATGCCGAGCGGCGCAGCTTCGGGGGGTTCTGCTATTTCTGCAACGCCGCCATCGCGGCGAACTACCTGTCCAGGCACGGGCGGGTGGCGATCCTCGACATCGACTATCACCACGGCAACGGCCAGCAGGACATCTTCTACGAGCGCGACGACGTGCTCACCGTCTCGATCCACGGCCATCCGAGCTTCGCCTATCCCTATTTCACCGGCTTCGCCGACGAGACCGGGCGCGGGCGCGGGGCGGGGTTCAACCTGAACATCCCGCTGGCAGAGACGATCACCCCCGAGGAGCACCGCGCCGCCATCGCGCGGGGGCTGAAGCGCATCGACCGCCATGATCCCGAGTTTCTGGTGCTGGCGCTGGGCCATGACACCGCCAAGGGCGACCCGACCGGGACATGGTCCAACCGCGCCGAGGACTTCCGCGAGATCGGGCGGATGATCGGCGCGGCCGGCCTGCCCGTGCTGGTGGTGCAGGAAGGCGGCTACCGGGTGCGCACGCTGGGCACCAATGCGCGGCAGTTCTTCACCGGGCTTGCCGAGGGGATCCTTGCCGCGCCGCCGCGCCGGCGCAAGGCGCCGCGCCCCGAACCCGCCGCCGCGCCGGACATCACCTGGCGCGACGCGGTCACCGCCGAGGACGCGGCGCGCATCCGCGCGCTGGTCACGGCGACGGGCATGTTCTCGGCCGCCGAGATCGACATCGCCGGCGAGCTGGTCGAGGAGCGCGTCACGCGCGGCCGCGCCTCGGGCTATGAATTCGTCATCGCCGAGCGCGGCGGCGAGATCGCGGGCTATGCCTGCTGGGGGCCGACCCCGGGCACGCGCGGCACCTTCGACCTCTACTGGATCGCCGTCGCCCCCTCGGCGCAGCGCGAAGGGCTCGGGCGCGAGATCCTCGCCCGCGTCGAGAAGGCCGTGCGGGCGGCCGGGGGCGAAAGGCTGGTGGCCGAGACCTCCGCCCGGCCGGATTATGCCCCCACCCGCGCCTTCTACCGGCGCAGCGGCTTTCGCAAGGTGGCCGCGATCCCCGACTTCTACGGCCCGGATGATGCCAAGATCATCCTGCTCAGGACCCTCGCGCCCGCCAGCACCGACGCCCCCGCCGAAGCCTGAGGCAGGCCGGCGCGGGCAGCTTGACCGCCCGACCCTCCCGGAATAGCTCTTCGGGAAGATGATACGCATTGGCTATGTACACGTTCCGAAATGTGCCGGCACAGCACTTGCGCAGGCCCTGTATGGCGCCTTCGGAATGCGCATGGTTCATGTATCGGCAATTGTGCGGAAGGGCGAGAAATGCGGACCCAACGCCTTGCAGAGTGGAAGCATCGCCTGGAAGCTGGCAATGGGCGTGCCTTTCATTTCCGGTCCTATTGAATTTAATTCAATGAGAAGAATAAACAGGAACTTCATATTCTCTGTTCTGCGTGATCCCTGCCTGCGGCTTTTTTCTCATTACACCTATTTTGCCCAAAGGGCCGAGATGGCGGCGTTTCGCGACGTGCCCGAGGTTCGCAGGTTTGCCGGCCTGTCCTTCGCGGCGGCGGCCGCGGAACTGACCCCGAACACCATGGCCCGCCTGCTGATCGGTGACCATCTCGGACCGGGCCGCTTCGCGCGGCTGGCCGCACTTCCGCCCGGCAGTCCGCTTTCCGCCGCCGATCTCGGGGCGATCGATGCCGCCTTGAAGCGCTTCGACCGCATCTATGCCGGGCCGCTGGACAGGATAGCGGCGGATGTCGCTGCCATGGCGGGCGTGCCCGTCCCCCCTGTCCAGCGCGTGCGCGAGTCCCGCAGCTCGGGCGAGATCGAGATCGGCTGCGGGGAGGAGGAGTTTCGCGCGCTCCTGTTCGCGCACACATGGCTTGATGCGGTGGTGATGGAACGGGCGCGGGCGCTGTTCGGCGCCTTCATCCCCGAGGGGCCGATGACCCCCGACGCGGCGGTCGAGCGGATCCGCGCGCGCTATCGCCTGCGCTTTCCGCCCCGCGCCGGCGGTTGAGGGCCGATTTTCGCCTTCCCAGGGGCGGGGGCGGGTGGCATGCTGATCGCCACCGGCGCCTTCCGCCGCGGGGGCCTGATGCCGGTGGCGACCATCTTCGGGGAGTGTTCCGATGCCCGATCCCACCAGACGCAGCCTGGTTTCCGGCCTTGCCGCCACGGCTCTGGCCGCCGCGGGTCTTGCCGCCCTGCCCCGGCGGGCCCGGGCCAAGGATCCCGCCAAGCGGCGCGAGATCGAGGCCAAGGCGAATGCCGCGCTCGAGATGCTCTATGCCCAGAACCCGGCGGCCCGGCGCCTTGCGCGCAACGCCCATGGCATGCTGATCTTTCCCGAGATCACCAAGGGCGGATTCCTGATCGGCATGGCCGGCGGCTATGGCGTGCTGCGCCGGCGCGGCAAGACGGTCGGCTATTACGAGACGGGGGGCGTGTCCTTCGGCCTTCAGGCCGGGATCCAGAGCTATGGCTATGTGCTGATGTTCATGAGCCGCACCGCCTATGACCGCTTCCTCGCCTCGGACGGTTTCCGGCTGGGGGTCGACGCCTCGGTGGCGATCGTGCAGGGGGCGGGTGGCAATGTGGACAGCGACAGCACCCGCTCGGACATCGTGGCCTTCGTCTTCGACAATCGCGGGCTGATGCTGGACCTGTCGATCAAGGGATCGCAATACCGCAAGGCCAATATCTGACCCCGCCGCTGGCTAGAGCCCGGCGGCGATCTCGCGCCGGCCGATTTCCAGCAGCCCCGCGACATGGGGCGCAAAGCTGCGCCAGACGGCGAGGGTGAAGGCGGTCTCGCCCTCGCGCACCAGGATCACCGGCACGCTGTCGAAGACGGTGCGGCAGCCCTGCCCCGGGGCCAGGCCGCGCAGATCGCGCGGGATGCCGATCGACAGCAGTTCCGCCGCCGCCGGACCCTCGACGCGCAGGATCAGCTCGCGGTCCGAGATGTCGACCAGCGCATGGGCCGGCGCGCCCGGCAGCGCCGGGGGCCCGCCCGCGGGCCGGTCCAGCAGCCATTCGTCGGGCCCCAGCATCAGGGCGCGCCAGCCCTGCCCGGCGGTGATCTCGCCGATGCGCCGGGGCAGCGGATGGCCCAGCGCCGCCTCCGCCGCCGGCAGATGTTCGGGCCTCAGCCTGAGCGAGAAGCGCGCCCCGGGGGCCGCCTCGGTGATCCGCAATCCGCCGGCCGTCGCCGCCTGGTCCCCAGCCGTCATCGCCGCCTCCTCACAGCTTCAGCCGCGCGCCTTCGGGGTCGTAGAAGGTGACCCCGGTGACCCTGGCCCGGTGGGCGCGCGCCCCGTCGGGGATGAACAGCGTCTCGCCCATCCGGTCGTGGCCGCCCTCGACCAGCGCCAGGGCGATCGAGCGGCCCAGCGTCGCCGACCAGTAGGCCGAGGTGACATGCCCGATCATCCGCATCGGGATCGGCTGGTCGGGATCGGCCACGATCTGGGCGCCCTCGGTCAGCACCACACAGGGGTCCTCGGTCAGCAGGCCGACCAGCTGCTTGCGGCCCGGCGCCACGATGTCGGGGCGCGCCAGCGACCGCTTGCCGACGAAGTCGGGCTTGTCGCGGCCGATCGCCCAGGCCAGGCCCGCATCCTGCGGCGTGACGGTGCCGTCGGTGTCCTGTCCGACGATGATGTAGCCCTTCTCGGCGCGCAGCACATGCATCGTCTCGGTGCCATAGGCGACGACGCCGAGGGGCTGGCCGGCCTCCCACAGCGCCTCCCACAGGGCCAGGCCGTGGCGCGCGGGGACATTCACCTCGAAGCCCAGCTCGCCGGTGAAGGAGACGCGGAACAGCCGGGCGGGAAAGCCCGCCACGCGGCATTCGGCCAGCGCCATGTGCGGGAAGGCCTGCGCGGAGATGTCGATCCCCTCGACGAGGGGTGCCAGCAGTTCGCGCGCCTTCGGCCCCTGCACCGCGACCACCGCCCAGTGTTCGGTGGTCGATGTCAGCCAGACATCGAGATCCGGCCATTCGGTCTGCAGGTAGTCCTCCATCATGTTCAGCACCCGTGCCGCACCGCCGGTGGTGGTGGTGACATGGAACCGGTCGCCGGCCAGCCGGCCGATCACGCCGTCATCGCGGATGAAGCCATCCTCGCCCAGCAGCAGGCCATAGCGGCAGCGGCCGGGCCGAAGCCTGGCCCAGGAATTGGTATACATCCGTTCAAGAAAGCTGGCCGCATCGGGGCCGACCACCTCGATCTTGCCAAGCGTCGAGGCGTCGAACAGCCCCACCGCATCGCGCACCGCCCGGCATTCGCGCGCGACCGCCCGGGCCATGTCCTCGCCCGGGCGGGGGAAATAGCGCGCGCGCCGCCACAGCGCCACCGGTTCGAACACCGCGCCCCGGGCCTCGGCCCAGGGGTCGATCGGGGTCCGGCGGGTGACCTCGAAATGCGCATCCTTGCGATAGCCGGCCAGCGCGCCGAAGCTGACCGGGGTATAGGGGGGGCGGAAGGTGGTCAGCCCCACCTCGGGGGCGGGACGTTCCAGCGCCTCGGCCGCCACCATCAGCCCGTTGATGTTGCCGAGCTTGCCCTGATCGGTCGCCATGCCGGTGGTGGTGTAGCGCTTGACATGCTCGATCGAGCGCATCCCCTCGCGCACCGCCAGCCGGATGTCCTTGGCGGTCACGTCGTTCTGGAAATCGATGAAGGCCCGGGCGCGGGACCGGTCGCGGTCGGTGGGCAGCTCGCGCACCACGATGCCGCTTCCGGTCCGGTCGCCGGCGACGCGCGGCGCCGTCGCCTCTGCCGCGCGGCCCATCGCGCGGGCCGCCTCGGCCCCGGCCCGCGCACCGTCGGCCAGCGCCGCGGCCACGCCCCACAGCCCGCGCCCCGCCCCGGCGACATGGCAGGCCTCGGCCGTGCGGTCGGGCAGGAAGGCGCCCAGCGCCTCGTCCCAGGCAAGCGTGCCCCGGCCATGCGAGAACAGGTGCACCGCGGGCGTCCAGCCGCCGCACATCAGCAGCGCGTCGCAGCCGATCTGCCGCGGCGCGCCGACCCGCCCGCCCGCGACCGGGTTCACCCGCACCCC
>RFGB01000192.1 GCA_003697125.1 Alphaproteobacteria bacterium
CCCGCCGCCCCCGAGGAGGGGCGCAGCCGCTTTGCCGCGGGGCTGGCGGTCGCCCTGCTGGTCTTCCTGATCCTTCTCGCGGTCTATGCCCTGCGCGAGCCGATCGCGGCGCGGCTGCCGCGGGCGGCGCCCTATCTCGAGGCCTATGCGGCCCGGGTGGATGCCCTGCGCCACGCGCTGCACGACCTGCGCGAGGGTGTCACCGCCGCGCTGGCCGGGACGGCGCCGGGCGGGGAATGAGGGCGACGGGGCCTCAGAACCGTTCCAGCAGGCGGCGCAGATAGTCCAGCTCGAGCTTCGGGCGGTCCTGTTCGCCGGACCGGCGCAGGATCTCCTCGCGCAGCTCGCGCGAGCGCTTCCACGCCTCGCTGCCCGGGATGCGGACATCCGCCCCGTCGATCTGACCGGTCTGACCGACCGGCCGGCCCAGGGGGTCGCGCTGCTGGCCGGGGGTCTCGGTGGCCTGCATGCCGTCGCGGGGGCCGTCGCGCATCTGCGCCTGACGCTGGGCCTCGGAGAGGTTGCGCATCCCCTCGCGCAGCGCGTCCAGCGCCTCGGCCTGGTCGTCCACCGCCCCGCCCGGATCATCGGCCTGCAGCCGGTCGCGCGCCTCGCCCATCTGCCGCTCGGCCTCCTCCAGCGCGCGGCGCGCCTCGCCCACCGGGTCGTCCTGGCCGGGCAGCGCCGGCAGGCCCGGCAGGCTCTGCCGGAACTCCTCCAGAAGCTGCCGCAGCGCCTCCTGCTCGCGCGACAGCTCGCCGGTGCCCGGGCCGCCGGGGCGCGGCTCGCCGGGCCGGTCGCCCTGACCGAAGCGGCGCTGCAGCTCCTCGAAGGTGCGGTCGCCCAGCTCCTGCTGGCGGCGCATCAGGTCCTGCAACCCCTGCATCATCTGCTGGCCGGGGCCGCCATCCTGGGGCTGGCCCGGGCGCAGCGTCAGCTGCAGGTTCTCCATCATCCGGCGCAGCTGGTCCAGCAGCTCCTGCGCCTCGGCCATCCGCCCCTCCTGCATCAATTGCTGCAGGCGGTCGAGCATCTCCTCGAGGTCGCGGGTGGTCATGTCCGGGGGCGGGGCCTCGGCCTGCCGGTCGGGATCGCCCTGCTGCATCTCCTCCAGCGCCTGGCGCATCAGCTCCTGCAGGAACTGCTGCATGGCCTGGCGCAGCTCGTCCATCAGCTCGGCGATCTCCTGCTCGCTCGCCCCCTCCTCGATCGCCCGGCTCAGCCTGTCCTGGGCACGGCGGAGCCGTTCGCGCGCATCGGCGATGTCGCCATCCTCGATCAGCAGCGCCGCGCGCCACAGCAGTTCGGCCACATCGTCGCGCACCTGGGCGACGCGGCCTTCGGCGCGGGCATAGTCCAGCCGGCGGATGGCGGTGCGCAGCACCAGATGCGCCTTGAGGGGGATCGCGCCTTCCTCGGGGGCATGGGTCAGCGCCTTCAGAAGCCGGGTGACGCGGGGCGCGTTGGCCAGGGTCCACAGCAGGTCGCGGCGCTGTTCCGCCACGGCCGCGGCCAGCGGTTCGAAGAAGCGCCGCCCGGGCAGGACCACCTCATGGGCCTCGGTGCGCGTCTCCTGCCCCGCGCCGTCGCGGCCGTGCAGCACGATGCGCACCGGCAGCCCCGCCCATGGGTGGGTGGACAGGTCGACCACGCCGGTTTCCTCGAAGTCGCGGGCATCGCCGGTCAGCGGCAGCGGCAGGTCGAATTCCACCGGCGGGCGCGGTTCGGGATCGGGCGCGAGGCCGTGGCGGCGCGCGACCCGGGACAGGTCGAGCGTCACCGTCGCCCAGGCGGCGACGAGGCCGTAATCGTCCTGCCCGGCATATCTGTAGCGCCCCGCGCCCTGCAGCATCGGTTCGGGCGGGCCGAGCAGCCGCAGGCTGGGCGGCCGGTCGGGCACGACCTCGAAGGTCCAGGCAACCAGCCTGCGCCCGTCGGCGGTGACGCTGAGCCGGCCCGGCGAGTCGACCGGGAATTCCGCCGCGCGGAATCCCTGCGCATTGGGGGCGAAGGGAACCGGCGCGGGGCCGGCGTGCAGGGTCTGATCCAGGCTCGCCTCCTCGGCCCCGTACAGCCGCAGCGTCAGCACCGTGCCCTGCGGCAGCGCGATCGGGGCGGGCTGGTCCGGATCGGTCAGATACAGCGTCGGCTTGCCGGTATAGGCCGGGGGCGTGGCCCAGGCCTCCAGCACCGGGCCGGACTGCATAGCCGCCTCGGCCGGACGGGTCAGCGGCAGCGGCAGGCGCTCGGCAACCTCGCCGCGGCCGAAGACCAGCCCGGCCAGCGCCAGCACCAGCGCCAGATGGCGCAGGGCCAGCGGGTCGCGCGCGGCCAGGCCGGGATCCGGGCGCGCCGCCCGCGCCGCCATGGCGCGCCGCGCCAGCCGCGCCATGTGCGCCGCCCAGACCGCGCGCGCGGCGGGGTCGTCGCGCCCCGTCGCCTGCCGGTCGGACAATGCGCGCAGCGGCCGGCCCGGCAGCGCGGCGTCGATCCGCGCCAGGGCCTCGGCCCGCGACGGAAGCCTGAGGCGCAGCGCGCCGTGCACGACCAGGCCCAGCGCCGCCAGCGCCGCCAGCGCCAGCGCCGGCAGCTGCGCGCGGTCGGGCAGCAGTGCCAGGAGATCGAGCCTGAGCGCGGCGAAGATGAACATCAGCACGGTGGCGGCGGGCCAGAACCGGCGCGCAAGCCGCTCCAGCGCGATGGCAAGCCGGGTGCGGGCGACCGCGCGGTCCAGATGCGCCCCCAGCGACCGCGCCGCCGGTCCGGTCCCTGCGCCGGTCCGCTTCTCGCTCATCCGTGCCTCCTCCGCCGGCAGCGCGCATCGCCCTGCGCGCCGGGCGCCGCCCTCGGTGGCCCCGCGGCCGGCTGCCGGCCGGGGGGCGGACCGGCATGCCGATCCGTTCAGCCGGCCGATTCGGCCAGCCACCCGGGGATGGTATCGCGATCCAGCATTTCCTCAATGCTCGGTCTGGCCCGGACCACGTCGAATTGATCGCCATGGACCAGAACCTCGGGCACCAGCGGGCGGGAATTGTATTCCGAGGCCATCACCGCGCCATAGGCCCCGGCGGTGCGGAAGGCGACCAGGTCGCCCTCGGCCAGCGGCGGCATCGGCCGCGCCCGGGCGAAGGTGTCGCCGGTCTCGCAGACCGGGCCGACGATGTCGACGATCTCGCCGGCCGCGCCCGGGGCGGGTTCGGCGACGGGAACGATGTCGTGGTGGGCATCATACAGCGCGGGGCGGATGAGGTCGTTCATCGCCGCGTCCAGGATGACGAAGCGGCGGCCCTCGCCCTGCTTCACCCGGATCACCCGGGCCAGCAGGATGCCGGCATTGCCGGCGATCAGCCGGCCGGGCTCGATGTCGATCTCGCAGCCCAGATCCCCGACCGTGCGGCGGATCAGCGCCCCGTAGTCGAAGGGCAGCGGCGGGGGCGCATTGTCCCGGGCATAGGGGATGCCGAGCCCGCCGCCCAGATCGAGGCGGCGGATGTCGTGGCCTTCCGCGCGCAGGCGGCGGGTCAGTTCGGCCACCCGCCGGAAGGCAAGCTCGAAGGGGGCCAGATCGGTCAGCTGGCTGCCGATATGGACATCCACGCCCACCGCCTCGATCCCCGGCAGGGCGGCAGCGCGGGCATAGACCTCGCAGGCGCGGGAAAGCGGAATCCCGAACTTGTTCTCGGCCTTGCCGGTGGCGATCTTGGCATGGGTGCGCGCATCGACGTCGGGATTGACGCGGATGGCCACCGGCGCGCGCCGGCCCCGCGCGGCTGCGATGCGCGACAGGAGCTCGAGCTCGGGCTCGCTCTCGACATTGAACTGCCGGATGCCCACATCCAGCGCCAGCGCCAGCTCCTCGGCGGTCTTGCCCACGCCCGAGAACACGATCCGCGCCCCCGGCACGCCCGCGCGCAGCGCGCGCATAATCTCGCCGGCCGAGACGGTGTCCATGCCCGCCCCCAGCCGCGCCAGCAGCCGCAGCACCGCCAGGTTGGAATTGGCCTTCACCGCATAGAAGATGCCATTGGGCAGGCCCGACAGCGCCTCCTCGAACAGCCGGTAATGGCGGGTCAGCGTGGCGGCGGAATAGACATAGACCGGGGTGCCCACGGCACGCGCGATCTCGGGCAGCGGCACGTCCTCGGCATGCAGCGTCCCGTCGCGATAGAGGAAATGGTCCATGGCGCGCCCCCGGCCGGTTGCTTCAGCGCAGCGGGGTCAGTGCAGCGGCCGCGCGCGCATGAACAGATAGAGCGGCAAGCCGAACCCCACCCCCACGACCAGCGTCGCGGGGATGCAGATCAGCACCCACCAGTCGCGACGGACCAGGGTTTCGGAGAGGATGAACACGCACAGTGCTGCGGCGGCGAAGACCAGATCCCAGGCCAGCCCGGTGGTGGCGGCATTGGCGGTGAAAGCGGCCAGAAGCCCGGCCGCGCCCTGTCCCGTCTCGCCGACCCAGCGCAGGAAATGGATCATGGGCAGGATGCCGCCCAGGATCGCCAGCCCAAGATAGATCCATCGCAGCCCAGACATGACGCCCTCCCCCGGTCCGCGATCACCTAGACCGGAGGCGCGGCGCGATCAAGCCGCCGGTTTCAGCGCAGCTCGATCAGGAAGACCGACCAGATCCAGTGATCGTCCGACATCTCCTTCAGCTCGGGCCGCTCGCTGCGGGGGAACACCAGCTGCACCGGCCCGTAATCGCCGATGCCCAGCGGCTTTCCGTCGCGCTTGAGGGCGAGCACCGCGCCGCTGCGCAGCAGATCGCTGACCGGAACCTCGATCTGATAGCCGTCGAGCTCCTTCAGCACCGCGGTCTTGCCGGTGGCGCCGGCCGCCTCGAGCACCGCGGCCAGCGTCGGCCCCTCGAACAGATGTTCGGGACCGTGCTTGGGAAAATCGGCGCGCAGCGAGACCATGTCGAGCCGGGCGAGCGTGTCATAGTCGAAGGCGACCGCGGCCTTGAACGCGACATCGCTGTAGCCGAAGAACTTGTCGTTGTCGGGATCAAAGGGCCCGCGATTGGGGTTGCGCACCTCACCCGCCACGGTCAGGATCGTGGTCTCGGAAGGCTCGTTGCCCAGCACGGGATCGGGGCTGCCGATGGCCACCAGACCGGCCAGCATCACCGCGCCCAGCGCCAGGCCGAGCATGCCGCGGCGCCCCATCGCGCGGCCCTTCAGGAATTCCGGCGTCATCGAAGCCAACCTCCGTCCCTCAATTTCCGACGATGCCGGGCCGCATGCCGGAGCCGTCGGCGGAAGGCGCGACCGGATCGCCCTTTCGCCCGCAGGCCGCGAGCAGGATGGCGACGACAGCCAGCACAACCATGGGTCGCATCAGCCCAGCGCCTCCTTCCAGCGCGCGATCTGCCGCCTGACCTGATCCGGAGCGGTCCCGCCATAGCTTGCCCTGCTCGCCACCGAGTTGTCTACCCCCAAAACGTCATAGACCTGCGGTTGTATTCCGGGATGAACCGAACGCATCTCCTCCAGGCTCAGATCGGCAAGGTCGCAGCCCTTCTCCTCGGCCAGACGCACCAGCGCGCCGGTGACGTGATGGGCTTCGCGGAAGGGCAGGCCCAGCGCGCGCACCAGCCAGTCGGCGAGATCCGTGGCGGTGGAGAAGCCCGCCGCTGCCGCCTGCCGCAGCGCCGCGGGGTCCGGGCGCAGGTCGCGCACCATGCCCTCCATCGCCGCAAGGGCCAGCATCAGCGTGTCGGCGGCGTCGAAGACGGGTTCCTTGTCTTCCTGCATGTCCTTGGAATAGGCCAGCGGCAGCCCCTTCATCACCGTCAGCAGCGCCACCAGCGCCCCGGCGATCCGCCCGGTCTTGGCGCGCACCAGCTCGGCGGCGTCGGGATTGCGCTTTTGCGGCATGATCGAGGATCCGGTCGAGAACCGGTCCGACAGGCGCACGAACCGGAACTGTGCCGAGGACCAGATCACCAGCTCCTCGGCGAAGCGGCTCAGATGCGTGGCGCAGATCGCGGCCGCGGACAGGAATTCCAGCGCGAAGTCGCGGTCGGACACCGCATCGATGGAATTGGCCATCGGCCGGTCGAACCCCAGCTCGCGCGCGGTCATCTCGCGGTCGATCGGGAACGAGGTGCCCGCCAGCGCGGCCGCGCCCAGCGGGGATTCGTTCATCCGCGCCCGCGCATCGCGGAAGCGGCCGCGGTCGCGCGCCAGCATCTCGACATAGGCCAGCATGTGATGGCCCCAGGTCACCGGCTGGGCGACCTGAAGATGGGTGAAGCCGGGCATGACCATGTCGGCCCCCGCCTCGGCCTGGGCCAGGAAAGCGCGCATCAGCGCCACCAGCGCCCCATCCACCGCGTCGCACTGCCCGCGCACCCACAGCCGGAAATCGGTCGCCACCTGGTCGTTGCGGCTGCGCGCGGTGTGCAGCCGCCCCGCCACGGGGCCGATCAGCGCGGCAAGCCGCGCCTCGACATTCATGTGGATGTCCTCGAGCGCGGTGGAGAAGGCGAAGTCGCCCCGCTCGATCTCTGACAACACCGTGAGCAACCCTTCCCGGATCGCCCGCGAGTCGCTATCGGAGATGATGCCGGTGGCGCCCAGCATCGCCGCATGGGCCCGGCTGCCGGCGATGTCCTCGGCCGCCAGTCGCCGGTCGAACCCGATCGAGGCGTTGATCGCCTCCATGATCGCGTCCGGCCCGCCGGCGAAACGGCCGCCCCACATCCGGTTTGCGGACCTGTCATCATGCATGTCGCATCCCCTGCCCTGGACCCCTGACCCCGAGGAGGACCCGATGCCCCGATCGCTCCCCGCCCTCGCCGCCCTCTTCTATGCCGCGGCCCTTGCCTGCGCCACCCCCGCCGGCGCGCTGACCGGGGCCGAGATCGAACAGCTGCGCGCGGCGCGCGCGGGCGACATGCGCAAGCTGGTGGTCCATGACGCCCCGCGCCCGCGCTGGAGCGCCGCCTTCCAGGCCGAGGGCGGGGGCAGCATGACGCTGGCCGATCTCGCCGGGCGGGTGGTGCTGCTGAATTTCTGGGCCACATGGTGCGCCCCCTGCCGCGAGGAGATGCCCGCGCTCGACGCCCTGCAGCGGGAGATGGGCGGGCCGGATTTCGCGGTGGTCACCGTGGCCACCGGCCCCAACCAGCC
>RFGB01000193.1 GCA_003697125.1 Alphaproteobacteria bacterium
CGGGCGGGGGCGCGGGGCGGGACAGTTCGCCCGCCGAGAGGATCTCCTCGATCTGGGGGATGATCCGCTCCAGCAGGCGGGTGCGGCGGAAGGAATCGCGGCAGGCGTGGCGCACGGCGCGTTCGGCCGGCATGTCCAGCCGGCCCCTCTGGGCCAGACCGGCGATGCGGAAGGCCTCGGGCACGACGGTGGAGAGCTTCCACAGATCGGCGATGTCGTAGACGAAGGACAGCGCCTTGCCGGTATGGAGGAAGCCGATGGCGGGGGAATAGCCGGCCGCCAGCACCGCGGCCTCGCACAGGCCGTGCAGGCAGGCGGTGGCGGCGGACAGGCAGCGGTTCGGCAGATCGGCGGCTTCCCAGTCGCCGGGGTCATAGGCGCGGCGGCGCCAGTCGACCCCGTGCTGGCGCGCAAGCAGGGCGTAGCTTTCGCGCACGCGCACGCCCTCGATGCCGCGCAGCTGGTCGATGGAGCGGCGCTGCGGGGCGGGTTCGCCGAAGCGGAGTTCGTACATCTTGCGCACCACGCGCAGGCGGGCGGAGTCGTCGAGCGCGATCTGCGCCTGCCACAGCAGCTTGTCGGCGCGCTCGCCGCCCGGCCGGCCGGCGGAGTAAAGGCGCACGGCGCCCTCGCCCACCCAGGTCAGCAGCGTGCCGGCCTGCGCGGCCAGGGCCGCGGCGCGGTGGCTGACACGGGTGCCGGGTTCCAGCATCAGGCAGGCGATGCCGCCCACCGGGATGACGGTGCGGATGCCGGTCTCGTCGATGGCGACGAAGCAGCCGTCCTCGACATCCAGCTGGGCGCGCTCGACGAAGACCAGGCTGGCGCGGTCCTTGAGCGGGATGGGGCGGGGCGGCGGCAGTCCGGGCATCTCGGCCATCGCCCGCCCCCCCGATCAGGCCCGGCGGATCAGCATCAGCCCGCAGCCGAAGGCCCTGGCGCGGCCGAAGCCCCGGCACAGGCGCGCGAGGAAGGCCGGGGGGTCGGCGACCTCCAGCACGCCTTCCAGGTCCAGCACGCCGAAGCGTGGCCGGCGCTTGCCCTTCCCCGGCAGATCACGCACGTCATAGGCGCTGACATGGCAGTCCAGCAGGCGAAAGCCCGCCCGCGCGCCCTGCCCCGCCATCCAGTCGGCGCCGGCCTCCTGCGCGATCTCCAGCCGCTGACGGGCGCGGCGGCTCTCCTCGCCTGGCGGCAGATCCCTGCGGCGCGGAATGGGCTTCAGGGCCTCCATGACCACGTCATTGTGCTGGCGCTCGCGCTTTCCGGACGGAGTGATGCGATCGGTCTTGACGGTGCGCGTGGCATTCGCCCGCAACACGAAGGCCAGACGGTCGCCGGGCGACAGCTCGGGCGCAAAGGGCTTGGCCTCGGGCGGCTCGAACAGCGCCGAGGCGGCGGGCGGGCGCGGCGACAGAACCATGAACTGCCCCCGGCCCATGTCGCGCCACAGGAAATCGCGGCTGGCCTCGGGATTGCCCGCAAAGGCCGACCAGATCAGCCGGTGATGCGCGTCCATGCGCCTTCCGTCATGGGCGGGCGACAGGATCTGGCCAAGCGCCTCGACCTCGGGCTTGCGGGCAAGCGTCAAGCGCGACAGGAACATCAGCGGGCATCCTCCGCGTAATCGTCATCGGCGCTTTCGAATTCCGGCTCGGCGGGCGGCTGGCTTGCGCCCACGACCTCGCGCCCCATCGCGCGCGCGGCCAAGGCGGCCAGCTTTTCCTCGCGGTCGGCGATGAAGCCTTCGAAATCGTCCCGGCGCAGGAAGTCGGGCTCGATCAGGTGGCTGCGCAGGATGTCGTCCAGCTGCGCGGGGCTCAGGCCGTGATCGCGTTCGAGCCGCGCCAGGTATTCCGACGGGGCCGCACCCCCGATCGCCCGGTTCGACGCCGCCGTCAGCGGCGTCTTGTTCAGGATCGAATCGTATTCCTCGCGCCGGAACCCCTTCTTGGCGCACCAGGCGCGGGGAAAGATGTGGTGCAAATCCATCGGGTCATTGCCGAAGGTCGAGATCTCGGCCGTCTGCCCAGTGATGAAGTCACGGCATCCTTCGCGCATCAGCAGCGCCGAGAACGCCCGGTAGGCCGCCGAGAGGCGCACGCGCAGCGTATGCAGCCGGTCGCGGTTGAAGGTCAGAAGCCGCATCCTCTCTGGCTCGGGCCCGCCCGCCAGCCAGCGGGCGACCTCTTCGGCGTCGCGAGCCAGCTTGAATTCGGGGCTTGTGCCGTAATCCTCGGCCAGCGAGGTGCGCCAGAACCACAGCGCCAGCTTCTCCTTGGCCGCCGCGCTCTGGGCCGCCTTGCCCGCGATCGCGATGATCGCGGCCAGCGCCACCAGCTGGGCCGGATAGGGCAAATCGCGAGACCACAGAATACGCTGTGAATTCAGGAATTTGCCCGCCTCTCGAAAGCCGTCCTCGACGGCGCCGGCATGGGCGCGGAAATCGGCAAGCCGCATCGCCAGCAGCGCGTCGCGCCGGGCGCTGACCTGCGGCAGCCGCGCCCGGGCGTCGGGGTCGTCACTGGCGATCCGCGCCTCTTCGGCGCGCCGGCGCGCATGGGTGATGGACAGCGACACGGCCTGCAGGAAGTCTAAGCCACGCAGGTCGTCGAAGACACGGTTCTCCTGCCCCGCCAGATGCGGGCCGCGAGCGATGCGGGCATGGCGGGCTTCCCAGTCGCGCCGCAGATCCAGCGGGTCCTCGCTGCCCGCGAAGATCGCGGTGACCAGCTCGAACGCGTCCAGCTTCTTGCCGCCGACATTGACCTTTTCGAAGACCAGACAGACCGCCTCGCGGCTGGTGTCGCGCGACAGGCGGATGACCGGCATCTGGTAGCTTTGCAGGGGCTGGATGAGCTGGGTCATCAGGCGGTTGGCGCGCTGACCGCGATCCTCGCCCCGGTCGGTCCAGAACTGCTGGTATTTCCACAGCCATTCCATCAGCGTCCCCTGGTCGAAGACGATCTTCAGCGGCAGGCATTCTTCCTCGAATTCCCGCTCGCGGGATGACAGGTCGCGTTCGATCCCTCCGAACCGGCCCCGCAGAAGGCGGTCGCGCGGCACGCCGATGATGGCGGATTCCAGGTCCTCGCCCGACTCCATCGCCCGCGGAACGTCCAGGTAGTAATAGCGCTCGAGGTGAATCCGTTCGCTTTGCGGCTTGCGCACGCGCATGGGCAGGGCGCCGATCAGCGCGCCGTAAAGCGAGGTGATGCGCTGCTGTCCGTCGAGCAGCAGCTCCTCGGCCGCTGCCGCAGGCCCCTGCCCCGCCGCCTGGCGCGCAGCCTCGACCCCTTCCAGCAGGCGGGGCTTGAAGTTCACCTCGCCGCCCGCGCGCAGCGTCAGCAGCGCCCCCACGGGATAGCCCCGGGCGATCGAGGCGATCAGGCTGCGCACATCGTCGTCGCCCCAGACATAGGAGCGCTGGAAATCCGGCAGCTGCAGCCTGCCCTGATGGGCCTGATCGAGCAGGTCGCGCAGGAAGCGCGGATTGGTCTCGAAGGTCATGATGCCACCTGTGCCGTGATCTCGATGCCGCGGGTTTCCACCGCGCGCGGGGCGAAATGCCACTTGCGCCGGTCAAGCGGCGCATCGTGCCGGGTCTGGATCTGCGTTGCGGGACGATCGGGGCCGAACATGCCGGGATCGGAATGCAGGATGCGCGCGGTGCGGTCGGCCTCGGGCCACCAGGGCGGCAGGCGCACGGCCCCGAGCGCCGCCGCCGGGTCGGGCGCGGCCAGGATGCGCGGGTCAAGCGGCGCATTCAGCGGACAGGCCTTGCGGCCCAGATAGAGGTGAAAGACGGGCCTCTCCAGCGCGCGGGCCAGCGCCGCAAGCCCCGCGCCCGAAACGGCGACGCCAAAGACCATGTCGGTGCGGTAGTCGCGCAGCGTGATCGTGGTGTTGACCCCTCGCCCCGCAGCGCGCAGGGCCTCGGGCCGCGATTGCGGGCGGCGGACGGCCGCGGTGGGCACGGTCTGCACCGTGTGATAGTCGCGCAGCACGTCGCCGGCGCCAAAACTTGCCACCGCCAGGCGCAGCGCGTCCAGCGCGGCAAAGTCGCCCTCGCGCCGGATCCCCTGCGCCGCCGCCAGCAGGCCCAGGATGGCCGAGCGCCCCGGCCAGGTCCAGGAGCCGCGGCGTTCATGGCCCGCCACGTCGCCGAAACTGGCCAGGCTGGCCGACAGGGTGAAGATCAGGAAATCAGTCATCGGCAGGTGCGGGCAGAAGATCCACCGCCTCGGCCGCGAAGCGGGCGATCTCGTC
>RFGB01000194.1 GCA_003697125.1 Alphaproteobacteria bacterium
GCCGCGGCGCTGGAACGCGACCTGGCCGCGAGCCGCGCCGAGGCCGCGCGGCTCGCCGCGCTGGAGCCGCGCCTGGCCCAGCTGAGCGAGCGGCTGGCCGAGGCGCGCGCCGAACAGGCCCGCGGCATGGCCGCGCTTCAGGCGGAACGCGCCCAGCATGCCGCCCGTGTCGAGGAGCTGCGCCGGCTCGAGGACCGGCTCGCCCATGGCTTCGACCGCCTGGCCGCCAGCGCGCTGGACCAGACCGCGCGGCGGCTGCTGGACCTGGCCGCCGAACGCTTCGAGGGCCAGAAGGCCGAGGCGCTTGGCGCCATGGCTTCGCGCGAGGCGGCGATCGCGGCCCTGGTGCGGCCGCTGGCCGAGGCGCTCGACCGGCTCGAAACCCATATCGGCGCGCTGGAAACCGCCCGCACCGGCGCCCAGGCCGAGCTTGCCGCCCAGCTGGGCCAGCTGGCCGAGGGGCAGATGCGCCTCCAGTCCGAGACCCGGCGGCTGGTCCAGGCGCTGCGCGCGCCGAAGACCCGCGGCCGCTGGGGCGAGATGCAGCTGCAACGGGTGCTGGAGATGGCCGGCATGACCCGCCATGTCGATTTCGTCACCGAGACCGCCCTGCCCGGCAGCGCGGGCCGGCTGCGCCCCGATGCGATCGTGCACCTGCCGGGGGGGCGCAGCATACTGCTCGACGCCAAGACCCCGCTCGAGGCCTATCTCGAGGGGCTCGAGGCCCCCGACGAGGCGGCGCGCCGACGCGCGTTCGCCGCCCATGCCCGCCAGCTGCGCGCCCATGTCCGCCAGCTGTCCGCCAAGGCCTACTGGCAGGCGCTGGACACCACCCCCGATTTCGTCGTGCTGTTCCTGCCGGCGGAGGCCTTCTATGCCGCCGCGGCCGAGGCGGACCCCGAACTGATCCAGGCCGCGATCGAATCGCGGGTGCTGATCGCCACGCCGATGACGCTGGTCGCGCTGCTGAAATCCATCGCCCATGGCTGGCAGCAGGACAGGATGGCGCGCGAGGCGCTGGCGGTGGCCGACGCCGCGCGTCAGCTGCATGAAAGGCTGCGCGGCCATCTAAGCCATCTGTCCGAGACCGGCGGCGCCCTGCGCCGGGCGGTGGGGGCATTCAATGCCGCGGTGGCCAGCCTGGAGGCGCGCCTGCTGCCGGCGGCGCGGCGGCTGGAGACGCTGGGCGTGGTCGCGCCGGACCGGGCGATCGGCCCGATCGCCCCGATCGACACCGAGCCGCGCGGCGTCGCGGATCCCGCCACAGGCGGCTAGCGCGCGGCGCCCGACCGCCGCCTAACCCTTGCGCAGCGCGCGCCTTTCCAGCTTGGCAGCCAGCCGCGGGCCGACCCCGGGCCGCGACCAGGGACAGACGGCGATGCAGATCGCGCAGCCATGATGCTGGTTGAAGAATGGCAGGCAACGGTCGAAATCGACATACCATTTCTCGACACCGCGCACCATCTGCTTGCGCGGGGCGATCGCCTCGGGCGGACAGGCATCCTCGCACAGCCGGCAGGACTGGCAGAAGCCGTCCACGCCGAAGCTGCGCGGCGCGGTGGGCGCCAGCGGCGCGTCGGTCAGCACCGCGGCCAGCCGGAACGATGCGCCGAATTCCGGATTGATGACCGAGCCATGCTTGCCCAGCTCGCCGAACCCGCAGGCGATGGCGGGCGGGATCAGCAGGATCTTTCCGGCCATCGGCCCGGTCTGGGGCTCGGCCTCCCAGCCCTGCCGGTGCAGCCAGGTGGCCACGCGCAGCGCCCCGGCCATGGCCCGGCCATACTGCACGATCACCTCGGCCCCGGCGGTGGCCGCCGGCGCGGTGGCGATGCGGTCGAAATCATGGCGCACCGCCAGCATGATGACGCGCGAGAAATGCGTCTTCTGCCCCTCATACAGCCAGTCGGGATCCATCGCGGCCACCCCGACCATGTCCACCCCGGCCTCGGTGCGGAAGGCCTGCAGCGCGGCGGTCCAGGCCTCGGGGCTGCGCTGCACCGGCGGGCCCGAGACCGGCGGCAGCGCGATGGCGACCCGCGCCGCCCGGTCTGCCCGGGCGGCGGCGATCTCGGGGTTGTCGGGATCGACCTGATAGAACCAGCGCTGCATCCGCCCATGGGGGATGCGGTCGGGATCCGGCGCCCAGTAGACCACCCGCGCCCGGCGCGGCGCGGTCTCGCCCAGCCCGTTCACCGCATTGCCCGACACCGGCGGCGCCAGCGCCATCTGGGCCGGGTCGGGGCGGAAGGGGCGATGCGGATTGCGGCGAGCCATGACATCGGGCGGCCAGGCGCGCCCCCGGGCCGGCAGGGGCGCGCGCCGGGCGTCAGCCCTCCTGCCGGATGCGGCCGTCGAGATAGGGCCGGTATCCGCCCTGCTGCGCGGCGAGATAGCCGGCCACCACCTCCTCGAGCCCGGGCCCGAAATCATAGGCGTTCATCGCGCGGGTGAAGACCTTGTAGCCGTCGCCGCCCGCGCGCATGAAGTTGTTGGACACCACGCCATAGACCTTCTGCGGATCGATCGGCACGAAGGCGCCATCCTCCAGCACCTCGACCGACAGGATGCGGCTTCCTGCCGGGCGCGCGGGCGACCAGACGAAGCGCAGCCCCGCCACCTGCGGGAAGCGGCCGGCCCCCTCCTCGACCTGGCTGACCCCGTTCTCCAGCGCCTCGATCACCTGCGCCCCGGTCAGCTGGAAGGTGGACAGGGTGTTCTGGAAGGGCAGCACGGTCAGGATCTCGCCCATCGTCACCGGGCCCGCGTCGATCGAGGCCCTGAGCCCGCCGCCATTCTGGATGGCGATCTGGATGCCCTGGTCGCGCACCCGGGCCAGCATGGCATCGGCGACCAGATTGCCCATCTCGCATTCGCGCGCGCGGCAGCTGGCGCGGTCGCCGTCGATCGGGGCCAGCGATTCGGCCACCACCTGGCGGCGGATCTCCTCCAGCGGCACCGCCGCCTCGGCGATCCGGGCCTTGACGCCGGCCTCCTCGGCCACCGCGGCATCCATCAGCAGCGGCTCGCCGCTGGCGCGGACCACGCGGCCCTCGTCGTCGAAGGTCACGTCGATACGCCCCAGGAACTTGCCATAGGCATAGGCCTGCACGATCGCCACGCCGTTGACGAAGGTGGGATAGGGTCCGCTGGCCTTCGGGTCGGCGCTGCTCAGATAGGTGTGGCTGTGGCCGCCCACGATGACATCGATACCGCGCGTGCGCGCGGCGATCTCCTTGTCCTGCTCATAGCCCGAATGGCTCAGCACGATGATCTTGTTGACCCCCTCGGCGGTCAGCCGGTCCACCTCGGCCTGAACCGCGGGCACGGGATCGGTGAAGCGCACATTCGGCCCCGGCGAGGACAGCTCGGCCGTGTCCTGGGGCGTCAGCCCGATCAGGCCGATCCGCTCGCCACCGCGCTCGATCACCACCGAGGGGCGGATCACCCCGGCCAGGCGCGGTTCGGCCGAGACATCGGCGTTGGACATCAGCACCGGGAACTTCACCGCATCCATGAAGCCGCGCAGCACCTCGGGGCCGTCGTCGAACTCGTGGTTGCCGACCGTCATGGCATCATAGCCCAGCCGGTTCATCATCTCGGCCGCCAGCCGGCCCTTGTAGTAGGTATAGAACAGGGTGCCCTGGAACTGGTCGCCGCCATCGACCAGGATCGAATTGTTGCTGGCCGCGCGCGCGGCGGCGATCGCGGTGGCAAGCCGGGCCGAGCCGCCGAAGCACTTGCCGGCCTGATTGTCCTCCTCCTTGCAGGCGCTGTCGAAGCGGTTGATCGGCTCGAAGCGGCTGTGGAAGTCGTTGGTGTGCAGGATGGTCAGTCTGTAGTCGGCCTGCGCCGCCCCGGCGAATGCGATCAGCGAGGCGGCGGCGAGAAGGGCGCGTTTCACGGGCGAATCTCCCTGTCCCTGGAACCGGGCCATGGTGCCGGCAGCGGCTCGCGCGCGTCAAGCGAAGCTTCGATCACGCCGCGCCCGCGCGCATTGACCCTTGCGGGGCTTCGCGCTACCGCTGGCCGCGGCAGAGGAGATCGCCCCATGAAGCAGCTGACCAACTGGCAGAGCCGCGACGTCGCGGCGCTTCTGCATCCCTATACCAATGCCGTCCAGCTGAAGCTGACCGGCGCCCACATCATCGAGCGCGGCGAGGGCGTGCGCGTCTACGACCAGGCCGGGCGGAGCTATATCGAGGGGCTGGCCGGCCTGTGGTGCTGCGGGCTGGGCTTCGGCGAGCCGGAACTGATCGAGGCCGCGCGGCGGCAGATGGAGCGGCTGCCCTATTATCACCTGTTCGGCGGGCGCAGCCACGAGCCGGCGATCGAGCTGGCCGAGAAGATCAAGGAGCTGGCCCCCGACATGGCCCGGGTGATCTTCCAGTCCTCGGGATCGGAGGCCAACGACACCCAGATCAAGCTGATCTGGTACATGAACAACGCGCTGGGCCGGCCCAAGAAGAAGAAGATCCTCAGCCGCAGGAAGGCCTATCACGGGGTGACGATCGTCGCCGCCTCGCTGACCGGCCTGCCCTACAACCACATGGATTTCGACCTGCCGGTGCCCGGCATCATCCATCTGTCCACGCCGCATTACTGGCGCGAGGCGCGCGACGGCGAGAGCGAGGCGGAGTTCGTCGCCCGCCTGCGGGCCGAGCTGATCGAGGTCATCGAGCGCGAGGGGCCCGACACCATCGCCGCCTTCATCGCCGAGCCGGTCATGGGCGCGGGCGGCGCCATCGTCCCGCCCCAGGGCTATTTCGAGGCGATCTGCCCCGTGCTGCGGGAACACGACATCCACATCATCGCCGACGAGGTGATCACCGGCTTCGGCCGCACCGGGGAATGGTTCGGCTCGGACCGGCTGGGCATGGCGCGCAACTCGATGTCGATGGCCAAGCAGCTGACCGGGGGCTACGCCCCGCTCTCGGCGGTGGCGATGGATGCGCGCATGGCCGAGGTGATCGAGGCGAATACCGGGCGCATCGGCAATTTCGGCCACGGCTTCACCTATGGCGGCCATCCGGTGGGATGCGCCGTGGGGGTAAGGGCGCTGGAACTCTACCGCGAACGCGACATCCTGGGCCATGTGCGCCGGCTGGAGCCGGTCTTCGCCCGCCACATGCGCGCGCTTGCCGATCATCCGCTGGTGGGCGACACGCGCAGCGTCGGGCTGGTCGGCGCGTTCGAGCTGTCGCCGGACAAGACCACCGCCCCCTTCGCCGAACCCGGCAAGGTCGGCGCCCGCATGGCCCAGGAACTGCTGGCCCGCGGCGTGATCCTGCGCGCGATCGGCGACGTGCTGGCAATCTGCCCGCCGATGGTCATCACCGCCGAGGAGCTGGAGGAGCTGTTCGCCGCGATCCCGCCCGCGCTGGACGCCACGCTGGACTGGGCGCGCAAGGAAGGCCTGGCGAAGTGACCGCCCGCCCCGCGCGGGGCGGGCCGTCGGACCCGCCCGCGCCATTGCCCCGCCCCGGCAGTGCCGATCCGGTCATGCTGGTGTGGAAGGTGTTCCGCGCCGCCGAATGGGCGGCCTTCGAGGCCGCCGGCGAGACCGCCGGCGCGCCCGTCGATCTGGCCGACGGCTTCATCCATTTCTCGACCGCGGCCCAGCTTCCCGCGACGCTGCGCCGCCATTTCGCGGGCGAGCGCGATCTGGTGCTGGCCGGCGTGGCCGTCGCGCAGCTGGGCGATGCGCTGCGGTGGGAGCCCGCCCGCGGGGGGGATCTGTTTCCGCATCTCTACCGCCCGCTGCGCCGGGCCGAGGTGGCGCGCATCCATCACCTGCCCGAACCGGGCGCGGACGATCCGCTGCCCCCGGGCGACTGAGCCGCGGCGATGTCGCTGGCCGAACGGGCGGGCCTCGCCCTGCTGCACCGCATCGATCCCGAACGGGCCCATGCCCTGGCCCTGGCTGCGCTGCGGCTGGGGCTGGTGCCGCTGCCGCGCCCCTACGTCTCGCCCAGACTGGCAGTGCGGATCGCCGGGCTCGACCTGCCCAACCCGCTGGGGCTTGCCGCGGGCTTCGACAAGAACGCGGTGGCGCTGGCGCAGCTGCTGCGCGCGGGCTTCGGCTTCGTCGAGGTCGGGGCCATCACCCCCCGCCCGCAACCCGGCAACCCGCGTCCGCGGCTGTTCCGCCTGCCCGAGGCGCGGGCGGTCATCAACCGGTTCGGCTTCAACAATGACGGGGCCGATGCGATCGCGCGGCGGCTGGCCCGGCCGCGCCCGCCCGGGATCGTGGGCATCAATCTGGGCGCCAACCGCGACAGCGCCGACCGCGCGGGCGATTACGTCGCGGTGCTGCGCATCTGCGGGCCGCATGCCGATTTCGCCACGGTGAACGTGTCCTCGCCCAATACCGCGGGTCTGCGTGGGCTGCAGGCGCCGGGGGAACTGGCCGCGCTGCTCGCGCGCGTGGTGGCCGCGCGCGACGCCCTGCCCCGGCCGATCCCGCTGTTTCTCAAGATCGCCCCCGATCTGGACGCGGCCGCGATCGCGGCGATCGCCGACATCGCCCTTGCCCGGGGCATCGACGGGATCATCGCGACCAACACCACCGTCGCGCGCGACGGCGTGGCCGGCAGCCGGCACGCCGATCAGGCGGGCGGCCTGTCGGGCCCGCCGCTGGCGCCGCTGGCGCGGGCGGCGCTGGCCGCGCTGCACGCCCATCTGGGCGGGCGGCTGCCGCTGATCGCCGCGGGGGGGATCGATTCGGCCGGGGAAGCCTTCGCCCGCATCCGCGCCGGCGCCAGCGCGGTGCAGGTCTACACCGCCCTAAGCTATGAGGGGCTGTCGCTGGTCCCCCGCATCCTGCGCGGGCTCGACGCTCTGCTGCAACGCAATGGCCACGCGACCCTGGCCGAGGCGGTCGGCGCCGCCGCCCCGGGGACCGCCGGCGCGGGTCAGGCCAGCCCGCGTTCCAGCGCCGGATAGCGCAGCCCCAGCGTGACCCCGCGGGCGAGGAAGAAGATCTCCATCGCCGCCCACAGCCCGTGATTGCCGAAGGGGGGGATCAGCGCCGCCGCCGCCACCGCGAACACCGCCACCGACAGGATCATCGCGTTGCGCATGTCGCGCGTGGCGGTGGCGCCGATGAAGATCCCGTCGAGCATCCAGGCCGCCAGCCCCGCCAGCGGCGCCGCGACCATCCAGGGCAGATGCGCCCGTGCCGCGGCCCGCACCGCCGGATCGGTGGCCATCAGGTCGATCAGCAGCCCGCCGCCCAGCGCGAAGCCCAGCGCCAGCACCGCCACGCAGCCAAGCCCCCACAGGCTGCTGAGCAGGCTGGCGCGGCGGAAGGTGGCGCGGGCGCGGGCACCCACCGCCTGACCGGCCAGCGCCTCGGCGGAAAAGGCAAATCCATCAAGCGCGTATGCGGTGATATGCAGAAATTGCAGCAGCACTTGATTGGCCGCCAGCGTCACATCCCCGAACCCCGCCCCCAGGAACATGAAGGCGATGAAGCAGCCCTGCAGCAGCACCGACCGCAGCAGGATGTCGCCATTCACCGCGGCCATGCGCAGCATCGCGGCGCGGTGGAAGACCCGTGCGGCGCTGCGCCAGTCGGGATGACGGAAGGCCGGGCGGCACAGCCACAGCCCCAGCGCCGCCCCCGACCATTCCGCGATCAGCGTGGCGACGGCCACCCCCCCGACACCCCAGCCCAGC
>RFGB01000025.1 GCA_003697125.1 Alphaproteobacteria bacterium
ACCCCGCCGCCCAGCACCAGGACGTCGGGGCTGTCGTGGCGGGCCGGCAGGCGCGGGCGCGGCGGCAGCGCCGCCAGCGCCGGGCGCGCGGGCTGGCGGCGCACGGCGATGCCGGGGCGGACGGGGGTCATGCAGGCGCGGATCCCCTGCCGGCCGTCGATCTCGACCAGGCATTCCTGACAGACCCCGATGCCGCAGAAGACACCGCGGCAGTCGCCATGGCCGGTCTCGCGCAGCGCGCGGATCCCGCTGGCGATCAGCGCCGCGGCCAGCGACTGCCCGGGCCGGGCCGAGACGGGCCGGCCTTCGAAGGTGAAACGGATCATTCCCCCTCCCCGGCCCGGCCGGCCATGATGCGCGCCCGCGCCGCCATCAGCCGCGAGAGCGCCCGCTCGCGCCAGCGCACCCGGTCGGGGATCTGCGCGGCGGGCAGGATGGCGCGGCGCTGGCGGGCGACCTCGGCCACCAGCTCTTCCGGCCAGTCGGGGCTGGTCTCGCCCCGCGCGCGGCCCATCGCGGCATAGGCCGGCCCCATGCGCGCGGCATGGGCGGCGATGCCGCCGGGGGTGTTCAGCTCCGCGGTCTCGAACGGACCCGACAGCGCCCAGCGCGGGCCGAGCGCCTCGCTGACCACCTGATCCAGCCCCGCCACGTCGATCACCCCCTCGGCGACCAGCCGGTATGCCTCGCGCAGCACCGCGCCCTGCAGGCGGTTGAACACGAATCCCGGCACCGCGCGGCCGAGCCGCACCGGCCGGAACCCCGCCCCGGCGAGGATCCGCGCCACCGCATCCACCGTCTCGGGCGCGGTCGCGGGGGCGGGGGCCAGCTCGACCAGCCGGATGATCGTCGGCGGGTTGACCGGATGGGCGTTCAGGCATCGGCGCTGGGCGCCGGGGTCGGGCAGAAGCTCGGCCACCGGGATCGCCGATGAGGCGCTGGCCACCGGGGCCGGTCCGCGGGCCAGCGCCCCGGCCAGGATGGCGCGCTTGATCGCGGCCTGTTCCGGTCCGGCCTCGATCACCAGATCCGGGGCGGGCGCGGTCTGGTCCAGATCGGCGCAGGCGCGAAGCCGCGCCAGCGCCGCATCGGCCGACCCGCGCGCGAGCGCCGCCTCGGCCATCGCCCGGTGACGCGCGGCGAGCCGCGCGGCCAGCCCTTCCCGCCGGGCGGGATCGGGCTCGACCAGCTCGACCCGCCGGCCCGAATCGGCCAGCACCAGCGCCAGCGCGGCGCCGATCTCGCCCGCGCCGATCACCGTCACGCTGCCTGTGGCCATGGCTTCCCCCTGTTCGCGTTACGCACATCTGTGCGACAATTCCCGGCATCGTCAATCGGGGAGTGGACCATGGACGGGGCATTGCAGGCGCGCCGCGCGGTGGTGACCGGCGGAGCGCGCGGGCTGGGGCGGGCGATCGCGGCGCGTCTGGCCGCGGCGGGGGCGGCGGTCACGGTGATCGACGCCGACCCCGCCGGCCTGCCCCCGGACTGGCGCGGCGTGGCGCTGGATCTCGCCGCGCCGGGGGCCGAGGCGGCGCTGGCCGACCTGGCGGCGTCGCCGGTGGACATCCTGATCGCCAATGCCGGGATCGTGCCGCCCTGGCGGCGGATCGCCGAACTGGACCGCGGGGAATGGGAACGGGTGATGGCGGTCAATGTCTGGGGGGTGGCGGCCTGCCTGAAGGCCTTCGCCCCGGCGCTGGCGCGTTCGGCCCATGCCAGCGTGGTGATCATGGCCTCGATCAACGCCTTCCGCGCCCATCCGCGCCAGGCGCTCTATACCGCCTCGAAGCATGCGGTGCTGGGGCTGATGCGGGCGGCGGCGCTGGATCTGGGCCCCGAGGGCATCCGGGTCAATGCGCTGGCGCCGGGCCCGGTGGCCACCGATGCGCTGCGCGCGCGGGTTGCCGCGCGCCATGCCGCGGGCGGGCCCGCCCCGGCCGAGGCCTTCGCCGCCATGGCCGGCGCGGCGGCGCTGGGGCGGCTGGCCAGCCCGGCCGAGGTGGCCGATGCGGCGCTGTTCCTCGCCTCGGACGCCGCGGCGGCGATCACCGGCCAGGTGCTGCCGGTCGAATGCGGCCTGGCCTGACGCCTAGAGCGGCGCCCAGCCCGCCTCGGCCAGGATCGCATGGCTCGCGCGGATGTCACCGTCGGGATCGTTGCCGGGATCCAGCGCGTCGGCGATGATCTCCAGCACCGTCACGCCGTCATAGCCGATCTCGGCCAGCGCCGCGCCGGCGGCCTTCACGTCGACGATGCCGGTGCCGAGGCGTTCATGCTTGAATTCGCCATATCCCGAATCGGACACATGCACATTGCCGATGCGCTTGCCCAGCAGGCGAATGGCGGCGGGCACGTCCTCGCGGATATAGGCCGAGTTGCAGATGTCGAAATTGATCCCCACCGAGGGGTCGATCAGGTCGGCGGTGCGCAGCATGTCCTCGGCGGTGGGCAGGAAGGTGAAGGGCACGTTCTCCAGAAGCAGCCCGACCCCGGTGCCGCGGGCATGGGCGACCAGCTCCTTCATCCCCTCGACGAACCATTCCAGCATCCACGCCCTGGGCGGGTTGATCAGGCTGTTGACCGGCCCCGGAATCGCGATCACCCAGGGGCAGCCCAGCTCGGCGGCCAGGTCGATCGTCTCGCGATAGCGGTCCAGCGTGTAGCGCCGCATCAGCGGGCAGGTGGAATTGGGGTTGTTGTCGAGCAGCGGATAGCAGAACGAGGTGATCCGCCCCCCCTCGCCGTCCAGCCAGTCGCCGAGCGCGCGCCGCTCGGCCGCCGTCATCGTCGCCGGCCAGCAATGGGGCGGGAAGATCATCAGCTCGAACTGCCGGTAGCCCATCCCATGCAGATGCTTCAGCGCATCCAGCCCGGAATGGGAGTAGAGATAGGGAAAGGTGCTGGCGGCAACGGTCATCGCGGGGGTCTTCGCGGGCATCGGCTGTCTCCTCGTCGCGGGCGGGCGATCGGCGGGTTGTTCTTTCTGCGCACAAATGTTTCCATGGCGCACGAAACCATATCCCCAAGGGACCGTGCGGCTCAATGCCCGTTTCGCCTGTGAGGATCCGCGATGACCGCCCGACTGTTCCGGCCGCTGTTGCTGCGCGGCATGCGCATGCCGAACCGCATCGCCGTGGCGCCGATGTGCCAGTACAGCGCCCAGGCCGGGGTTCCCGGCGACTGGCACCTGATGCATCTGGGCCATCTCGCGCTGGGCGGGGCGGGGCTGGTGATCGTCGAGGCGACGGGAGTCGAGCCCGAGGGGCGCATCACCCCGGCCTGCACCGGGCTCTATTCGGATGAATGCGAGGCGGGATTTGCCCGCATCCTCGCCTTCCTGCGCACCGTCACCGCCGCGCCGGTGGCGATCCAGCTGTCCCATTCGGGCCGGAAGGGATCGACCCGCCCGCCCTGGGAAGGGGGCGGCCCGCTGGGCGAGGCCGAGGGGGCATGGCAGACCGAGGCCCCCTCGCCGCTGCCCTATCTGCCCGGCTGGCAGCCGCCGCGGGCGCTGGACGAGGCGGGGCTGTCGCGCATCCGCGCCGCCTTCGCCGACGCCGCCACCCGCGCCGCGCGGGCGGGCTTCGACATGATCGAGCTGCACTGCGCCCATGGCTACCTGATCCATCAGTTCCTCTCGCCGCTGACCAACCGGCGCCCCGACGCCTGGGGCCGCGACCGGATGCGCTTTCCGCTGGAACTGTTCGCGGCGGTGCGCGCCGCCTTCCCCGCCGACCGGCCGGTCACCGCCCGGATCAGCGCCACCGACTGGATCGAGGGCGGCGCGACGCTCGCCGATGCGATCCGCTTCGCCCATGCCCTGCGCGAGGCGGGATGCGACATGGTCCATGTCACCTCCGGCGGGCTCAGCCAGGATCAGCGCATCACCACCGGGCCGGGCTATCAGACCGGCTTTGCCGCCGCCATCCGCGCCGCCACCGGCATGCCGGTGATGGCGGTGGGCCAGATCACCGAACCGGTCCAGGCCGAGACCATCCTGGCCAGCGGCCAGGCCGATGCCGTGGCGCTGGCCCGCGCCATGCTGTGGGATCCGCGCTGGGTGTGGAAGGCGGCGCTGGCGCTGGATGCCGAGATCGCCCTGCCCCCGCCCTATGCCCGCGCCAATCCCGCGCTGCGCGCCCGGCCCTTCGTCACCAGGAGCTGAACCGATGACCCTCGCCGACCGCATCATCGCCGTGACCGGCGCCTCGAACGGCATCGGCGCGGCCATCGCCGCCACGCTTGGCCGGGAAGGGGCGCATGTCATCGCCCATTACGGCCATGACCGGGCCGGCGCCGAGGCCGCCACCGCCGGGATCCCGGCCGGGCGGCGGCGGTTGATCGGGGCCGACTTCGCCGAGCCGGCCGCCGCCGACCGCTTCTGGGCCGAGGCGCTGGCATGGCGCGGGCGCATCGACGTGCTGGTGCTGAACGCGGCGGTGATGCGCCTTGCGGGCGGGATCGACGACGACGACGCCGCGTGGGACCGGGTCTGGGCCGAGGCGCTGCAGGTCAACACCCTGGCCCCCGCGCGGCTGATGCGCCATGCGGTGCGCCACTGGCTGGCCGGCGGCGGCGGGACGCTGATCGCGATGTCGTCCTGGGTGGTCCAGCGCGGCAGCTCGAACCCCGCGGGCATCGCCTATGCCGCCTCGAAGGCGGCGCTGTCGGCGGCGGTCAAGACGGTGGCACGCGCCCATGCCCGCGACGGCATCCTGGCCTATACGGTCTCGCCCGGGGTGGTGCGCACCCGCATGTCCGAGGAAAGCGCCGCCACGCTGGGGGGCGAGGCGGCGGTCAGCGCCGGGCTGGCGATGGGCGAGTGGATCCCCCCTGAGGAGCTGGCCGAGCTGGTCGCCTTCCTCGCCACCGGCCGGGTGCGGCATCTGACCGGGGCGACGATCGACGTGAACGGGGCCAGCTTCATCCGCTGACCGGCGCCGCACGGGCGCCATCCGCCGCGATCGCGGCATCGGTTTCGGCGACCAGCGCATCCAGCGCCTGCAGGATGGGCAGGATGCGCGCCACGCGGTCGCGTCCTTCCTGGCCCAGGCTGTCGAAGCGGGTCAGCGGCGGGCGCACATCGCCCACCGGATGGCCCTGCGCCGCCGCCAGCGCCTTGGAATAGCACTGATGGCCGTAGAGGGGGTGCCCCTCGGCAATGATGGCGTTCACCTGATCGAGCCCGTGCTGGATCCGCCGGGCCACGTCCCACATGCCGCGCGCGATATAGTCGCAGATGCGCGAGGAGGCGAGCGGGACGTAGTTGCCGAACGGGTTCACATAGCCCTTCGCGCCGAGGAGGTGGCTCTCCACGATCCGCTCTCCGGCGAAGACCGTCATCACCCCGTCGGTGGCCTCGATGATGTCATAGACCCGCCCGACATCCATCGAGGCCTCCTTGATGTAGCGCACCTGCTCGAAGGCGCGGGTCAGCCGGGCGACCAGCGCCGGCTTCATGTCGACCCGGGCGGTGAAGGGATTGTTGTAGAGCATCACCGGCAGGGCGCAGGCCTCGCAGATCGCCCGATAATAGGCGAAGATCTCGTCCTCGGTGGGGGTGTAGTAATAGGGCGGCAGGATCATCAGGCCATCGGCGCCGAGCCGCTCGGCCTCAAGGGCGTTGCGCACCGCGATCGGGGTGTGGGCGTTCATCGCCCCCACCAGCACCTTCATCCGACCCGCGACATGGCGCACCGCGGTCTCGACCAGCGCGGTGCGCTCCTCGGGCGAGACGGTCAGGAACTCGCCGGTGGTGCCGAGCAGGATCACCCCCGGCACGCCGCAGGCGATCTGCCAGTCCAGAAAGCCCTTCAGCGCCTCCAGATCGATGCCGCCGCCATCCGCGGTGAAGGGGGTGACGGCGACGGTATAGCTGCCGCGGAACGGTTCGGACATCGGCGCTCTCCATGTGCGACTTGCGAACGGTTGTGCGCATGCTAGACCATCGGGGCGCGGGGGTTAACCGGGAATCCGCCCATGGCCGGGCTGGCCGAGACGTCGACCGACATCCTGATCATCGGCGGCGGGCTTGCCGGCGTGGCGACCGCGCGTCATCTGGCCCGTGCCGGGGCCGGGGTGATCGTGGTCGAGCGCGGCGACATCGGCGGCGCGGCCTCGGGCGCCAATGCCGGCTCGCTCCATCTCCAGATCCCCCATGCGGAATTCCTCAGCCTGGGCGAGGGCTGGGCGCGCGCCTTCGCCCCGGTGCTGCCGCTGATGCGCGAATCGGTGGCGATGTGGGCCCGGCTGCCCGGGGAGATCGGCGCCGATCTGGGGGTTGCGCTGACCGGGGGGATCCTGGTCGCGCGCAGCCCCGCCCAGATGCAAGCGGTGGCGCGCAAGGCGGCGATCGAACGGCAGGCGGGGCTGGAGGTGCATCTGCTCGACCGCGCCGAGCTGGCCGGCCTTGCCCCCTATGTCGCGCCCGGGATGATCGGCGGGGCGTTCTGCCCGGGCGAGGGGCGGGCCGATCCGCTGGTCGCCACCCGCGCGCTGGCCGCGGCGGCCCGGCGCGACGGCGCGCGGATCCTGACCGGGGTCGAGCTGGTCTCGCTGGCCGCCGACGGGGCGGGCTATCTGGCCCGCTGCCGCGGCCGGCAGATCCGCGCCCGGCGGGTGGTGAATGCCGCGGGGGCGGATGCCGGGCGGATCGCCGCGATGGTCGGCGTGCGGCTGCCGATCGAGGGCCACCCGCTGCAGGTCACGGTGACCGAGCCGCTGGCGCCGCTGATCGGGCATCTGCTGTATTCGGCGGCGGGCAAGCTGACGCTGAAGCAGGGCGGAAACGGGCGCTGCCTGATCGGGGGCGGCTGGCCGTCGCGGCTGCGCCCGGACGGGCGGCTTGCGGTGAACCCGGCATCGCTTCTGGCCAACATGGCGACGGCGGTCGAGGCGGTGCCGGCGCTCGGCGCGGTTCGGGCGCTGCGCACCTGGCCTGCGGTGGTGAACGGGACGCCGGACTGGCGGCCGCTGATCGGCGAGGTTCCGGGCCGGCCGGGCTTCTTCCTGGCGCTGTTTCCCTGGATGGGGTTCACCGCCGGGCCGATCACCGGGCTGCTGACCGCCGAACTGGTGCTGGGCCGGCGGCCCGCGATCGACCTTTCGCGCATCTCGGCGCTGGCCTGAGGCGGCCCCCGGGGTCAGTGGCGCAGCACCTTGCCGAAGAAGCGGCGCGCGCGCTCGGTGCGGGGATTGTCAAGGATCTCGGCCGGCGGCCCGGCCTCGATCACCTCGCCGGCATCCATCATCACCACGCGGTCGGCGATCTCGCGCACGAAGCCCATCTCGTGGCTGACGATCAGCATCGTCATCCCCTCGGCGGCAAGGGTGCGGATCGTGTCCAGCACCTCGTTGACCAGTTCCGGATCGAGCGCCGAGGTCACCTCGTCCAGCAGCAGGATCTCGGGCCTGAGCGCCAGCGCCCGGGCAATGGCCACGCGCTGCTGCTGGCCGCCCGACAGCTCGTCGGGATAGGCATCCTCCCGGCCCGCCAGCCCGACCTTGGCCAAGAGCGCCCGCGCCTCGGCCTCGACCTCGGCGCGCGGCCAGCGCTTGATGCGCAGCGGCGCCAGCGTGACATTGCCCATCACGGTCATGTTCTGGAACAGGTTGTATTGCTGGAAGACGATCGCCATGCGGTCGCGCAGCGCGCGCAGTTCCCCGCGGCTGCGAAAATCCACCGGGCGCCCGTCGATGCTGACCTGCCCGGCGCTGAGGGGCGTGAGCCCCATCAGCACGCGCAGCACGGTGGACTTTCCCGAACCCGACGGCCCGACCAGCGCCACCACCTCGCCCCGGTCCACGGCAAGGCTGACGCCGCGCAGAACCTCAAGCGCGCCGTAGCCGGCGCGCACGTCTCTCAGCTCGAGATGTGGCAAGTCGCTTCTCCAGATGCTGGCCGAGAAGGCTGAGGGGGAAGGAGATGACGAAATAGACCAGCGCGATCGCGCCATAGGCCAGGATGCCGGAGAAGCCCTGATTGTTCAGCTCCTTCGCGCGGAAGGTCAGCTCGAACACCCCGATCTGGCTGACCAGCGAGGTATCCTTGATGAAGCTGACCGCATAGGCGATCGCGGGCGGCACGATCACCGGCCAGGCCTGGGGCAGGACGATCAGCACCGTGGTGCGCAAGCGCCCGATATTCATCGCCTGTGCCGCCTCGATCTGCTGGCGCGGCACCGATTCCAGCCCGCCGCGGACGATCTCGGCGGTATAGGCGGTGGCATGGATGCAGATCGCCACCACCGCGATGGTGAACAGCGAGGCGTTGCTGGCCACCGCCTGGATGAAGAACAGCACCAGATAGGTGACCACCAGGAAGGGTATCCGCCGGAACACCTCGACATAGGCGATGCACAGCAGGCGCAGCGGCAGCGCCCAGCGGCCCGGGCTCTGGCGCAGATAGACCAGCAGGAAGGCCAGCCCGAAGCCGATGCCGCATCCCACCGCGGTCAGCGCCAGCGTCATCCCCGCCGCCTCGGCCAGCAGCACCAGATTGTCGGCCGACAGGAATCGCGGCAGCTGGGCGAGGATCCGGTCCATCAGAAGATCCTCGCCCTGACCCGGAACGCCCAGCGCCCCAGCAGGGCCAGCCCGATCGAGGCGACGAAGGTCAGCACGACATAGATGCCGGCAACCACGGTGAAGTATTCCAGCCAGCGATAGTTCACGGTGGCAAGGTTGATCGCCTGCCCGGTCAGCTCGTCCACCCCGATCACCGCCCCGATCGAGGTTCCCATCACCAGGATGACGATGAAGAAGTTGGCCAGCGCCGGATAGATCGCCCGGGCGATGTGGGGCACGATGACGTGGCGGATCTGCTGCAGGACCGACAGGCCCAGCGTCTCGGCCGCCTCGAGCTCGGTGCGCCGGACGGACAGGAACCCCGCGCGCAGGATCATGGTCAGATAGGCGCCGGCATTCAGCGTCAGCCCGATCAGCACGCAGGCTTCCGACGACCAGCGGATGCCCGCCTCGGGCAGGCCGAAATACAGGAAATAAATCTGGATCAGCGCCGGGGTGTTGGTGAAGAACACCACATAGCAGTCGGCGACCAGCCGCAGCGGGCGCGGCCCGTAGGTCTTCAGCGCCGCGCCCAGGAGGCCGATCAGCGCGCCGCCCCAGAAGGCGAGCACGCCGAGCTGGAAGGTCATCCACGCGCCCTGCATCAGCGCGTCGAAATCGCGCCAGACGACGTCGAAGTGGAAGCTGTAGTTCATCGGCGGGAAGGGGGGCGCCGCGGCCGCGGCGCCCGGCCGGATCAGAAGTAGGGATCGGGCTCGATCTTGCGCAGCATCGGCGCGCCGTAGAACTTCTCCCACGTCGCGTTGACCATGCCGCTGGAATGCAGGTCATAGAGGATGATGTTCAGCACCTCGCGCAGGTTGTGGTTGCCCTGCTGGATGCCGATCGCGCAATAGGCGACGAAGATCGGGTTGGGCACCACGCGCCAGTTCACGTCGGGATAGTTCTTGGTGAAGGCCATGAAGAAGTCGATGTTCTCGACGATGGCGTCGGCGCGTCCCTGGGCGACCAGCCGCACGGTATCGGCCAGGGTGTCGACCAGTTCCAGCTTCGCCTTGGGCATGTTTTCCTGGATCCAGCCCACGGTCCAGTTGCCCCGCATGTTGGCGAGGGTGACGCCGTCGCGGTTGAAGTCCTCCCAGCTGTCGCCCTTGATCTTGTCGGTGGCCAGGACCGCCAGCACCTCGGTGTGCAGCGGCACGGTATAGTCGATCAGCTTGGCGCGTTCGGCGTTGCGGGTCAGCGCGCCGAGGCTGATGTCGATGCGGTCCGAGACGAGGAAGGGCACGCGCTGCGGCGTCTCGGTGGGAACCCATTCGGGTTCGACCCCCAGCGCCTTGGCGATCGCCTTGCCGATCTCGATGTCGAATCCCTCCCATTCGCCCGATGCGTTGCGCACCGACATGTTGGGGAAGTTCGGGTTGATCCCGATGCGGATCTTCCCTTCCGACAGGATCTGGTCGAGCGTGCGCGCCTCGACCGCGGGGGCAAGTGCCGCCACCATTCCGATGACCGCAAGCCCCCTCGCCAGCCAGCCCTTCAGCATGTCCGTTTCCTCTTGCTGTCTGCCCCCGCCGGATGGGGGGGCGATTTCGTTCGCATTGCGCACCTTTGTGCGTTCGCAACCCTCTCCCAGCCCGCCGCGCCCGTCAATCCCCCCGCGGCATGGCGGCCGGCGCGGTCATCCCGTGCGCGCGGCGGGGCGGGGGGCTGGCTCGGCCGGCGATGCGGGGCGGGTCGCCGCGCCATGCTTGCGCCGATAGGCCGCCCAGCTCATCGCCCAGCGCTCCGGATCCTCCAGCCAGTCGCCGCGGATGCGCGCGATCGGCTGGCGGTGGGGCGCGGTGCGCACCAGTTCGGGGTCGCGGCGGGCCTCCTCGACCACCCGCGCCAGCACCGCGATCCACTGGTCGAGATCCTCGCGCGAATACATCTCGCCCGCCTCGGGCGTGAAGGGCTCGGGCACGATCCAGGGCTCATGCGACATCCAGTACGGATCGATGCCGTAATCGGCCATGCGGTTGGCGACCTCGACGGTGCCGATGCCGGTCTCCTCCTTCAGCGGCCCCAGGCTCCAGCGGGTCATCTCCATCCGCCAGCCGGGAAGATCGGGGTGCGAGCGCGCCAGCCCCGGGATCCGGGCCAGCCGGGCATCCATGTAGTTGTTCGCCAGCACCGAGAGGTCGGAGGCCAGATCGATCCCCTCGGCCCCCATCGCCCTGAGCCAGACCCAGGCGCGCAGCACGATCGGCAGGTTGCCCCAGAACTCGCGCACCTTGCCGCAAGACAGCGGCCGGTCGAGATCGGCGCGATAGCGTTCGCCTTCCTTCACGATCACCGGAACCGGCAGGAAGGGGGCCAGCGCCGCGGTGCAGCCGAAGGCGCCGACCGCCGGCCCGCCGCCGGATTTCGGCCCGCCGAAGGTCTTGTGCAGCATGAACATGCAGGCATCGAAGCCCAGCTCGGCGGCGCTGATCTTGCCCATCACGCCGTTGAAGTTGGCATGGTCGTAGAAGCACAGCCCGCCGGCCTGCTTGACCACCCGGACCCATTCGCGGATCTCGGGGTTGTAGATGCCCATGTCGTCGGGATTGTTGATCATCAGCAGCGCGGTGCGCTCCGACACCGCGGCACGCAGGGAATCGAGCGTGGGATAGCCCTTCTCGCCCAGCGGCAGGGTGATGACGCGAAAGCCGGCCGCCGCCGCGGTCGCCGGGTTGCAGGGATGGGCCTGGATCGAGGTGATCACCTCGTCGCGCTGCCCCAGCTCGCCGCGCGCGCGCCAGTAGGCGCGGGCGAGCGCGGCCATGGTATAGGCCGCGTCGGCGCCGCCGCCGGGCTGGAAGACGAACTGGTCCATTCCCGACAGGCTGCGCAGCATCATGTCGACGTCATGGATGATGGCCATCGAGCCCTGCAGCGTGTCGGGATGCTGCAGGGGGTGGGTCTCGGCCATCTCGGGGCGCAGGCTCGCCGCCTCGGCCATCTTGGAATTGAACTTCATCGTGCAGGTGCCGAACAGGCTGATGCCCATCATCCCCAGCGTCTGCTGGCTCAGATGCAGATAGTGGCGCTGCACCTCGTATTCGGTCAGCTCGGGCAGGGCGGGCGGCGCCGCGCGGCGCATCGCCGCGGGCACCAGATCCGCGGCATCGGCGGCGGGGAACACCTGGCCGCGGGCGCCGGGGCGGCCCAGCTCGTGGATCAGCGGCTCCTCCCAGCGCGCGGCGTGGAAGTCCCTCGGCTCGTCGTCGCGCCTCATCCCAGAACCTCCTCGATGGCGCGGCCCAGCCGCGCGATGTCCTGCGGGGTGTGGATCTCGGTCACGCAGTAGAGCGCGGACTGCCCCAGCTCGGGCAGCTCGGCCGACAGATCCTTGCCGCCGAAGATGCCGCGGGCGCGCAGGCCGTCATGGATCTGGGCGACCGTGCGGCCGGTGCCGGTGAAATCCACCACGAATTCGCGGAAGAAGCCCGCGGGCCAGCGCAGCCGGACGCCGGGGATCGCCGCCAGGCGCCTGGCCGCCTCGTGGCTGCGGGCAAGGATCAGCTCGCCCAGCTCGCGAAAGCCCTGCGGACCCAGAAGCGCCATGTAGGCGGCATTGGCCGCGGTCCAGAGATAGACCGAGTTTCCGGTCCAGTCATTGGCGCGTTCGCGCAGCGCATAGGAATTCTGATGCGCCGCGGCCAGCGCGAAGCCGTATTCGCCCGGCCGGTCGGTTTCGGTGATCGAGACGAGGAAGCCGTTGAACTGGCGCACATAGCGTTCCTCGTCCCGGCTGGCGAGATAGCCGCCGGTGCCCCCGCCGCCCAGCATGTGCACGCCCAGCGTCTGGGTGGGGCCCACGGCGATGTCGGCGCCCCATGCCCCGGGCGGCGCCAGCACGCCCAGCGCGATGGGATCGACCCCGGCGATGGTCTCGGCCCCCGCGGCGCGGGCGAGGCGGGCGATCTCGGGCGCGCCCGTCTCGATCAGGCCCAGATAGGAGGGGCATTCCAGATAGACCGCCGCGACATCCCGATCCAGCTTCGCCTTCAGGTCGGCGATGTCGACAAGCCCGGTGTCGGGGTCATGCGCCAGTTCGACCACCGAGATGTGCTCGGCCATCTCCTCGGGTCCGCAATAGGTGCGGATGACGGCCAGCCTCTCGGGGCAGATCAGCCGCGGCACCAGCACCTTGCGCCGGCCGGTCAGGCGCGCGGCCATGCGGATCGCGTGGCCCGCGGCGCAGCCCCAGGAATAGACCGGCATCTGCACGACCTCCATCTCGAGCAGGGCGCCGAGCTGGGACTGGTATTCCCACCACACCTGCATCCGCCCCATGTCGGATTGCGGCGAGCCCCAGACATTGGTGACGAACTCGGTGCGGGTGACGATCTCGTCGACCACGGCCGGCACATGGTGCTGCCAGCAGCCCGCGCCGAGGAAGCTCAGCGCGCGCGTGCAGTCGGTGTTGCGCGACAGGCGCGCCATCAGCTCGCGGCGCTGGTCGAGCTCGGAGGGAAGCGCGGGCGGCAGGTCGAGCGGCGCGGTGCGGAAATGGTCCGCCGGGATCTGGGCGAACAGCTCGCGCACCGATCCCGCGCCGATCTCGGCCAGCATCGCCTCCATCACCCCGGGGGCGGAATTCGCCATCCAGGGGTGCGACCGTCGCTCCTCAGCCATTGCGGCCCTCCCTGTGCCCTGACCGGGCCGGTGCGCCGGCCCGCAAAACCGCTATGCGCACAATTGTTCGCACAATCCCGGGCATGGATCAACGCCGCCATGCCGCCCCGGGCGCGGCGGCGCGCCGGTCAGGCCACCAGGCGCATCAGCATGGCGCGGCGCGGGCCGGTGCGGACCCGCACATGGCCTTCCAGCGCGCGATCCAGCGCCGGATCGCCGGTATCCACATGCAGCACCCCCCCGGGCAGTGCCGCCAGCTTGCCCGCCCCGGCCAGGATCACCAGCCGCCCGCGCCCGGCGCGGCGGATCAGCTCGGGCCCGATCTGCTGATTGCCGCGTCCGAAGACGAACCCCTGCCCCCCGGTGACCCCCACCACGATGCCCACCGGCCCGTCGCCGGCCAGCGCCAGCGCCTCGGCCTCGGTGACATCGGTGCCCACCAGCCGGCCGTCGCGCAGCGCATCGACGCCCAGCAGCGTTCCCGAAAGCCCCATCGCCCGCAGCACCCCCTTGGCGGCGGTGCCCGGGCCGATCAGCCAGGTGACGCCCGGATCGAGCTCGGCGGCCACCTCGGCGCAGGCCCCGGCCAGCGCCGCCTCATCGCCGGCCGGTCCGCGTCCCTTCGCCCCCTGCAGCAGGTTGCGCGCCGCGGGCGCCAGCGCATAGCCGTAAAGCCGCGCCGCCACGCGGCCGGCGCGCAGGGCCGCCTCGTCGATGTCCATCACCTCGGCCCGGGCGAAGGTGACCCGCCCCGCCCCGGCGCCGATCACGTCGGCGGCAAGCCGTCCGGCCGCCTCGGGCGAGACGGCGAAGACCCCCGAATGCATCTTGACCCCGCAGGGGATGCCCAGCACCGGCACGGCCTCGCCCACCGCCGCCAGGACGTCGCGGGCGGTTCCGTCGCCGCCGGCGAACAGGATCAGCCCGACCCCCCGCGCCCGCATCAGCGCGGCCAGCCGGCGCGTCTCGGCCGCATCCGAGGGCATCGCCGCGGGCAGGATCTCGATGCCGAGGTCCAGCCCCGCGGCCGCATCCGCACCCAGCGGTCCCGCTCCGGCCAGGATGCGCGCCCCCGGGCGGGCCGCCGCCAGCGCCGCCAGCGCCCGCCGCGCCCGGCCCGGCGC
>RFGB01000195.1 GCA_003697125.1 Alphaproteobacteria bacterium
CCCCCCCCCGGCCGCCCCGCGCCCCCTGCGCCGCGCACGGAAAGCCCGCTTAGGCCGCGGCGCGGGGCGCGGCAAGGGCCGACCCGTCCACCCTGCGCAAAACGGTACTCGCCCGCGCGCGGGGCACCGGCGATGGCCAGCTGTCCCACACATTGCGCGGGGCAGGCATTCGCCCGCGCGCGGGGCGCCGGCCCGCGTGAACCCGCCGTTGCGCCGAAGCCCCGCCTCGCGCATCCGCGCGCGGGCCGCCGGCCCGGACCGGCCGGCGCTGGCCCCGGCCAGCGCCTTCTTGCACCGGGCGGCAAGCCGGTGCAAATCCCTCCGGGGGCCCGGTGCGGGCGCGGCGGGGACCGGGCGCGCGGCGGGCGGCGGAAGTCGGAAAGGGGGGCCGGCCCCATGGAGATATCCGGGCAGAGGGTTTCCTTCTGGTCCGGGGGGGCGATGGGCATCGGCACCATGGTCGGCGCGGGGATCTTCGCGCTGATGGGCGCGGCGGGCAGCATCGCGGGCAGCGCGGTCTGGCTGTCCTTCCTGCTGGCGGGGGGCATCGCGCTGCTGTCGGGCTATTCCTTCGGCCGGCTCGGCGCGCGCTATCCCGCGGCCGGCGGGCTGGTGGAATACATGGTGCAGGCCTGGGGCGCGGGGCGCTTCTCCGGCGCGATGAGCGTGACGATGTATCTTGCCGCCATCGTCGCGCTGTCGCTGGTGGCGCGCGCCTTCGGCAGCTATGCCGTGGCGCTCATGCCCGCGGATACGCCTGGGATCATGGTTCCGGTGCTGGCCGCCGCGGTGGTGCTGGCCTTCATGGCGGTCAATCTGGGCGGTGCACGGGCGATGGCGCGGGTCGAGAACCTGGTCGTGCTGGTGAAGGTCGGGGTTCTGGTCGTCTTCGCGCTGGCGGGGCTGGCGGTGATGCGGCCCGAGCTTCTGGCCCCCGCCACCTGGCCGCCCGCCCCGCGCATCTTCCATGCCATCGCGCTGACCTTCTTCGCCTATGAGGGCTTCCGCGTCATCTGCAACGCCGCCGAGGACATGGACGACCCCGCCCGAACCCTGCCCCGCGCGATGCTGACCGCGATCGGGCTGGTGATGCTGCTCTATGTCGCGCTGTCGATCGCGGTCTTCGGCAACCTGCCGCCCGAACGGGTGGCGGCGGCGCAGGACTATGCGCTGGCCGAGGCGGCGCTGCCGGTGTTCGGCCAGGCCGGCTTCACCATCGTCGCCGTCGCGGCGCTGTTCTCGACCGCCTCGGCGATCAATGCCGCGCTCTATGGCGTGACCAATGTCACCTACGAGATGGCCCGCAAGGGCGAGCTGCCCGCCGCCTTCGGCCGGCCGTTCGGCCACAGCCGCGAGGGGCTGGTGGTCAGCTCCCTGGCGATCATCCTGCTCGCGGTCTTCCTCGATCTGTCCGCCATTGCCGAGATCGGGGCGCTAATGATGCTGCTGGTCCACATGGTGGTGCATGCCGGGCATCTGCGCCTGCTGGGGCAGACCGGCGCCCGGCCGGCGCTGGTCTGGCTCGCCCTGCTCGCCAATGGCGGCGCGGTGGCGGTGGGGATCTGGACGCTGGCCGGGCGCGACCCCTGGCTTCTGGGCTGGATCGCCGGCTTCGTCGCGCTGGCCGCCGGGCTGGAATTCGCCCTGCACGGCATCACCGGCCGGGTGGTCGAGACCCGCACCCCCGACGGCCCCGGCCGGCCCTGAAGGGGGGCGTCCGGGGCGCGCCGGCCGGATCGCGCGGCCCGGTCCGGGCGCGCCGGCGCCCGTTCAGACCAGGCCGGCCAGGAAGACCATCAGCACCAGCATCAGCAGCACCACCACCCCGGCCAGCAGCCCCTCGGCCGACAGGAAGCGTTCGCTGTCGTCGGCGCTGTCGCGGATCATGCGGCGCACCAGATAGAACCGCAGCGTCACCGCCACCAGCAGCAGCGCCGACAGCCCGATCAGCGCCGGGGCGAACCAGTCGCCGGTGGTGCCCGCGGGCGAGACCTTGTCGATCAGAAGCCCGAAACCGGCGATCGCCAGAACGGTGCGCACCCAGGCCAGCCAGGTGCGCTCATTGGCGGAAAGCTCGGAAAAGCGGTCGATCACGTCGCCCCCCCTGGCCCGGTCCGCGCAGGATAGGCCCATCGGCGGCGCGTTTCAAACGCCCCGGCGGGCGCTGGGCGGTTGCGTGATGTCTGCAATGCGATACACTTGGCCTGAGATGCGGGAACTGTCCCGATGCCGGCCGGGGCGGGCGGTCGCCCGCGACAATCGCGCCAGGGAGGAGACGGAGATGACATTCCCCAGACTTGCCGCCGCGGCGGGGCTTGCGCTGTCGCTGCTGGCGGGCGCCTCGCCCGCCCAGACGATCGGCATCGGCACCACCGCCCAGGGATCGATCACCTACTCCGTCGGTGCGGCCATCGCCGCGGTGGTGACCGAGGAGACCGGCCTTCAGGCGCGGGTCCAGCCTTCCGGCGGGCAGGATGTCACGCTGCCCGCGGTGGATGCCGGCGAGATCGAGTTCGGCATCGTCAACGAACTGCAGTTCTATGAGGCCGTGCAGGGCATCGGCGACTTCGAGGGCGCGAAGCTGGACCGGGTGCGCGCGGTGGCGGTGCTGATGCCGCTGCGGGTGGCGATGTTCGTGCGGAGCGATTCGCCGATCACCTCGATCGCCGATCTGAAGGGGCGGCGCGTGCCGTCGGACTTCCGCGCCCAGCGCGCGCTGGGCAGGATCGTCGAGGGGCTGCTGGCCAATGCCGGCCTGGGCTGGGACGACGTCGTGCCGGTGCCGGTCACCAATGTGCTGCAGGGCGCGCAGGATTTCGCGGCGGGCAAGATCGACGTGCTGTTCTTCGCGCTGGGCGCCAGCCAGGTGCGCGAGGTCGGCGCATCGGTGGGCGGCCTGCGTGCGCTGCCGATCGATCCCTCGCCCGAGGCGATGGCCCGGTTCCGGCAGGCCTTCCCCGTCGCCTATGCCACCGAGGTGACGCCGTCGCCGGCCATGTATGGCATCGTGGCCCCGACCCAGGTCGCGGCCTTCGACCAGATCCTGATCGCCAATGCCGACCTGCCCGATGATCTGGTCCGCCGCGTCACCGCCGCCGTCCATGGCGGCAAGGCGAAGTTCACCGCCGCCTTCCGTCCCTTCGGGACGCAGTTCGACCCCGCGCGCATGGCGCGTCCGCTGCCGGTGGGCGCCTATCATCCCGGCGCCGTCGCCTTCTACCGCGAGGCCGGCATCTGGCCGGCCGACTGATGGCCGGCACCCCGGCCGGTGCCGCCGGCGCGGCGCCGGCGGATGGCGGGCGGGGCGGGCGGACGCTGCGCCGCAGCCCGGCCACCGCGGCGCTGGCATGGCTGATGGTGGCCGGCGCGGTGGCCTGGGCGCTCGACCTGCCCCGCGCGGCGGGGCTCTATCTCTACACCGAACAGTATCTGGCCGCGATGATGGCCGTGGCGCTTCCGCTGGCATTCCTGTCGGTCCCGGGCGGGGCTCGCTGGCGCGACCGCACCCCGGTCGGGGACCGGCTTCTGGCGCTGGCGGGGCTGGCCTGCGCGGCCTATGTCTGCGCGCGCTATCCGGATCTGTCGCTGCAGACCACGCGGCGGCCCGTGGACGGGCTGATCGCCGGGGGGGCGCTGCTCTTGCTGACCGCCGAGGCGGTCCGGCGCACCGCGGGAGCGGCGATCCTGATCGTGGCGGCGGGCTTCTTCCTGCTGGCGCTGGCCGGACGCCATCTGCCCGAGGCCATCCAGGGCCGCCCGCTGGGCCTGTCGCAGCTGTCCTACTACCTCGCCTGGGACAATTCGGGCCTGATCGGCACGCCGCTACGCATCGTGGCCACGGTGGTGATCTGCTTCGTGCTGTTCGGCAACCTGCTGTTCCGCACCGGGGACGGCGCCTTCTTCACCGACATCGCGCTCAGCCTGATGGGACGTTTCCGCGGCGGCGCGGCCAAGATCGCGATCCTCGCCTCGTCGCTGTTCGGCTCGATCTCGGGCAGCGTGGTGTCGAACGTGGTGACCACCGGGGTGATCACCATCCCGATGATGCAGCGCAGCGGCCTGAGCCGCGAGCAGTCGGGCGCCATCGAGGCGGTGGCCTCGACGGGGGGCCAGCTGATGCCGCCGATCATGGGGGCGGCGGCCTTCCTGATGGCCGAGTTCCTGGGCATGCCCTATCGCGAGCTGGCGCTGGCGGCGCTGGCGCCGGCGCTTCTGTTCTATCTGGCGCTGTTCCTGCAGGCCGACCTGCAGGCGGCGCGGCGGAACATCGCCGCGGTGGACCGGTCGCTGATCCCGCCATTCTGGCCGGTGCTGCGGTCGGGCTGGGTGTTCCTGCTGCCCTTCGCGGTGCTGATCTGGGCGATGTTCGTGATGAACACCACGCCCGAGCGGGCCGCGATCCTGGCCTCGGCGACGGTGATCCTCGGCGGATTCGCCGTGGCCCGTGACGGGCGCCGGCTGTCGCTGGGCGCGCTGGCGCGGGCGGTGGAGGAGACCGGGCAGGGCGCGCTCGACATCGTGATGATCGGTGCGGCGGCGGGGGTGGTGATCGGGGCGCTGAACATCTCGGGCATCGGCTTCGGGCTCACGATGAACCTGGCCGGAATCGCCGAGGGCCATGTCTTCGCCCTGCTGGTGATCGCCGCGCTGCTCAGCATCCTCCTGGGCATGGGCATGCCCACGGTGGGGGTCTATGTGCTGCTGGCGACGCTGGTGGTCCCGGCCCTTGTCGAGGCCGGCGTCGCGCCTTTGTCCGCGCACATGTTCGTGCTGTATTTCGGGATGATGTCGATGATCACCCCGCCGATCGCCATCGGCGCCTTCGCCGCGGCGGCGATCGCCGGCGGCAGCCCGATGCGCACGGGGCTCGAGGCGATGCGCTTCGCCTGGCTCGCCTTCGTGATCCCGTTCCTGTTCGTCCTGTCGCCGACGCTGCTGATGCAGGGTCCGCCTGCCGAGGTGGCGCTGTCGGTGGCGACGGCGGCGGCGGGGGTGGTCTGCGTCTCGGCGGCGATGGCCGGCCAGCTGGTCGGCCCCATGTCATGGCCGGCCCGGCTGCTGGCCGCGGCGGGGGGGCTTGCGCTGCTCGTCCCCGCGCACAGCGGCTGGGTCCATGGCCTCAACATCCTCGGCGGGCTGGTGGCGGCGGGCCTGTTCGCCATCCACGCCCGCGCGGCGCGCAGGGAAGGGGGCGCCCCATGATGATCGACATCTACTGCCACATCATCCCGCCCGGCTATGCCGAGGCGATCGAGGGGATCTCGGCCCGGCTCGGCGATCTGGGCAAGCGGCTGCGCGCCAACCGCGCGCTGACCGATCTCGATGCCCGCCTGCGGCAGATGGATGCGCATGGCGACTACCGGCAGGTTCCGTCGCTGCCCAACCCGCCGCTGGAGGAGATCGCCGACGCCGCCACCGGGGCGCACCTGGCCCGGCTGGCCAATGACGCGATGGCCGAACTGGTCGCCCGCCACCCCGACCGCTTTCCCGCCTTCGTCGCGGCGGTGTCGCTTCTGGATGTCGATGCGGCCGTGGCCGAGGCCGAGCGCGCGATCACCACCCTGGGCGCGCGGGGGGTGCAGATCTTCGCCAATGTCGCCGGCCGGCCGCTGGATTTGCCGCAGTTCCTGCCCATCTTCGCGCTGGCCGCCCGGCACGACCTGCCGATCTGGCTGCACCCCGCCCGCGGACCGTCGATGCCGGACTATGCCTCGGAACCGCGATCGCGGTTCGAGATGTGGTGGTGCTTCGGCTGGCCCTACGAGACCAGCGTCGCGATGGCGCGGCTGGTGTTCTCGGGCCTGTTCGACCGCCTTGCGGGGCTGAAGATCATCACCCATCACCTGGGCGGGATGATCCCCTATTTCGACGGGCGGGTGGGACCGGGGCTGGAGGTGCTGGGAACGCGCACCTCGGATGAGGACTATTCGGGGGTCCTGTCGGCGCTGAGGCGGCCGCACATGGAGTATTTCCACGAATTCTTCGCCGACACCGCGATGTTCGGAAGCGCCACCGGCCTGCGCTGCGGGCTGGACTTCTTCGGCGTGGATCATGTGCTGTTCGCCACCGACGCGCCGCTGGCGCCGATCGGCCCCACCATCGCGGCGATCGAGAGCCTCGGCCTGCCCGAGGCCGACCGCCGCGCGATCTTCGCCGGCAACGCGGCGCGGCTTCTGAAGCTGCGCCCGGAGGCCTGAGCGACCGCAACCGCGCACAGGGAGATCGCGCCGATGCCGACCGTCGTGGATGTTCACGCCCATTATCTGGTGCCCGAGGTCTATGCCGTCACCGCGCCCCACAGCATCTTCAACCGCGTCCCGCCCGATGCGACCGAACAGGCGCGCCGGGCGGCCGAGGAGCGGGCGCAGCGGGTCATCGCCCGGATGGCCGACCATGCCGAAAGGCTGGCGGCGATGGACCGGATGGGGGTGGACGTGCAGGTGCTGAGCCCCAGCCTGGTGCATCAGGACTCCGGATTTGCCGATGCGCAGACCGCGCTGGAGCTGTGCCGCAGGACCAATGACGCGCTGGCCGCCGCCGTCGCCACCGCGCCCGGACGCTATCGCGGGCTGGGGATGGTTCCGCTGCATCACCCCGACCTCGCCGCGGCCGAGCTTGCCCGCTGCATGGAGGAGCTCGGCCTGTCGGGCGTGACCATCCCGACCCGGGCGGGCGGGCACGAGATCGGGGAGGCGCCGCTTTGGCCCTTCTGGGCCACCGCCCAGCGCACCGGGGCGGTGGTGTTCGTCCATCCCGCCGGCAACCCGGACCCGCGGCTTGCGCGCTACATGATGTGGAACAGCCTGGGCCAGTGCATGGAGGAGACCTTCGCCATCGCCTCGCTGTTCTATGACGGGGTGCTGGACGCCTATCCGGAACTGCGGATCTGCATCTCGCATGGCGGCGGCTACATGCCCTACAATTTCGGCCGCGTGAGCCGCAACTATGTCGAGAAGCCGCTGACCCGGCGCAACATGACCAGACCGCCCGAGGCATATCTGCGCATGCTGCATTACGACAGCTGCCTCTATGATCCGGTCACGCTCAACCATCTCGTCGCCCGGATGGGGGCGGACCGGGTGCTGCTCGGCTCGGACTATCCGATGGGCGAGGCCGATCCGGTCGGCTTCCTCGCCGCGGCCGGCCTCGACGAGGCGGCGCGCGCGGCGATCCTGGGGGGCAACGCGGCGCGCCTGTTCGGGCTGAAGGGCTGACCGCGCGGCGTTCCGGCCGCCGCGGCCGGTCCGGGCGGCGGGGGCATCGCGCCCCGGCCGCCGCGCCCGGTCCGGGCGGCGGGGGCGGCGATCGGCGCCCGCGGGGTCAGG
>RFGB01000196.1 GCA_003697125.1 Alphaproteobacteria bacterium
GGACCGGCCGGCGCCCGCGCGCCGGCCGGCCATCGGGCCCGACAGCGGATTGCCCCAGGTGACCGGCTATCTCCTCCTGATGATCCTCCTCGCGTCGCTCGCCGGCTACATGATCAACCGGCAGGCGGCGCGCGCGCAGATCCGCGCCGGGGCACGCTTCCATTCCCTTGCCAGCTTCCACGGCGCCTATGCGGTCGCGCTCAGCGGTCTGCCCGCGCTGATCCTGGTGCTGCTGTGGCTGCTGCTGCAGGAACGGGTGCTGGAGCTGATCACCATGGCCGCGATCGCGCCCGAGCATCTGGCCGGGCTGGCGCCGGGGGAGCTGTCGCTGGTCAAGGCCGAGATCCGCGCCATCGCCGATGGCCGCATCTTCGGGGATCCCGAGCCCTGGAAGCGCGAGGCCGCGGCCTATTTCCTCGCGCTGCGCGAAATCGCCGCAACCGCGCTCTGGGCGGTCACCGCCGCGGTGCTGGCCATCGGCCTGATGATCGCCCGGCGGCGCGTCGCCGCGGCCTTCCGCGCCCGCGACCGGGTCGAGCGCGTCGTCACCATCCTGATGCTGGCCAGCGCGGCGGCCGCCATCCTGGTCACCGCGGGGATCCTCGCCGCGCTGCTGTTCGAATCAATCCGCTTCTTCCAGCGCGTTCCGGTGGCCGATTTCCTGTTCGGCCTGAACTGGGAGCCGCAGATCCCCCTGCGCGCGGACCAGATCGCGGCCGAGGGCGCCTTCGGCTGGGTGCCGGTCTTCGTCGGCACGCTGCTGATCACCGCCATCGCGATCACCGTCGCGATCCCGATCGGGATCCTGTCGGCCATCTACCTGTTCGAGTTCGCCGCCCCCCGCACCCGCGCGATCGCCAAGCCGCTGCTGGAAATCCTGGCCGGCATCCCGACGGTGGTCTACGGCTTCTTCGCGGTGCTGGTCGTGGCCCCGGCGCTGCGCGCCGCCGGGGCGGCGCTGGGGATCGACATCGCGCCCAACACCGCGCTGGCCGCGGGCGGGGCGATGGGCATCATGCTGATTCCCTTCATCTCCTCCTTCACCGATGACGCGCTGCAGGCGGTGCCGCGGGCCCTGCGCGACGGGTCGCTGGCGCTGGGGGCGACCCGGGGCGAGACCATCCTGAAGGTGCTGTTCCCCGCCGCCCTGCCCGGCATCGTCGGCGGCATCCTGCTGGCGGTCAGCCGCGCCATCGGCGAGACGATGATCGTCGTGATGGCGGCGGGGCTGATCGCGACGCTGACGCTCAACCCGCTCGATTCGGTCACCACGGTCACGGTGCAGATCGTGACGCTGCTGATCGGCGACACGGAATTCGACAACCCCAAGACCCTGGCGGCCTTCGCGCTGGGGCTGGTGCTGTTCCTGGTCACGCTGGCGCTGAACGTCGTCGCGCTTGGCGTGGTGCGCCGCTATCGCGAGCTCTATGACTGAGGTGCCGACCATGACCGATGCCGCCGCGGCGCCGCGGCCGATCGACTGGGCCGATCCGCGCCTGCTTGTCCGCGTGCGCCGCCGCCATGGCCGCGACGCCTGGCTCCGGGCCGCGGGGCTGACCGCGCTCGGGCTGGCGGTGCTGATGCTGGCGATCCTGGTCGGCGCGCTGCTCTACAATGGCTGGGCGGCATTCACCCAGACCCATGTGACGCTGGAATTCGAGATCTCGCCCCAGCGGGTGAAGCCCGAGGATCCGGGGGCGGGGAATTTTCGCGCCATCGTGCAGGAGGCGGTCTACGGGCTGTTTCCCGAGGTCACCTCGCGCCGCGATCGCCGCGAGCTGATGGAGATGATCTCGAGCGGCGCGCCCTATCTTCTGCGCGACAGGGTGATGGCCGATCCCGGCCTGATCGGGCGCAGCCTGAGGATGGCGGTGCCGGTCAGCGACCCCTTCGACCAGCTCGCCAAGGGCCTGATCGACCGCAACACGCCCGAATCGCGCCGCCGGGTCAGTGACGCGGCGATGGCACGCTTCGACCGCCTGGTCGCGATGGGCCTGGTCTCGCGCCCGCTGAATGTCGGGCTGATCACCAATGCCGACAGCCGCTTTCCGGAACTGGCCGGGCTGAAGGGCGCGCTGTGGGGGTCGTTTTACGCGCTGCTCGTCTGCTTCCTCATCTCCTTCCCGGTGGGGATCGCCGCGGCGATCTATCTGGAGGAGTTCGCCCCCCGCAACCGATGGACCGACCTGATCGAGATCAACATCAACAACCTCGCCGCAGTCCCCTCGGTGGTGTTCGGCCTGCTGGCGCTGGCCGTGTTCCTGGGCTGGTTCGGGCTGCCGCGCTCGGCCCCGCTGGTGGGCGGCATGACGCTGGCGCTGATGACGCTGCCCACCATCATCATCGCCACCCGCGCCGCGATCAAGGCGGTGCCGCCCTCGATCCGCGAGGCGGCGCTGGGCCTCGGCGCGTCGCGCCATCAGGTCGTGTTCGATCACGTGCTGCCGCTGGCCATGCCGGGGATCCTGACCGGCACGATCATCGGCCTGGCCCAGGCGCTGGGCGAAACCGCGCCGCTGCTGCTGATCGGGATGAACGCCTTCATCACCCAGGCGCCCGACGGCGTGATGTCCCCCGCGACCGCCCTGCCCACCCAGATCTTCATCTGGGCCGACAGTCCCGAGCGCGGCTTCGTCTCGCGCACCGCGGCGGCGATCTGCGTCCTGCTCCTGTTCCTGGTGGCCATGAACGCGACGGCCATCTATCTGCGGCGACGCTTCGCGAAGCAATGGTAGCGCAGAGCATGAACCAGCCATCCCCACCCCCCGGAAAGGCGGCGCACATGAGCCCGGTGAAGATGACCGCCCGCGGCGTGAACGTGTATTACGGCGACAATCACGCGCTGAGGGATGTCAGCGTCGACATCCTCGACAAGACGGTGACCGCCTTCATCGGCCCGTCGGGCTGCGGCAAGTCCACCTTCCTGCGCTGCCTGAACCGGATGAACGACACCATCCCCACCGCCCGGGTGGAGGGCAGCATCACCCTGGACGGCCAGGACATCCACGACCCCGCCGTGGATCCGGTCCAGCTGCGCGCCCGGGTGGGAATGGTGTTCCAGAAGCCCAACCCCTTCCCGAAATCGATCTATGACAATGTCGCCTACGGCCCGCGCATCCACGGGCTGGCCCGCGACCGCGCCGAGCTGGATGCGATCGTCGAGCGTGCCCTGACCCGCGCGGCGCTGTGGAACGAGGTGAAGGACCGCCTGTCCAGCCCGGGCACCGGGCTTTCGGGCGGCCAGCAGCAGCGGCTGTGCATCGCCCGCGCCATCGCCACCTCGCCCGAGGTGCTGCTGATGGACGAACCCTGCTCGGCGCTCGATCCCATCGCCACCGCCCAGATCGAGGAGCTGATCGACGAGCTGCGCCAGACCTATTCCCTGGTCATCGTCACCCATTCGATGCAGCAGGCCGCCCGCGTCAGCCAGAAGACCGCCTTCTTCCACATGGGCCAGCTTGTGGAACAGGGCGACACCACCAAGATATTCACCAACCCGTCCGACCGCCGGACCCAGGACTACATCACCGGCCGGTTCGGCTGACAAGCGGCGTGTCCCGCCCATCGAGGAGAGCGGCAAGATGAGCCCCCATATCGTATCGGCCTTCGACGAGGATCTGCGCGCCATCACGGCACGGATCGCCGAGATGGGCGGGCTTGCCGAGGAGCTGCTGACCACGGCGCTCGAGGCGGTGGAGACCCGCGACAGCGACATGGCCGAACAGGTGATCCTGCGCGACAAGCGGCTGGACCGGCTCGAGCATGAGGTCGACGACCTGTGCGTGCGCGTCATCGCCCTGCGCCAGCCGATGGCCCAGGATCTGCGGCTGGTGGTCGCCGCGCTGAAGATGTCCACCGTGCTGGAGCGCATCGGCGACCTGTCCAAGAACATCGCCAAGCGGTCCAAGGCGCTGGCCCAGGCGCAGCGAATCAACCTGTCGGGATCGGTCGTGCGCATGGGCCAGCAGACGCTGCGCCTGCTCAACGAGGTGCTCGACGCCTTCTCCAGCCGCGACGTCGCGCTCGCCGTCTCGGTCTGGCGGCGCGACATCGAGATCGACGAGTTCTACAATTCCCTGTTCCGCGAGCTGGTCACCTACATGATGGAGGAGCCCCGGATCATCGGTCTGGGCTCGCAGCTGCTGTTCATCGCCAAGAACCTGGAACGGATCGGCGACCACACCACCCACATCGCCGAACTGGTCTACTGGATCGTCGAGGGCGAGCCGCTGGGCGACGACCGGCCCAAGGGCGCGCCGGTGTCGATGGACGGCATCCTCGGCTAGGAACCGGTCGCATGGGCATGCGGATTCTGGTCGTCGAGGACGAGGAGGCGCTGAGCGAGCTTCTCGTCTACAACCTCTCCCGGGCCGGGCATGCCGTCCGGGTGGCCGGAGACGGCGAGGAGGCGCTGCTCGCCATCGACGAGGAACAGCCCGATCTGGTCCTTCTCGACTGGATGCTGCCCTCGGTCTCGGGCATCGAGGTGGCCCGCCGGCTGCGCGCCCGCACCGCCACCCGCGCGATCCCGATCATCATCCTGTCCGCCCGCGCCGCCGAGGAGGACCGGGTGCGCGGGCTGGAGACCGGCGCGGACGACTACCTGACCAAGCCCTTCTCGATGGCCGAACTCCAGGCGCGGATCCGGGCGGTGCTGCGCCGCGTGCAGCCGGGCCTGGCCGGAAGCGTGGCCGTGTTCGGCGACATCGTGCTGGACCGCGAGACCCGGCGCATCCGCCGCGGCTCGCGCGAGGTGCATCTGGGCCCGACCGAATACCGCCTTCTGGACGTGCTGATCCAGCGCCCGGGCCGCGTGTTCAGCCGCGAACAGCTGCTGGATCGCGTCTGGGGCAGCGACGTCTATGTCGAGACGCGCACCGTCGACGTCCATGTCGGCAGGCTGCGCAAGGCGCTGAACCGCAAGGGGGAACGCGATCCGATCCGCACCGTGCGCGGCGCCGGCTATGCGCTGGACGACACCTATCCCGCCCGGGTCGGGTCGGGCGGCGGCGCGGGCGGGACGGGGGACTGATCGCGCGCCAGTGCGACCAGGATCCCGGCCAGCTTCTCGGGGCAGGAGAACATCGGCAGATGCCCCGAATCGAGATCGACCAGCCGGCAGGGGCGGTCGGGCCAGGCCGCGGTCATGTCGGCGGCGATGGCGGCCCCGGTCGAGGGCAGCACCGTGCGGTCGCGCAGGCAGCGCACATAGCTGCGCGAATGGGCCGCCGCGGCGGGGTCGAACGCGGCCTGCTCGCGATAGATCAGCGCCGGCGCGTCGGGCGTCATCAGATGGCGGACCACCGCCATCAGCTCCGCCGGCAGATCGTCGCCCAGCGCCTCGGCCATGCGGGCCAGATAGCCCGGATCTTCCGAACGGGGATCGATGCGCAGCGCGCCGATGTGCCGCGCATCCCCCATGCAGATCCCCGGCAGCAGACCCCGTGCCACCTGTTCGGGCAGGCGCAGATGCGCCGCGGGGGCCTTGCCCGGCAGCGCGGCATAGGCGGCCAGATAGATCAGCCCGTCGAACAGCGCCGGCCACCGCGCCGCGGCATGGCTGACCGGAACCCCGCCCATCGAGTGGCCGACCGCCACCACCCGCCGCGCCCCCGCGGCGCGCAGCCGCCGCGCCGCGCCGGCCACCGCGGCGGCAAGCTCCGCCGCCCCGATCCCGGCCATGGCCGAAGGCGCGGCGGCGAAGGCCTCGGCATCCAGCGGCCGGTGCAGGAACGGTTCGGGCAGCCGCGCATGCAGCCCGTGGCCCGGCAGGTCGATCGCCAGCACCCGCAGCCCCGCCGCGGTCAGATGCGGCTCCACCAGCCCCCAGGCCCAGGCGCCGCACCAGGACCCGTGCACCAGCACCAGCCCGGTGGCGCCGGGGGCGGCGTGGTCAGCGGCCGCCGGCACGGCGGTCGCGCCGGCTGGACATCGGCTGGAAGGCGACCGCGACATGCGCCTCGCAATAGGGCTTGCCCGGTTCGGAGGGCAGGCCGCAGAACCAGAAATCATCGGTGGCGGGATCGCCGATCGGCCATTTGCAGGTGCGCTCGGTCAGCTGCATCAGGGTCAGCCGCCGCGCGCGCTTCTCGACCTCGGCCAGATTGGCCAGCGCCTCGGGGCTGATCTCCGAGGCGGGCGCGGCCGGGGGCGCGGCATTCTGTGCCGCGACCGGGGCGGCGGCCGCCGCCGGCGCCGGGCGCGGCGGCGCGGCATCCCGGCCGGCGGGGGCGGGCTCGGCCGCCC